>PHBC01000006.1:0-183818 GCA_002840505.1 Deltaproteobacteria bacterium HGW-Deltaproteobacteria-2 | reverse complement strand
ACGGTTCAGGGATTGAAAGCTTAAACCTAATTTATGGAGGGGGAATGTCATTTAGACAATCCCCCTCCTCACTGAAATAGCAATAAAACAGAGGGAAGCTATCATTTGGGCATTCCCTCTCCCCAACTTCACGTGACCTATGAATTGCAATGAGTGCGGTTAAGCAATAGCACAAACTATTTCTTTTGGGTTCACGATCTTTTTGACTTTTACTCTTTTCTCGTAACTATCATTATTGTTTGCTAATTTTTGAAATAGGATAAGGAATTCATACATATTTGTAGCTTGTTTAAAAAATGATTTTTTAAGGAGGCTGGAATTATGACAAGAAAGGTTAGACTGCTTTTCGAGAGTATTTCAATCCTCTGTTTGATTGTTTTCCTGTTCGTGGATTTATCAGGATGCGCAGCAACAAGGCATACTGTGCAGAGAACCGTCGTTCCTTTGCTGGATACGTCGGTGGATGATCTCGTGGATAAACTTCTGAGGCAGAAAAATGGCGCTTTTGTCAAAGAAGGCCTTCCAGGGGCTCTGCTGGTGGTGACAGGGCTTACTGAAATGGCGCCGACAAATTATAACCTCCTGGCAACGACGTCTTTCTTGTATGCGGCTTATGGTCTGTTTGTAGAGGACGAAAATAACGATTACGCCATATCCCTGTACAGGGTCGGAACAGATTATGGTATGCGGGCCATGAAGGTCAATAATTCCAGATTTCGTAAAGCAGTAGAAAGCGGGACCCCTGTTTATGAAGCAGTCAAGTTTCTGACGAAGGATGATTTGAAGGCTCTGACTTGGTATGCGATCAATGTTGCCAAGCGGTGCACTCTGCAGTTGGCTCACCCGGAGGAGATTACAGATGTTCAGGATGGTATTGCCGCGTCGAAGCGCGGTAATGAGCTCGATCCAAAGTATTTTTGGGGGGCCAACTGGGCAGTCCTGGGTGTATTTTATTCAATTATGCCGACCTATGGCGACTTGGGTGGTGGACAGGAGGCGGCTTGGAATGCGTTTGTTAACGGCAACAAGGCGGAAAATGGTGAATTTGGTTTGATGGATGTAATGGCGGCTAGGTATTTGGGTCCACTCCTCAGGGATCGGGACTGGTATGACCGGTTGAATAACCGGGTAATCGAGATGGATCCCTGTAAGCTGGGCGGCGGCCTTTGCGCCGTCAATGAGATGGCCAAACAAAAGGCGCGATATAACATGGAACATAAAGCCAGATGGTTTAGTTATTAAAGGCAGATTGTTTTTTTAACAAGCAATATCTTATCAAATATAAAATATTTTAGCAGAAGGAAAGGCAATCTTGATGACGACCACCAGATAGCCGATTAAACGCGGCACATCATGCGGCGACAACCATATTTTTCCCTTGGTGTTTACCTTTGTAAAGAGCCTGATCAGCTCGTTTGATGCAGGCTTCAATATCATCAGAAGCTTCCTTATACACACTAAGGCCAAATGTCATAGTAACGGGAATGTTTACATTATTATATTTGAATTCAGTATCTTCAATCTTTTTTCGTATACGCTCGGCAACTTTTTGTCCATCATCAAGATCAGTCTCTACCAGCATGATGAGAAACTCTTCTCCACCCCATCGTGAAGTAAAATCAATACCACGAACCATATCCTTCATCAGGCGTGAAATCGTTATTAATACATAATCACCGCTGTCGTGTCCAAAGGTGTCGTTCACATGCTTAAAATCGTCAATATCGCTGAGAATGATTGTAAACGGCTTGCTCAGCCGCAACTGACGCTCCCGCTCACCCTCCATGCTTGTCCACATTTCTCTACGATTGTAAAGTCCGGTCAGTGGATCCAGCTTTGAAGCGTTTGCAAATTCTTCCTTTTCCTGCCGAATATAATTGATAAGCATCTGTTGTGACAATTCGTAATAGTAAACAATAAAGGTGATTATAATATAGACAATACTGAAGCGTATAATGATAAAATGGGTGTATGGTTTTGAACGCATCATTTGTTCTGGCGCTATCATTAAAAAGAAATTTATGCAGAAAAATAACAATGCAAACACCTTCCCTTTTTTATCTCCCATAACGGAAAAGCATGCTATAGGTAACATAAACGCCCAGAAAAATATGGAGATTTCTGTTCTGCCGAGAATAGTAGTGATGCTGCCAAAAAGGATAAGGCCCACGCCTAACATCCAGTAAACAGCTTCCGTTTTCTCTCTTTTGCGAAGATAGAACAGGATAAACAAAGAAACAAAAAATCCCAACCCGTCCCATGCAACAATGAAGTATTCCCGGCTGTAAAAATGGTAGACAGAAAAAAGAGCCGTGGCAGTCATGATTGTCAGTAGAATAAATACCGCTGATATCCGCCTGCGCTCCTCTTCAGGATTAAGTGGTAACGAACTACCAATCTTAATCAAAATGCGAGTAAAGCGTGAGCGTCTTATATCTTTAGGAATGCTGTTTTGCATGGCACTTCTCACGAATAATAAGTACGATTATTATTGCCTACATTATATTCAATCAATCTCAAATAATTGAAGCAATTTTTTAATAAAAACTTGCTTGTTTGTAGAAAGAATAAGACATTTGTTCTTACATGTCAATGAGAAGCTGCCTGGCTAAAAAGCAGATCCTTAGAAAGTTGCAATATTCATGCAACTGCCAATGTTGCAAGAAACGGGAATTGAACCCGCACAGCCTCAAGGACCGAGGGATTTTAAGTCCCTTGCGTCTACCAATTCCGCCACCCAGGCATGTGAATTAAAATATGATAAGCGATTGGGCTTATATTATTTTTGCGTTGCACTGTCAAGAGTATACTGATTAATTTTTCTCTTTGTTTTTTGTTTCTTGAAGATTTCACGGCTTATATGATAAGCATGATTCACCTTGGAAAGGAAGTTGAATATGCGCGAAGTTGATTTAATCATCACCGGCGGGAAAGCACTTCTGCTCGACTCTAAAAACACTTATCTTGATCACGCCGCTATCGCGATTAACGCGGGCAATATTATTGCTGTTGGTCATACTGAACAAATAACAAAACAATATCAAGCTAAAAAAACCATCACGGCCAATGATTCTCTGATTATGCCCGGCTTTGTCAATTGTCACACGCATGCGGCAATGACCTGTTTTCGCGGTATCGCCGATGACCTGGAACTTATGGACTGGCTCAATAATTACATCTTTCCCGCCGAAGCCAAAAATGTGAATAAAGAGCTTGCTTACTGGGGCTCGCTGCTGGCCGCCGCCGAAATGATCAAATCCGGCACTACCACTTTTTGCGATATGTACATATTCGAAGATGAAACTGCCCGCGCGGCAAAAGAGGCTGGAATGCGCTGTCTTGTAGGAGAAGTGCTGTTTGATTTCCCCTCGCCTAACTTTAAAACTACCGCAGAAGGTATTGCTTACACAAAAATGCTTATCGAAAAATGGAAGGGCGATCCTCTGGTCAATATAATTATCGAGCCGCACGCGCTCTATACCTGTTCAAATCCTCTGCTGACCGAGGTGAAAAGACTTGCCGAAGATTATCATCTGCCGATAGGGCTGCACCTGCTGGAAAACGCCGCAGAAAAAAAACAGCTTGAAGAAAAGTTCGGAAAAGGCGCAGTCTCTTTCCTGAAAGACATTGGTTATCTCGACGAGCAATTAATCGCGTTTCATTGCGTCTGCTTTAAGGATGAAGATATTAAATTGTTTGCCGATCACGGTTGTAAAGTTGTCCACAATCCGGCCAGCAACATGAAACTGGCCAGTGGCGTGGCTCCGGTACCGGAAATGCTTAATGCCGGCGTCATGGTCGGTCTGGGAACCGACGGCTGCGCCAGTAACAACAATCTGGACATGATAAAAGAAATGTCCACCGCAGCAAAACTTCACAAAGTTGCCAGACTCGATCCGACCGTAATGGACGCCCAAACAGTCGTACGCATGGCCACCATTGAAGGCGCGAAAGCTCTCAGCATGGATAAGATAACCGGTTCTCTGGAAGCTGGAAAGAAAGCCGATATTATAGTTATCGGTCTGAATAAACCGCACTTGACGCCGATTTACAGCGAATATTCGCATCTTGTTTACGCGATGAGCGGCGCTGATGTTGACACTGTTATAATTAACGGTAAAGTTGTGATGGAAAACCGCAAATTTTTGACCATCAATGAAGCCGAAGTGATGCAGAAGGCAAGAGAGATTGCTGTAAAGGTAAAGCAAAGTCTTAGGAAATAAAAACATTTCATTAATTATCCTCCGCTTGCGGAGGTGTCACGCAGTGACGGAGGTGGATTCAATATTAACACATCCACCCCCTGCCCCCCGCCAGCGGGGGACAAAAACAAAATAATATAACCGGTTAAAGGAGAGGTGGAAATTTATGAAATCACATAATCTCTGTATCCGTCATAAGTTGATCATTGCTTTAATTCTACTGCTTCCCCTGTGTTCCATGGCGACGGTAAAGGAAGTCACGCTGTTTCCCCGCTCTGCAAAAATATCAGAGACTGCCAAAATTCATCTTCAATGCGATAATGGAAAATGCAGCGCTGTTTTCACTCTGCCTCCGCAGACTGATCTCGAATCTTTTGTAGTTTCTCCTGTTCCGGACAGTCGAGTAAAAATTGACGATATTCAAACAAAATCTGTTCAGGTCCAGGATGAGGCCCGAATCGCCGAGTTGCGAAAGCAGATAACCGTGCTGGAAAGTGAAAAAAAAGAATTTCTGGCAAAGCTGCAGGCACTCGAAGCACAGCTTCAGTTTTGGCAGGCGCAGACAAAAGCAAAGACAAAAACCGTCGCTGATTCCTATAAACTGGCCGACGCTATCGGAAAAAACGTCCAGAAATCCAGTCAGGAAAAATTTACTACTGAAACCCAGTTGGAAAAATTAGATAAAAAAATCAAGAAACTTCAAGACGAACTAAATCAAGCTGCAGGTCGCAAAGAAACTGCATGGGAAGTAACATTAACACTGTCCGGTTCCACTCAAAATGAAGTATCTTTAAACTACGCATACACGCTTGCCGGTTGCGGCTGGCTCCCTCTCTACCGTATTGAAGCTCTACCAGCAAACAAAAACGTTTCCTTTTCCTGGGAGGCGGAAATCTGGCAGTCATCCGGTGAAGACTGGAAGCATGTGCAGTTAAATTTAGCCACTCTGCAACCGGTAATAAATGTTAGTCCTCCGGATATGCCGGAATGGATTATAAAACCCAGAAAGCTTTACAAAGCGGTACGAAATAAAGATGCGGCAGCACCTGCATTATTGCAGCAGGAAGTGTCTGCGGAAGATGAAACTCTGGGTGCGGCTCCCACGGAAACGCGAAATACAACCTATTCTGTCTGGTCGCTGGGACAAAAGAACATTACGGCCGGAAGCAGGCAGCGTTTAAAAATCAAAGATGAATTATGGCCGGCGGAGTTTCTTTTTCTGGTTCGTCCAGCCATAAATCCGCAGGCTTTTGTTCGCGCTCAGGTAAAGCTGGATAAACCAGCAGAAATTCCTCACGGACAGGCAACATTTGTTATTGATGGAGCTGTGCTTGGCAAACGTGAATTTTCCTTTGCCGGTTCCGAAGGAGATCTCTTTTTTGGAACAAGCCCGCTTGTTTCAGTCACCTCTACAACATTAGCGGATCAGTCCGGCGAAAAAACAATTTTTCAGGATAAGCAAACCAGAAGTTGGCAATGGCTGATTGAGGCAAAGAATTCCGGGAATGCCAACATTAAACTGCGCATCGAAGAACCGGTACCGCAGGCACGCGACAAAAGAATAAAGTTGAACTTCAGGCAGAATCCGGAACCGGTGGAAAAAGACCATGCCAAGTTTGTCTGGTTGCTGGATGTTCCCGCCGGACAGAAAAAAACAATACAGAACAATATTGAACTGGAAGCGCCGAGTGATCTTAATATTGATTTCGGCTGGCGGTAGTTTTGTGCCTACCTTCAGGTAAGACATATGAAATATTTTATTAAGGAAATAGAAAAATAAAAATTATCCAGTGCTTCACTTGCGGAAATAAGCAATTGTTTGTTTCACCTACAAGATTACACTTGAATGCATCACTGAGAATGAATGATAACCGTTTGAAAATCAGCTTAATTCTTGCCAAAAGGATTCGCTCCCTTGTTATACAATATTATGGCTTGGGGATATGGAATCGACTTATCATCAACGAACCCGAAAGAGCAAACATGAGAACGAGAGGATGAAGTTTGAAGCCGACAATAGTAATCTCGCCGAACCACAGGTTCTGGTTTATTGCACCGAACCATGTCGCCAGTGAGAGGATAAAGACGAGGAGAATCGAAGTCGGTATTGGTGTTCCCTCGAAGTACTTCACCTTGTCAGTTCCCTGGGATAATGTTTCTGCAGTGACATTGTACCTGGCAAGGCGTGATACCCCGCAAGCAACGAAAAAAACCAAGACGATGCGATCGTACAGGCCTTGCATACCGCAACCATACGCGATGATTGCGGGGGCCACTCCGAAGGAGATAATATCAGCTAGTGAGTCGAGTTCTCGACCTAGTATCGAAGTCTTTTTCCGCCACCTGGCGATGCGACCGTCTAAGAAGTCAAATATCAGTGCAACTAAGACGAGACTGCATGAGAAATAGACGTGCCTGACATCATGCTGTTCGAGATATGTTATGATAGAGAAGAGTGCACCTGTGCCGCAGACAGCGTTCGCAAGAGTAAACCAGTCTGCCAAGTAGAACTCTCGAATCATCGAAAACGGTTTTTTCGGGGTACTTGTAATCATTGGATGTACCTACCCCCCTTCTTTAGAGATTTTCTATCTCCAAATCTTCCCATTCATGTTTTGGATCACTCACAAAGGTTTGTGCTACCGAGCAACTCGTTCCTCCTCCGGTGGAGGAATAATACGTTACGACTGTTCTGACTATCCATCCGCCAGGGACTTCTAATAAGGCACTTTCAGTATGACCATTTTTTATGTCATTTAATTTTTGCCACATTTTAACCCTCCTCCAGTTATAAATCGTTTACCTTGGCGTGTTTTAACTGCCCCTTCTTTTCGTTGGCCCCAGTAAAAGAAATAATCGGGATCTTTCTCGGTCTTTTTGTAGGTATTAGGCATTACCATAACCTTCCTGCCTGGACTCAAAGTTACACCTGTAAGTTTGACCATCTCTTTCATTGTTTATTTTTTACTTTGGTTTAATCCTGACTATGAGCAAGTAAACTCATTTGTCGCATATAACTAAACGGTTCTATCTCTCCCTTCCTTTAAAATAAAATCTCGTAAAGCTTTTGATGGTCCTTATCGTCCATCCAAGATAAACATACCTGAGCATAAGATAGATAATCCCTGTGGTCTTTAAATCCCTCAATCTTTTTTCCATTGTTTTTTCTCATTATAAAGATATTAATTGCAAGTAACCTGCCAACAACTAAATAGTTTTAATTCATCCTTTATAATAGATGGTTAGATTAACAAGAGGAAACTATGGGGGTATGAAATGATTCGCTTGGCCTCAATATACGGTGGAACCTCAGCATACTGAGGGATAGTTTGACGAGATGTGGACTGTTCGGCCGGATGTTTGTCGTCTGGCGTGAATAGAGTTTATTACTGATTGAAATGTTGCATGAATTGAGGAAACAAGAAAAAAACATTACAGGAAGCAGGCCACAATTATTGACTCAAATAAAGAAGGGTTGTTCTTAATATTCTTATGTTGTTAAAAGAGGTAAGATTCGTTCCTCAGTTCGTTGTGCCATTAACCCAACGGTCATAGAATCAATGTTTCATTCTTGTTTAGACAAGACATGAATGACTTTATTACCTAACAGGGATGGTTTGCCCAGGGCAACTTTTAAATATTCCAGCATCAATTCTTCAACGATTTGTTCTTTCGGGGTGGTGGCAAAGGAGTCCTGCTTTTTAATTTTGTTTGTCTCAATTTTGCCGCTTTGAACGGCCAGTGACTGTCGGGCTTGCTGCAAGGCCATGTATTTTTCCAGTAAATCACTTCGGGACAAGGATGAAAGCTGTTGATAAGCCGAGGCTATCTGATTTAGTGCAGGCAGGTTTGGCGATTCGAGGACCGATTTTGAACTTTTAGCATATCGTTTTATTCCCCTAATGATATGTTTGGGTTGAACAAAATTAACTCCCGACCATCCCGCCCGAATCCATTGAAAAACGCCTGTTCTGAACATGGATGGTGAAGAGCCTGTCTCAACATAAACGGCCACGGAAAAATAGTCATAGATATATGATTTAACCCAGCCCAAAAACGCCTTGGTCGATCCGGGTTCGTCCGAATAGTAATAATTCCAATCCTCGTCATTCCCCAGGATGACACCCTTTTTACCAACATCAGATATGTTGATCTGTTGAGACACGGTAATGAGTGTTTGCCGTCCCTTGTGATTAAGAAGGATAAATGTTCTATTCAGATCGTATTCATAGTAGACACCGGTGGTGAGGTCCGGTGTGATAGCATCACGCTGTAATCCACGAATGATTGTAGGTTTGCTATCCGGTAATGCCAATATCCCACTGTTGGACAATTGCTGTAATTTCCCCTGTCGGATGTTGCATAGGGAATAGCGAAGAGACGACGGGCTTGTGAATACTGAAGGAATCTGGTTGCTGTATGAGTACTGCAGGAACTTGGAGATACTTATTCGTGTATCGAATTCATAATAGGCTCCGGGAGCTTTATGGAATGACGGGAGATCGGTTTCTTTATTCGGCTTAGCGCCGAGAACATAATCCACAAGGGTAGCGACGGCCAGGGTATCGATTCGGGCTTTGGGATCGGATCCGAACTGAACAAGCTTCATAGCCGCGGTGGCAACAGCGTTGCTATTATCCGAAATAGGCAGAGCCAGCGCTGGTTGAAGTTGAAATATTGCCAGCAGTAAGATTATCAGAGGTATCGCTAGTCGCTGAAAGCCTGCGGTTGATTTTGTTGTCATTTGTTTCATTGTATAGTTTTCCATTTCTACCTTTCATTGATTACCCAATATTCCAACCATGTATTCGTTGGCCACGGATGTATTAAGTGGGAGCAATGGAGATGTCTGAAATAATTCATTTGGCCCCAATATGCGGTGGAATCAAATTCTATTTGGACTACTCTATAATCATCCGGTTATTTACACTATTTACGCCGTTTACGTCGCTGGCAATTTTGGTGGCAAGATTCTTGTCCGCTACACTGCCGGTTTTGCCGTACAACGTAACGTCGCCATTGTTCGTCACTACCTTGGTATTAATGGCGCTGGTCGATCGATGATACAGCAATGAGAGCTTGACCTGGGCGGTGATGGAAGCATCATCAATCTTTTGGCCTACCGTCTGTGTTTTTTTTGCGGCCTTTATCAATATCATCTCATTATTTACGCCTTTAACTCCTTCCACATCCTTGGCGTATTCAGCCGCCAGTTCCTTTTGTGCGATACTTGTCGCACCACCTCGCAAGTTGACAATGCCGTCTTTCACATTAACTTCAATTTTTAATCCGTTCACACTGCTATGAAACAAGAGCGTGGCTTTCACTTTATCACGGAGCCATGCGTCCGAGTTTACGGTGGGGTATACACCTTTGACTTCCAGCCTGTTGTCAACATTCTTGACACCGGGCATGCCTGCTAATGTCTCCTGGGCCAATGACTTATTGAAATTGTCCGCGACAATCCCCGCCAAGGTGACACTGCCATCAATGGACTTTATTTTGATATCATCATCCTGAAGGAAGGTCCTGAATACATATGAATTCCTGGCAGTTGATTCGATGCGTTCATCTATCTCAGACGCCTGCGCAGGCATGCGGAGCATCAACAAAACGACAACCGCCACCATCATTACCACTAGTCTATAAATTGTTTTCATTGACACGCCCTCCTTTTATTTTTTGTTATTGTTATTTTCTGAACTTTTTATTCTAATATCTTTCGGAGTCATGTTTATGGTTCATCATGTAACCGCAGCCGTGAATAAAAAGACGCTTGGAAGCATGACACGCCGATGACACTACTTCCCAAAATACTTTTTGATCTTACAAATCTTTTCCTGTGCTTTGCCTGATCTCTTTTCATCAGAAATGACCGTCATTCGCATGTTGCCGCTACCATGTGTGACGATTTTTCTCGACTTCCCCCGTCATCTTCCTGGCTTGGGTTACGATAGTCCGTACCTTTTGTGGATTCATCCCCATTATTCTCTCTAACCCTTTTTTTTCTGCACCAGCAACATTACCAATTGTGTCATAGCTTGATTCGACTAGACGACGCGATAAGACCTCCCCTATCCCTTTGAGTTTTTGCAGCTCTTTCATTTGTTCCTTCATAGCATCCTCCCCTGATTTTTTATTAGTAGCTAACTTATGTAAACATTAAAATACAGAGGTGCAAATGTCTTCATATTCACTTCTTTCGCGATCGGATCATCTTCAACCTCAAGTCGATCTTGGTTGAGATGACCAGTGTCATTATAGTGTAATCGCAAGTAGCATGCCAATAGTCAAAGGCGAATTGGAAGTTTGGATTCATCGTTTAATAGTAGGTGGTTAGATTAATAAGTGAGAACAATTGGGATGTCTAAAATGATCAGGTTACCCTCAGTATTTAGTGGAGCCTCTATATGTTGAGGGGTACTTTGAGCGGTGGAGAGTTCGGCCGGATGTTTGTCGTCGAATGTGAATAGTGTTTATTACGGAATGTTGCATGAATTGAGGAAACAAAAAAAACAACATTGAGGAAGAAATGGTTATTCAGAAAGTTATAAAACTACCGGGGACCGTTTATTTGTTATTATTCGTATTCTTCCAGATACCGCTCAATGTAAGAGCGCACACCTTCTTTTGATTCATATATTCCGAAATGTCCTTCGCAGAGAATATCGGCATCCAACGCCAACAAATTCTTCATGGATTTCTTCCATGCTTTGATATCGGAATCGAAGTCTTTGTGAAACGGACCATGAATGTCCTGCCCGAAGAGAACCCTCTTCCCTTCCCGGTCCAGATAAAGAGAAATAGAACCAGGCGTGTGGCCGGGTGTATGCAGACAATGTAATTCTTCCTGACCATATTTTAATGTCTCGTGCTCACCTTTTAGCTTCTGATCCACTGCCATCGGCGGGAAAGTCATACCATACCAGTTGGCCGCAGTTTTACGGGAATCACCATTCTCCACAGCCTCGGCGTCCAGTTCATGAATCAGGATCTTGGTGCGGTATTGCTTTTTGAAAAAAGGCGCTGAACCGATGTGATCTATGTGACAATGTGTCAGTATCAAATGAGAAATATTCGCGGGATTCAGGCCAAGCATTTCAATATTACGAATAATCTGGGATGAGCTTCTGCCGGCACCGGCGTCAATCATAACCAGATCTCCCGCGAAATCTATCAGATAAATCGCCGCGTCATCGGCTGATGTTATTCCGGAACCGCCGATTAGATAAACGCCTCTGATTATTTCTTCAGTGTTCGCTCTCATATTTGGAATTATTTTATCCACCTCCGTCCCGATACAGTACGGGACACCTCCGCCAGCGGAGGACAAATATGATTTAGGATTGGAAGGTGCCGATAATCTCGTTGACGTCTTTTATTTTGTTTGCGGTGAGGTAATCTTTTATTCCTTCGATAATTTCCATCGTGGCGTGAGGATTGATAAAATTTGCCGTACCTATCTGTACCGCTTGCGCTCCCAGAATTAAAAATTCCAGCGCGTCCTCGGCTGTCATTATTCCGCCGATTCCGATAACCGGCACAGAAACTCTTTGTAGAACCTCCCAGACCATACGCAGAGCAATAGGCTTGATTGCCGGACCTGATAATCCGCCGGTAATATTTCTTAAATAAGGTTTTCTTGTTTTTAAATCAACAGCCATTCCCGTCAGCGTATTAATCAATGATATTGCGTCCGCTCCTGCTTTTTCCACAGCCTGAGCGATAGCAGCGATATCAGTTACATTGGGAGTAAGCTTGACGATGACGGGCAAAGAGGTTTCTTCTTTTACCGTTTGCGTCACTTTGGCGGCAACTTTAGGATCGGAACCAAAACTCACTCCTCCCTTTTTCACATTAGGGCAGGAAATATTTACTTCCAGAGCGTGTACACCTTTTACCGCACTTAATTTTTTCGCCACTTTTTTGTATTCATCATAGGTTTCGCCGTAGATGTTGGCAATTACCGCAGTATCATATTGGCGAAGAAAGGGAAGCTTCTCTTCGATAAAAACGTCTACCCCAATATTCTGCAACCCTACCGAGTTGAGCATGCCGCCGGTTGTTTCCATTATGCGCGGCGGTGGATTTCCCAGACGCGGTTTCAGAGATAATCCTTTGACAACGATGGCGCCCAGCTTATTTAAGTCCACATAATCAGCATATTCCTCACCGTAACCGAAAGTGCCCGATGCCGTTATTACCGGATTTTTTAATTTTAACCGTCCCAGATGCACGGCCATTTGCGGAGATGTTTTTAATTTCATTTTATTTCCAGATAATATCTCTCAGATTAAACACCGGACCATCAGCGCAAACCCGCTGATAACCGAGTGCGCCTTTTTTATCTTTTATTGCTACCGCGCAACCCATGCAGGCACCTGTACCGCAAGCCATCCGCTCTTCCAGAGATACCTGGCAGTTGAATTTGCTTTTGCTCAATATCTTCGCCAACGATATGAGCATTCCCCTCGGACCGCAAGCATAAATGGAAGTGTTTGTCGGTGAGAACTTCTTCATGTCTTTTCGAAAAACCTGCGTCACCAGACTCTTTGCACCGAGGCTTCCGTCATCAGTACAAATATTAATATCCTGACAAATATTTTGTGGTTTTTCCAACCCAACCACTGCCGCGGCTTCCTGAGCGCCGAAATATAAAGTCATTGAGGACGAAGGAAATTTGCGGGATATATTTTCAATCAATAACGACATAGGAGCTATACCGATTCCGCCGGCAATAAAGACCACATTTTTTCCGACAGACCCAATTTCAAAACCGTTACCCAGCGGTCCGTTGATTTCCACTTGAGAACCTTCAATCAACCCCGCCATGATCTGTGTTCCCTTACCTACTACTCGATACAGCAATTCAATCAAACAAAAATTATTTTTGCGGGAAAAGGAATAAACGCTGATGGGACGGGACAAAAACGGATCATTTAATCCGGCAATGCGAATCATGACAAATTGGCCGGGCAGAGGAGTTTCAAAGGAAGAAGCAACTTTAACTTTCATCAGAAAGCAGTCTTCCTGAATTTCTTCATTCTTTGAAATTTCGCCGATGTAGATGTTTCCGGCCATTTTTTATTTACCCCGTTAGAAAATGTCTTTTGCTCTGGTCAGTATGATATTTTCATATTATCAGACGGCAGATGTAAACCACCATTAAAACTGTTCGCCCGCTATTTTCTAACGGGGTCAACATTCGCCCACATGATTAAGGCATCCTCATGAGTTTCCGCATAATAAAGCGGTCTTATTCCTTTTACTACAAAACCGCATTTCTGGTAAAGCTTTATTGCTTCGATATTTGATTCTCTCACTTCCAGCGTCTGGGCGGTAATTTCATTTTTCCCAGCAATTTCCTTCATTACTTTCATAAGTTCAAAAGCGATACCCTGCCTTTTGAACTCTTTTTTTACAGCAAGATTATGCAAATGTACTTCGTCGGCAACAAGCCAGAAAATTATATACGCCCCGATGACGCTCTTACCTTTTATGTTTATCTTTGCGGTAAGACACACGGAATGAGAACTTTCCAGCTCTCTTGTAAACATACCGGCCGTCCATGGTGATGGAAAGGATTCCCGCTCAATTGCCAGTATATCTGGCAAATCAGCTCCGTCCATCAGATCAATTGTCACCTCAGAGGTATTTTTCATAGGATATGAAAAAGTTCCAAAAACACTGCCGCAATTAAAAATATTGCGCAGAAAACAGGGATTGCTTTGCGGAGTTTTAGCATATTAATAGCTACGGCTATGCCCAAAAGCGGCAGAAAATAATATGTCAACGAAAGCGTTTTTATGGCTGTGGTGTTTAATTTGGGATACACCCAGATTACAGAAGGAACAAATATAGCCTGCGCTGTCAGAAGAAACAAAGCATACAATAAAAATACTTTGATCAGTCCCAGATAAGTTTTTTGTTCTATGGCCCGGATGTTATTTTCTTTCGCGTCTTCCAAAGCTTTGTCGGAAAGAGAATCGTTTGATTTAATGATTTGAGTATCCATCTGCTTGGCTAAACTTCCGCAAGGAATGGCAATAAGCATACAAAGCGCGATTAATTCTGGTGAGGTGCCTCCTAATTTCGATCCGGCAATCAAGGCAGTTGAAGTCGCTACAACAGCAGTCAAGGAATCGTTGGGAGGTATATAAGTTCCTATGGGTATGCGATCAATCCAAATAAGTTCAACAAATGCTCCGATTATCAATCCTGCATAAGGATTATGCAAGAGAAGTCCGATAAGAGGGGCAATTACTACCGGCCGGGAAATCATGGCTTGAATAAAAACACGATCAAGACACAGTAAACTACCGCAAAATGATACTAAAATAATTTCAGCAAACAAATAAAGCCTCCGCCAGGAGTCGAAAGCTCCCTGATACCTTTATGATTTCTTTTTCCAATAATTCCGAAGGACTTCCGATATGTTAACAGTTTTTCCTTTGGGCACAACTTTTAACTCAACAATAACTTCGGATTTTTCTAACAGGTATTCTATGCATTTAATTTCTTTATCACATAAAAAAACGGAAGGAGAACAACAGATTTTGTATTCATTATTATAAACATTTCCAATGTTTAACTTATCAAAACGAAATCCCTGATGAAAAGCATCGCAGGCATCAGCGATATTACTGAATAACACTATTGTTTTCTTACCATGACCATGGGTAAAATTATAATTCCGGACAAAATCTTCTACAGAACTGACGATTAATTCGATTTCGCTGGGAACGGCCATTCTGATTATGGTCTCCATAAAAGAATCACCGGCCACTTTGTCATCAACAACAATAATACATCTTGCCCTCACATGGGGCACCCAGGCTTCCAATATCTGACCGTGGACAAGCCTGCTGTCAACTCGAACCAAAACTATATTCAAATCTTTCGCCAAATGGAGCCACCTCCGGCAGGAACAATCGCAAAATAATTACCGGCTAGCTTTTTTGCTTAAAATTTCACTAGCCAGCATAATATTTTTTTCCCCGTAATTTTTAACAAGACAGGCAAAATCACGTAAAGTCATATCTTCTTTGACTTCCGACAACTTAAGCACCATTGGCAAATTAACCCCAGTGAGAACTTCAACTTTTCCTTCTTTCATAAAAGAAAGCGAAATATTGGAAGGCGTCCCGCCAAAGAGGTCTGTAAGAACCAACACTCCTTTGCCTTTATCCAGTTTTTTGATGGCATTGCTGATTTCTTTTTTTAAATCTTCAACATCTTTTGCCTGATCAACACAAATGTGCAATATACCGTTTAATGGCCCCTTGATTAATTCTGCCGATTTTATCAACTCATTTCCCAAATTGCCATGCGTCGTAATAAGTACACCAATCATTATTATTCCCCTCCGAAAAGGCATTTAAGTAATAATGCTTTTTTTGCCATTTTCTGAAATTAAAGCGGTACGCTAATGGATTGCACAATAATTGTCAAGATTAATGAAAGGATTATTTTAAGTTAAAGATTAAATGACTTCTGTCATGTAAACTATTGTATTAGCTTGGAATCAGGCAATATTTCTTTTTTTGAATTTCGCAAAGCGCCGGTTATGCCGGACTTGCGGGAAATGCGTCTTAAAATTGCTCTCTTCATTAAATCTTCAGATTTCCGCATATCTACGTCCTTGGTAATAAATGGAATATCGTGATGCTATAACTCATACCATTTCTAAATAAAAGGTTATAGCTAAACCCCTTATGGCAGAAATTGAAAGTTACCTGTAATGGTGTTCATACCAGTAGGGCAATATTTTTTTGACAGGTGAGATTTAAGCAGGTATTCTGACGTCCAAATTTCCGGTAATACAGAAGCTAAACAAAAAAACATGAGGAGTTGGATATGTTTAAAAAAATTGCTTTGGCCGCTGTAGGAATCGCTATTCTATTAATAATCACCTTGATCACGTTACAGTCACCGGTAAATCCTGTCGCTTATAATGCTCCCGCAAAACCAGCAATGACCGGAGTGCTGGCACCAAATGATCTTCTCCAGAAAGCAGAGCTTCTGGCCAAGGGGCAAGTTAACTCTCCAGAGGAAATCGCGGTGGATGAAAAAGGCCGCCTTTATTTCGGCACTCCGACCGGAACAATATCACGACTGCTATCAGATGGAGTCATCGAAACATTTGCCACAACCGGAGGACGCCCGCTGGGTATGAAGTTTGACACAAAAGGGAATCTGATCGTAGCCGATGCCTATAAAGGCCTTCTTTCTATTGATCCCAGGGGTACGGTCAGTATTCTGGCAACATCGGCTGAGGGCGTACCTTTCAAATGCACTGACGCGCTGGATGTGGCTAACAACGGAACGGTTTATTTTACGGACGCTTCCGATAAATTCCCATTAAAAGATTTTCTGCTGGACATGCTTGAAGCTCGTCCGCATGGCAGATTAATGCGCTACGATCCATTCACCGGCAAGGTAACTGTACTGATTAGTAGTCTTCGTTTTGCTAACGGTGTGGCTCTGTCCAGAAACGAGGATTTTGTCCTGGTCAATGAAACCTATACTTACAGCATACATCGTTACTGGCTTGCCGGACCAAAAGCAGGAACAAGTGACATTTTTATCGAGAATCTTCCCGGTTTTCCGGACAACATTTCTTCCAATGGTAAAGGCAAATTCTGGCTTGCGCTTTTCACCACCCGCAACGGCAAGCTCGACACATTGCATAAATATCCGAAAATTAAATATTTGCTGGGCAAAATACCAGCATCGTTGTGGTCTAAATCAAAACGTTATGGTTTTGTTGTCGCTCTTGACGAACAGGGAAACATAACCGGCACTTTCCAGGATCCGACCGGAAAACATTTATATAATATAACATCGGCACAGGAGTATGGAGGATATTTATATATAGGCAGTCTTCATTCCAACCGTATAGGCAAATTAAAGATCGAAGAATGAAACTAATTCACAGGAAATAATTTTAATATGATCAACGGAAGGTTAGTATGCGTATAGTAAAAGTGATTTTGTCTTTTATCATTATCTGTATATTGGCAGGTGTTGGTTTTGTTTACCTAGCGCCGGAAAAGGCCACGAAACTGGCAATAGATCTGGAACGCAAGCGTTCCAGTCTTGAGCGCAAAGAAATAAATCTGCCGGGTGAGCTCCATTATGTTTATTTAGAAGGCGGCAAGGGTGAGCCGCTTGTGTTACTGCACGGCTTTGGCGCTAACAAGGATAATTTTACCAGAATCGCCCGTTTTTTAACTTCACATTATAAAGTAATAATTCCCGACCACATCGGTTTCGGTGAATCCGGTCATCCTCAGAATGCCGACTATAAGGCAGGCGCTCAGGCAGCTAGAATCAGAACTCTAGTTCAAGCTTTGGGCATCACTAAAGTGCATCTGGGTGGAAGCTCCATGGGTGGCCATATTTCTATAATGTACGCAGTTCTTTATCCCGATGAAGTAAAGAGCATGTGGCTGATTGATCCGAATCCCGGAGGTATATGGAGCCCACCACAAAATGAATTGAGCAAGATAATCAATACGACTGGGAAAAATCCTCTTATGGCAAGAAACGAGAATGAGTTTGCCGAGATATTTGCATTTGTTATGGCTGATCCGCCTTTTATACCCCGTCCCATACTGAACGTAATGGCCCAAGAACGCATCCACAATTATGATTTGGAGAAACGTATTTTTAAAGAGTTGTCTGCCGATTCTGCAGAAGAATATGTTAACGGCCTCAAGACACCAACATTGATCGTTTGGGGTGATAAAGACCGCGTCCTCAATCCGGCTGCAGCCAATATTCTGCACAAGTTGATGCCACGCTCCGAGGTCATCATCATGAAGGGACTGGGACATTTGCCGATGCTTGAACAACCGCGTCAATCCGCTGATGATTATTTAAAATTCCGCGCTGGACTGGATAAAGCACAGTAATTTTATGAAATTGTTTTATTTAAGTATTAGATATGAAACAATGTTCTTCCCAAACCGCCTTTTTTATCGGTCAAGATTATCTTGACATCAAGCGGCTTGTCTCTTATATTTTAACCGTATGTTGGAAATGTTTGCTCATGATGTCAAACGAAAGATCATGATGGTTATGTTGTAAATTTGAATTAATGATGAATCACGGGTTTATGCAGGATAATTCGATCTACAAGTTTCAGCGCACTTTGTTTCTGAAACTTGGATCGCATTACCCTCCGCTTTGTCCCGACAGCGTCGGGATTCAACTTACCAATTCCGATGCTTTTCGCTTTCGGAATTGGAGTTTCACTAACAAAGGAGGTTATCTGATGAAGAAATTAATTTTAAAAATATTGTTTTTGACATTCGTAATTTTTGTGCCGGTTTCGGCAATGGCCGGGGTAAGCGTACATGTTAATATTCCCCTGCCTCCACCGATTGTTTTTCCGGGACCGCCTGAAGTGGTAGTAATACCGGAAACAAATGTTTATGCCGTACCCGATGTACAGGAAGACATATTCTTTTATGGCGGGTGGTGGTGGCGTCCCTGGGAAGGTCGCTGGTACCGTTCCCGTTACTACGATAAGGGTTGGGGTCATTACAGGTACGTTCCACCTTTTCATAGACATATTCCTCCCGGCTGGAGAAATGATTACCGCGATCGAAGGTGGAGAGGATATGAATGGCAACATCAAAGGGTCCCTCACAGAGACCTTCAGCGTAATTGGCGCGGTTGGGAAAGAAACAGGCACTGGGAAAGACGAAACTCCTGGGGTGTGAAAGGAATGCCTCCCCGAGGCAAAAGAAACGTCAATCCTCCGGGACCTAAAGGCGGACCTGGCGCAGGCCCCGGACCAGGACATAATCCACCCCCCGGCCATGGACCAGGAAGATAAATTAAAAGGCAAAGCGGCAACAATGCAAACGGCCGCGTGACAATACAATTAAAAAAACCAGCTTTGAGAAATTAAAGCTGGTTTTTTTGATATTAATTAACATCTCGTGACAAAGAAAAAACAGATTATCTTCTTCTGTGCCGTGGAAAATAATTTAATTCATTTCCTAATTCTTCAATTTATAAAACCTGTTGCTCAATGTTTTGCCGCCTTTAACATTATCCAACCGGTTGCCGATTGCCTCATCCAGTTTTA
Organism: Deltaproteobacteria bacterium HGW-Deltaproteobacteria-2; assembly: GCA_002840505.1. Classification (NCBI taxonomy): domain Bacteria; class Deltaproteobacteria; species Deltaproteobacteria bacterium HGW-Deltaproteobacteria-2. The sequence goes on along the minus strand of PHBC01000006.1, from coordinate 164,516 downwards.
ACAACCTGTCATCCGGATGCGGATGAGTTTTAAAAAGCAGAGCAACGCTGCTTTCATTCTTGCCTGTCTGTCCGATAGCTTGCAATACTTCGGGCAACCCATAAGGCTCGTAACCTGCTCTTGTGGTCAGCGACACGCCCATACGGTCAGCTTCAAATTCGGCGCTTTTATCCAGACTGCGGGCGCAAATTTCCGCGCCGCTGCCGATTACTTTCTGGATTACCTGATTATCCTTACCGATTTGTTTGCCAAGCAGGCCAGCACCTAAATCCAGCAGTTGAGATTTCTGCAGAATCTTGAGGTGATGACTTCTGACAACGTGGGCGATTTCGTGTGAAAGTACCCCTGCCAGTTGCGCTTCATTTTCCAGTTTGCGATAAAGCCCTTTAGTGATGATTACATAACCACCGGGTGCGGCAAAAGCATTGATATCTTCGCTTTCAATAACACCGAAATGCCAGGGCAAATCGGCACGTTCACTCTGATTAGCCACCCATCGTCCAACCTGATTGACGTATTTTTGCAGTGCCGCATCTTTTACCAGCGCAGAGGCGCCCAACAAATTGCCGGTAATCTCACGACCTATCCGAATCTCTTCCTGCGGAGTGGGGCTTTTCCAATTAAACGTTTTTTTGCCTTCGCTGCCGGTGGAACTGGTTGGAGATGCTTTGCTTTCCGTGCCGGTTGTTTTACCGGCAGTAGTTTCCTTGACTACATCTTTTAATACTTCACCAAGATCAAGTGCCTGTGCCTGCGGCATAAATGTGGCAAATATGAAAATAAGAAAAAAGTAAATTACACGCATATTTTTCTCCTTCTTTATTGTGGTTCCGGCAGGTAGTTGAATTTGACTGCTTTAAGACCGCCGCTTTTGGCAAACTGCTGTGCCTGCCCGGAAGTTATTGTAAAACTCTCCAGCTTTTTCACCTCGACCTCGTTATATTTAGCATTTTTAAGCTCTTCTTCATTCAAGCCGCGCACACCGGTTGTGGCAACCACCTTACCTGTCCCTGCCCTGCCGCTGGCCACATCCAGCACACCTTTAACCTGACTACCGCTGCTGGCTGCGCCGCGCTTAATTGATAGCAGGCGCACCCAACCGCTGGCTTTCATTGCTTTCACATTCAGCCATGCGCCTTTTTTGCCAAGAATCTGCAAATTTTCACCGCGCTTAATATCACCTGTTTTTTTTGCATCTGAGTAAGGTTGCGCGCGGAGAACATCCGCCTTGAGCGCACTGCCCGATTCCGCCGCCAACGAAACTACCGGTAGAAATAAAGCTGCCAGCAGCAGCCATAATAATTTGTATGTTTTCATAATAACCCCTTCTCTTACGCAGAACGACTGAATTAAAATATCATTTGATATTTATCCGTTCTGCCCAATGTGTTCCATTTTTATGACAGCCTGCGCGAATAAACTTCGCCACTGATCGGCCAGAGAAACTCCGGCGGCCAATCCTCCTTCATGCTTTGTGTAACGGACTTTCGTGTTGCCGGGCAAACCGATATCAATCAATATCATCGGCATTTGCGCGGCAAGCTGTTCAGCATCCTGTTTTGCCTGTTTCGCGTATTTCTCCTGTTTTTCGGCATAGGTCCAGCAGACAACCGCCATATCGCCAAACAGACCCCAGATACCGCTCTGTGAACCTTTCAGGACATCAACCGTATTGGGAGTTTTACAGGTAAGTTCAATCCTTCGTTTCAGTTTTTTAAGCAAAGCGTCGCCCAGCGGCTCTTTGCTTTCCACCAGAATAGGCATGATCAAAACCATCGAGCCGCCTTCGCCGGCTTTGACGCCGAAAGCCAGCCAGCGCTGCAACGCCAGATCATTGGCCAGCGCGTAAACCTTGGCGACACTGAAATACGCGACCGCCCAGATAATCGGTCCGCTGATATCGAAATAATTATTAGTGACATTAATAATAACGTAGGAAATCACCAGCAAACCAATCTGGCTGCTGCTGAAAACCTTGTTTAATTTATCGCGATCCGCCTGCTTATAAAACGCCACGGCTGTCAACCAGATAAGCAGTAAACTAAACAGGACATAAGTCAGCGCGCCGCGCCAGACATGCAGGTAATCTCCATGTTTGACGTTATCAATGGCCGTGGCCAGAACTTCAACGCCCGGATAAATTTTAGCCATCGGCGTCGCTTTAAGATCAAACAGGCTGGGAGCAGTAGAGCCGATGATCACAGTTTTCCCGGTAAATTCATTCGGCGGTCGTTTCTTCTCTTTACTGCTCAAATCCAGCATTACATCGCTGAACGTGACATAGTGATAAGTGAAGGGTTTGCCGCGCCAGTTAAGAAGTACACCTTGTTTATCCGGTAAATTGTAGCCCAGCATGCTGCCTACGGAAAACGGTAGCGACGGCACTTTCCATCCATAGTCATTTCTGTATAAATTATATTCACGCACGATGCCGTCTTTATCCGGATAAATGTTATTGAATCCCAGACGACCGGAATTAATCGCTGCCGGAAAGTGCGGCAATATAACCGCCAGGGTTGCATTTTTGTCTGCTTTATCCTGAATCATTTCCTTCACGCCGGGAATCATCGATGGTTTCACGTTGCTTAGTTTATCCTGATCTTCTGATAACCGGATAAAAGGAAAGAAAGTATTGCTTGTTGCGGCAATGGCGTTATCGAAATAAGCGTCGCTGTCGGGATTGGCTATATCGGCGTCGCTGAACAAGATATCAAATATAACCGCCTTGGGATTTTGTGCTTCAATATTCTCCAGAAATTCTCCAAAGACCTGACGCGGCCACGGGTATCGTCCAAAATCTTTCGCCATTGCCGCCAGAGAAGCTTCATTAATATCCACAATAACAATATTTTTGTCCGGTTTGGGCATAATCAGGCGGCTGCGCACCATTAAATCGAAAGCCTTTTGGCGCATGTTCTCGCCCACATGAAATACACCGGCATCAACAAAAACAAACAGCGTAAGCAAAACCCCGAGATAAATATAAAAATTGTTTTGCAGTTTTCTTGTGGTTTGAGCCAGCCATTGTCCAATGAGTAATTTCAGTTTTGTCAAAATAAACCCCTTATTTTCATAATTGAGCAAAGGATAAGAAATTAGAACTTTTGTGTCAATGAGAAATATCCGGCGCCAAGTAAGATATAGACTTAAACGAGTCGTTATGATTAGTTACAAATTCAAAAAGGACTTTATATTTTTTCATGAAATGTGTTAATATTTTAATTAAAGAAAGTAATTATATACGGATATATGTTGATGATCGATTACATGAAAAAGCATGAAAAGTATGTAAACGAGATGCTCGGGGAAAAGCAGGACGAGGAAAAGTTAAAAGAACTTCTCACCTATCATGACAAACAGATTCAATGGATTCAACACGAAAGACTTGTACATCTTATTGTTATGCTCTTTGTTTGTCTTTTTACCATGCTTTCTTTTGGCTTCACTGTTATTGAAACTTCTATGCCTTCTATTGTTCTGTCAGGACTGTTCCTAATCTTATCGCTTGCGTATATTATCCATTATTACAGAATCGAAAACGGCATACAAAAGTGGTATTTGATTTCCAATCAAATTCGGCAGAGGCTTTAATTACACTAATAATTAGAGCCGCATTATCACTTTAAAGAGACAGGAGAATAATTATGGTCCAAAATAAAATAGTAGCTCATTATGACGACGGAAGACTATTTAAAGGTGTTACTAACGATTTTTTCCCTAATAAAAATGCTTTTCACTTGGTGCTGATGAATAATCCTCCGAGCAGTAAACCTTCGGAGTTAATCGTTGAAGGAATGAAGGGATTGTTCTTTGTTAAGGATTATTTTGGTAATCCTGATTATCATGAGAAAAAAGAATTTGACGCTTCCAAGCCCATAGTGGGGCGCAAGATAAAGGTGCATTTTAAAGATGGTGAATTAATGGTCGGCACAACAATTGGATATCAGAAGGACCGGCAGGGATTTTTTGTCGTTCCTGCTGACCCTTACTCCAATAACGAACGTTGCTTTGTTGTAACATCAGCGACATCGGATGTCTCATTTATCTGATTTAATAAGTTTCTTATCCATGCTGTTCATGAACGGCAAAGAAACCATATGTCTTTCTGATGTTTTCATATTTTACTTTAACAAAATTTCTTGACTTCTGCATATCATAACTATTTATGTATTCGTAATGCAGTCCATCAGGAAAAGGAGAAATTATTATGTCCAATCTTGTTCGTTTTGGTGTATCGCTGGAAGAAGATCTTTTGGTAAAATTTGACAATCATATTAAAAAACATAAATACACCAATCGGTCCGAAGCTTTGCGCGATATGATTCGTGAGGAACTTGTTAAAAAAGAATGGACGGAAAATAAAGAAGTTACCGGCGCGATAACGCTGGTTTATGATCACCATACCAGAGAGCTGGTCACTAAAGTGCTTGATGTTCAGCATGATCATCATGATTGCATACTTTCTACACAGCATATTCATCTTGATCATCATAATTGTTTTGAAATAATCGTGACCAAGGGCAAATCGAAAGAAATCGAGGTGCTCTATCAGAAGTTGAAGTCCATCAAAAGTGTGAAACACGCGGGGTTTATGATGGCGACGAAAGGCAAGGATTTACCCTAGAAGTAAAGGGGCGGTTGAACAACGCTCATCTGCTGCGTTGCGCTGCAAACAGCATCGCTCAACGTATCATCATATACGCCTCGCAATACGGTTCTTGCGCGTCTTGCATCTGGGCATTTTTGAACAGCCCCCCAAAAAAAGTTGCGTTCGAGGTGAATTGTGGATTAAATTCCATTGCGCCGGTCCGACGCATTCATTAAGTTGCCTTAAACAAAAATTGACCTGACAGTAAGTGTGAATTTAATTGATAACTTCCTGAAAGTCTCAATTTTAAAAACTGATTTTTTATGCTATGTTTCAAGATGAAATCGTTAATAATGTCCCTTATAGAAAAAGACTGTACATATAAATTATGAAAAGAACTATACGAATAGTATTGTGGAATTTTTATGTCTGGCCAATTACTGCTTTTGCACTGATTGGTTACTATAGTGACATAAAAGAATCACCAACAGTAATTTTTGGTTTCCTCACTTTCATGACCGCGGTTATCATTCTTCATTTAAACGCGTGGGACAAGGAGATAGGAACAAAAAAATCTCGCATAGTATATGCAATTACGTTTATTACGTGGTCATTTCTTCCCATTTTTTTGAGTAAAGATACTGAACATATCCATCTTGAACTTGTTCCATTGTATATTGCCGTTTCCAATTATGCATTCCGCAACTGGGAATTGACAAAGAACCTGTCGGGTTTGGGGAAAAAATCAAAAATTATTATTACTGTTTTCATAATAATATCTGTTTTAATTTCAATAAGTATACCGCCGTATATTTCATATAATATGATACGTACTTTAAAATCTATTCACACGAAAGAACAGTGGGGGTTTCTTTATAAAGTTCCTGTTGAAAGAAAAATTGCGAACGCTGGAAATCAGATTAAGGATAATATCAAAATTAATTATGAAAATTTTGAAATGAAATTACCGGGCAAAATAATCGAGAAAGGTTGTCCTCATGATGATGATTCAAAATATAAAATAAAATCGATCCGTATAGAAAAAAATAAATTAATCGTTATAAGTATTCCAAACAATTTTCTTCCGAAAGACAAAAACGGGAAGGAGCCCCTCTTTGAGAAGTATAATAGAATGTTGTGTATGACGCCTGATAAAATTAACTTCCTAAATGATTACAAGGAAAAAGTTCAATTACTTATTACAAAATCATCTCAAGAGTCTTATGTTGGATCCGGCAGCATTTATAAATTTGAAACTTCCAATATCAGAGGCTTTCAATTTGTTAATTCTGAACTGATAAAGAAAGCAAAAGCTATAAAAGTGGAAATATTTGATAAAAATGATCATCAATACGAACTTCAATTTTTTGGATTTTCACAGGAAGAAATAGATTATGTTTTGTCGTCAATTCGATTTAATTAATAACCTATCTTTCAGCCAGTAATCCGCATTTCCGTCAAAAGCCTACCATTGAAACTTAGTAGTTGTAACAATTGTCAATGCACATCTTTTTAATATCTGATAACTAATTGGTAATGAACACTTTCAGCGTCTCTGAAGCGACAGGGGAAGTTCCAGATGGTTTTCTTCCAACAGTTGCCTGTTGGTGAGGATATCCGAAACAGGACCGTCGGCGACCACAGTTCCTTCTTTGATTACAATGCAACGACGGCACACATCCATAATCAGATCGAGATCGTGTGAGGCGATTATTTTAGAATGCTCGAAAGTTTTGAGCAGATTGATAAGCAATCGCCGTGATCGGGGATCGAGATTTGCCGCCGGCTCATCCATGGCCAGAATATCGGGTTCCACGGCTATGACCGAGGCTATAGCCACTGAGCTCTTTTGGCCGCAGGAGAGATGATGCGGTGGTTTATTTTGAAGGTCCAGACCACTTACCAGATTCAGAGCATATTCAACTCTTTCCCGCACGGCAGTTTCATCCATGCCCAGATTGAGAGGACCGAAAGCCACGTCCTCATAAACAGTCGGCATGAATAGCTGATCATCGGGATTTTGAAAAACAATTCCCACTTTTCTTCGGATTTCCTGTCGGGTTTGCCTCGTCAGAAAAAGATCGCCGATATTTACCGTTCCTGAAGTCGGCATGAGATAGCCGTTCATGTGCAGCAATAAAGTGGATTTACCCGCTCCGTTGGCACCGATGATGCCCACCGATTCGCCGTGCGTAATACGAAAAGATATATCCCGCAGAGCTTCGGTTCCGTCCGGATAGCGGAAGGAAACATTTTTAAATTCGACAATATGATGGCTCATGAAAACACTCCTTGAACAAATTTACCCACTATTTGAGTTACCGGATAGAACCGGAAGATATACAGAAAAACCGCGACAGATAAGGCAAAAATAAAATCGCCGGTTTTAATATGAAAACGTTTGAGCGTAGGCATATCTCCCTGAAATCCCCTGGAAAGCATTGCGTAATAAATCCGCTCAGCCCTCTCGATGGTTCTTATAAAAAGTATCCCAACTATGCGTATATATATTTGCATCCCGGCGCCGCGCTGACCGTAAGAGCGCATATCCCGGGCGCGAACGATTCTCATGGTTTCTTCCATAAGGACAAAAATATAACGATAGAGAAATGAAAGTTGTGAAACGAAAAGAGAAGGCAGCCCCAATTGTCTGAGAGCGTGGCAAACACCCGGGAAAGATGTCGTGGCGATAAGTAAAAGCGCCGTACTGACGGTGAGGGTGAACTTGACCAGAATAGAAAAGAAGGACAGCCATCCCGCCGAAATCGTGAATCCACTCAAAATAACGACCTGTCCTGAATCCAGTAGAGGATTAAAAATCCCGATAAAGATGGCAAAAGGCGAGACCAGAAGAACTTTTTTGAAAATGAATGTAAATGGAATTTCACCCACAGTCATCAGCAGAACCGGATAGAGAAAAAAAGGCAAAAGAGCGGTAATTTCGTATTTGGAAAAGGAAATAACTGTAAAGAGAAACAGGAGTGTGGCGATTAGTTTAGCCCGTGGATCCAGACGATGAACGAAGGTGTTCTTGTATGATAGCTGGTCTATAAATCCGATATTGTAATATTTTTCATCAAAAGTCATGGTTCCATCCGGCAAGAGTCTTAATAATAGACCTTTGATGAACTACTTTGTCATTTCGAGGAGCCGGCTATGGCGGACGACGAGAAATCTTTCTTTTATGAATTGTTATAAGATTTCTCCCTGCGGTCGAAATGACAAATTGATAACCAGTCAAAGGTCATAGTAAATATTAGTTTTCAATTATCATATGCCAAGTCAATAACTCCAGTTATTTTTGCCAAGGCGTATTTCTTATTTTTTAAAAGCTTCTATCGTCTTTTGAAGAAACGGATTCCAAAACCGATAAACAAAATAAACATCAGAACGATTGCTCCTCCGACAATACCGGCAACCGAAGTGCCGGTTTCAATTCCCGGACAGGAAGGAGCTTCATTATCCTTTGGTTCTTCCCTGGTCGTTGGTTTGAAACCATAGTCGGGAAGGAAAGCCGTCTTTTCCTGAATTTCCTTGAGAGCCGGAGCAATACCCTGCGTCGCTGATGCCAGTTCGCCCTTGCCTGTAACTTTTTCAATGGACCATTCCAGACCGTCGGGATGAGTTGAAGCAAACCAGGATAGAGCGCCGCCGGTAATCACGGCCAGGACTAGAAAGACCACAAGAACCTTTTTAACAGAAACACCGGCATCGAGAGGACGGGAAAAAGAACTGGCATGAAGAATCTCCGGCCTGGTTTTTCTAACATAGTTGATAATTCCGGCTGTGATAATTCCTTCAACGAGACCGATAGCCAGATGTATCGGCTGCATCAGCAGGACAAATGTGCCTATGGGCAATTCACTCTTACCGGACAAAAGCGTTTCCAAAACAACCGAGAAAGCGCCCAGTTGCAAAGCGATTAACACACTCACAATTGACGCGATGGATATTCGTCGGGCGTTTTTTCCATCTCCTGCAATGGGTTTGTATATCAAAGGATAGACAAGAAAGCACGGATAGATGCCCAGATTCCAGATGTTGCAGCCAAGGGCAAGCAATCCGCCGTCGGCAAAGAAAAGAGCTTGTACAGTCAATATTGAAGCCATGGCGAGAAACGCCGCGTATGGCCCCAGTATAACAGCTAGAATCATGCCTCCGCCGATGTGTCCGCTCGAACCCGTACCGGGAATGGTAAAGTTGATCATTTGTGCCGCAAAAATAAAAGCACCCATAACACCCATTAGCGGAATTGTCTTGTTGTCGATGTTCTCTTTCAGTTTTTTGGATGAATATCCTATGGCCGCCACTGAACCGGCCCACATTGTTGCTCCCACCGCCGGGGAGAGTAAAGCATCTGCCATGTGCATGATAATTTCTCCTGGAGAAAACAGTTAATGGTTAAAAACTTTATTCCTAAAACCGGAAGGCCACCCCGGTTAACAATGAAAAATCAGTCTCTGGTTCGGTCAAGCCGCACTTGATGCCTAGATCAACATCAATATTTTCGTTTATGGAATAGATTATTCCGCCGATGAGAAAAGCTGTATCATTTTTTGCTTCCTTATCGGGATTTCGGTCTATGCCGACATTGACCACCAGATTCACATCTTTAATAACTTCCCAGGTCGTGGCCAGCGAAGCATGCCAGATATCCTTGCGTTCATCGACCTTGTTTTCATTTCTGATGTAACCCAAATTGCCATGAAACGCCCATGACCCCAGTTCCTGCGACGCAATCAAAAAAAGATGACCACCCAGTTTTCCGGTACCTAACCCCTTTACTTCGTTACCGGTGGGAAAGCTGATTCCGGGCTTGAATGCCAGACTGAAACCGCTTTTTTCGAATAATCGCAACTTCGTTTCCAATACAGCATCGCCGATTCCCTTTTCATCATATACTGTTATTTCATTTACTTCCGCCTGTCCCCACAGGTAGGGCAGGATCAGAACCAGGTCGACATTTTCAGCGACGCCATAGGATAGCGTGACACCCGCCTGACCTCCCGTGGCGCTCACAGATATATCTTCAGTGTGATCTCTGTCCCAATCATACTGACCGTTTAATTCCAACTGAAAATTCCCTTTCCCTTGAGTGCCTGCATCATCGGTAATCAGCGGGTGTGCAGCCCAGGACGGGCAGGCAAGGAGCAGCAACACCAGACATATCATTTCACTTTCATATCTTTTCCACATCATCTAAAGTTCCCCCGTCAGTGTTACTATTTTTATGTTCGTAGCACTTGCTGAATATTTCTGTCAAGTCTTTTTTGCAGAAAAAGGAAATGGACAGGGAGTACTTTATTATTTAACGAAGAGGAATAATATACGATGGGGCATATTTTTTATCACACGACTGAGAATTACTTATGTCCGGATGGTATATGAATATATCTAAATTCAGAATGGTATTGATTCTTTATTTTTTCCCAAAATCATTCAATTCCATTTTAAGGGATAAAAGATTAAGCATATCCTTCAAGGAAATGATGCCCTCCAGATTATCCTCTTTGACAACCAGCAGTCGGATGTTTCCTGTGCGATTCATAATCGATAGTGCTTTATTGGCATCTTCCTCAGGTCCTACTGTTGTTTCTTTGTTGCACGGCATAGCCACGGCTCCAACCGTGGAAGTTGCCCATTCCTCGCGTGGAATTGATGCAATTTGTTTTATGGAAATACACCCTGTCAACTTGCCAAAAGAAAGTACCGGATACATCTGAAAATGGTGTTTATACACATAATCACGAACAAATTCTTCCAATGATATGGAACGCGGCACAGTCACGGGATCTTTAACCATCAGGTCTTTTACTTTTTTTGTATTAAAGAGGCTGCGCGCCAAAAGCTGCTGATAAGACATTTGCGCAGTTGAACGTAGAAAAATGCCGATTAAAAACCACCATAAACCGCTTACAAAATTGCCTTTGACTATATAAAATATTCCCAAAGCAATTAATGCAATTCCGAAGCCAGACCCAATCCTTGCGGCAAAGCTGGTTGCCCAGCGTATATCTTTTTTCCAGCTCCAGAGAGCGGAACGCAAGACCCTTCCGCCATCCAGAGGAAATGCAGGAATTAAATTAAAGACAGCCAGAATTATATTTAACCATACCAAATAACTTAAAACACCATTAACCGTTACCGGCCAGCCGCTGTTTTTTCCGACAGCATAAAGCGTAAAAAAGAGTCCCCCCATTAAAAAACTGGAAAGAGGTCCAACTATTGCCATCATAAATTCAGATTTAGGATTCGGAGGATCATCTTCCATCTGGGCAACACCGCCAAAAATAAACAGTGTAATTTCCTTCATGGGTATGCCGTAATACCTGGCAACAAGAGAATGAGTCAATTCATGAACAATTATGGATAAAAAAAGTCCAACAGCACCGGCAGCGCCCATCCACCAATAAGAGTTAGAAGGGAGGTCTTTATAATATGCGGGGAAAAGACCGCTGGCCAGCGACCAGGTAATCAAAGCCGCCAGAATAATCCAGCTTATATCTATTTTTACTTCAAATCCTAAAATTTTAAAAAGGCTTATCGGTCGACCAAACATAAAAATTCCTAATCAAAGTATTTCCCTGTGAAACAATTATTATACATCAGACTTGTTTTTAATAACATTTTATTAAAAAAAAGTTTACCAAATATATTATAATGCTAAAAGAAAAATTGGCAACTATTAAGGAAATCATTTATAATAAAACTTAAAATTCAACCTCTGATTTGTAAAATGGAAACTACAATCTATTTCTACACGGGAACAGGAAACTCTCTGTGGACAGCAAGAAAACTTTCCGGGATGATTGGAAATACTGAATTGATTCCCCTGTCTCTCGCCGGTGAAGGCTTAATTCGTTCTAACTCAGAAAACATCGGGTTTATCTTTCCTGTTCATATCTGGGGTGTACCCACGCGTGTCGTTGCTTTTATGAATCGTTTGGAAACCGATTCTACGAAATACTACTTTGCGATTGCCGTTAATGCCGGGCAGGTTGCAGCCACTCTAATTCAATTAAAGACGATATTGAAAAAGAAGAACATTCATCTTGCCACGGGATTTTCCATTTGTATGCCCAGCAATTACATCCCCTGGGGCGGGGCCATTGCACAAGAAAAGCAACAGATAAAATTCGAAGAAGCTTTGGCTAAAATAAAGGAGATTGCCGGGTCTATCAGTGCAAAAGAAGAAAGACAGCCGGAAAAAGGTCCAGCCTGGCAAAATATTTTCTTTTCAGCTATTTATCGTTTATCTTTCCCTAAGGTTCCCCTAATGGATAAATCGTTTTGGATTGACAATAAATGTACAAGCTGCATGATTTGCGAAAAAATTTGTCCAGCTCAAAATGTATCGATCACTAATGGCAAACCAACCTGGCAACATCATTGTGAACAATGTTTTGCCTGTCTTCAATGGTGTCCTGAAGAAGCGATTCAATATGGCAAAGGAACATCTAAGAAAAAACGCTACCATCACCCGGAAATAAAATTAAGCGACATGTTAACCGGCATTCCCAAAAGAAGCACATAATTATATCGGCAAACAAATCTTTAAAAATTGCACTTTTAATGAAGTGTATTTCCTGCAAAACCAAAGCACCAGTAAACTGCTTTCGTTCTATTTTTATTGACATAAAAATTTCTTCTTCATATACTAGCACTGTTAGAAAGTAATTTCTTTTCTACCGTATTTGGCGATGGTGGTTGTTGGAAATTCGAATTATTATTTCTCTTATGGAAAGCTATTGCTGTTTAGAGCGACCGACCATGAAAATAACGGAAGACAGAATATTGGCGAGTAGGCAGCATCTCACAGTTGGCTTCATTTACACTTTTTTAAATTATATGCCCATATGAAATTTAAGACTCAACAATTAAAATAATCGGTGTGATGATGGACATTCGGGACAGCATTTCAAAAGATCTTTCAGCTAAACAATCGGATGACACTAAAAAAATGTTCTCCTATATCTTGCTGACGGCTAAGAATGTGTCCTTATATCCTGAAGGTCATATCATCAGCATGAATTCCATTAGACAGTTTCACGTAAAATTAGAAGACTATATTCGTCAAAACGGTGATATTAGAATTGAATTTGAAAGGAATCGCGTAATTTGTCAGGGCATAGAAGTTCATACCGGATCATACGAAGAAGGATCTCTGCCTTTCACACTTTTCCGGGACGGCATAGAATGGCTGGAATTCAATGAAGGAATAGAACTGGAAGAAATAGAAAAAGTATTATCCATTATCCGCAGGTATTCGATATTAACAACAGAGCCGGAAGGAGACATCGTAACCGCTTTCTGGGAAGCCCATTTTGACCATGTGCAATATAAAGTATCCGATTTTTTTTCGGAACAAGTATCTGATCAGATCGATAGATTTTCAGAATCAGCTACACAGCCACTCGCAGCGGAAACCGAAGCGGAAGATAAAACGGAATCGCCCGAAGTTTCTGCTGATAATGATCCGGCTCTGTTTGGCGATCTGGCAATCTATTCATCATCAATTAACGATCCCTTTATTGATCCGGCGTCTCTTGTACTGACCCCTCATGAACAAGTCGAGCTGCAGGAAATGATCGCCCGTGATGAAATGTCTTCTTCCAGGGAACACCTGGATATGTTGCTGGATATGCTTCTGCAGTGTCAGGAAGAAAAAGATTTTAATATTGTTCTGGAAGTCTTGTCGGAAGAATTCGCAGGTTCTTTTAATCGTTATGATTTTGAAGCCGTACTTATTATTCTTGATGGAGTACGCAGAGCTCTGGACAGTGGACGGCTATGCAACCCTTGGGCAGGACCGTTAGTTGAATCCTTCTATAATGATATTTCATCTGATACCAAGTGTTTGAAACCATTGGAGGGAATCTGGAGCAACTTAAATGTGCCACAGATAGAAAAACTCAAACTGATTTTTCAGCATCTGAATCCAGGAGCTGTTAATACCCTTGTACGTCTCCTTCTTTTAGGACAGCCGTCACAGCTTGAACAAATAGTGGAGGATACCATTATTTCCCTTGTTTATAAGGATTTGAACTGTCTGGAATCTCTACTCAATGATCCAAACGAAAAAATAACTGAGACGCTGGTTCATGTCTTATCCAGACTAGAGGGAGATACATTTTTAAAATATTTGATGAAACTGGCCCGGCATTCTTCGGTATCCGTTCGGCGTATGGCAATCAGAGCCATTGGACAGGCGAGTGGTGATCGGATATCGGAAATATTTAAATTTATTGACGACCCGGATGCTTCGGTACGCCGCATAATCCTGGCTCATATGGGTCAATCCAAAAACGAAATCGCAGAAGACCTTCTGATACAATATCTTCAGAACCGGCAATTCAACAATTCACAGACCGAACATATTTTGGAATGTTTTAGAACATTGGGAAAATGCGGATCATCGCGGTCCGTTCCCTTTCTTCGCAAAATACTTCTTTACCGCAAATGGATGGCCGCTTTGAAGAAGTCGACTTACCGTGAAGGTGCCGCACTTGCACTGGTTACTTTAAAAATACCGGAAGCCCAACAAGTAATTGATGCCGTGAGTAAAAGCTTTAATCCCGGCTTGCGCAGGATTGCACGCAACGCTACAAGAGAATTTTTCCAAAAAACCAGAGGGGAACTATAATCATGTCAGAACGACAATCGATTCCGGAACGACTGGGGCATGATTTTCTAAGAGCTCTGTATCACATGATCCATACAATACGTATGTATCAGGATAACAATCAGCTTGTTCGGACGAGTGTTAGTTCATTTCAAAACATTCTCCATCAACTAACTGCCGGAGGAGACATCAGTATAGTTCTTTATCGAAGCCGCTTTCATCTTGGAGGAGAAAAACTCACATACCGTAGAGAAACAGCCGTTGTTGTTTACAACATGGCGGAATTCTTTTCAAAACGAGGCATTGGGAGTGTGAATTTTCTGGCATCTTCACGCGATGCTTTGCCTGAAAGCATTATATCATTTACACGTCTGTTCAACGATGCGATAAAGCATGAAAATCCCTATCAATGGTTGGAACAAAAACTTTTGGAACAGGAGTTTACGTGGGTAGAAATATCCCTGAAACAGGATAATGATACAACTTACCTCAGTGAAAGCATTGAAGATAACCGGTATGAAAAAGCAAAAAGAATGTATTTTCATGCTATCGAAACGGTAAAAGAAGTAGCGAATAAAGCGGCCCATGGTATGGTTGGGTTACGCAAGAGCAGACGTTTGGCACAAAACATCGTCGAATTGATCCAAGAGGATGAGGCCTTAATGATAGGATTAACAACCCTCAAGGATTATGATGATTACACATATTCCCATTCAGTCAATGTTACTCTGCTGGCGACCTGCCTGGGAAGACATATCGAATTATCTGATCTTTCACTTGAGCATTTGACCATTTGCGGTCTTTTTCACGACCTGGGAAAGGTCGATTTACCCAAGGAAATTCTTCTAAAAAGCGGAGCACTGACTGATAAAGAATGGGATTTGATGAAGGCTCATCCCTTCATGGGCGTCAGAAAAATTCTAATGTTGAATGCCACCCCATCTTTGAGATCGAGAATTATTCTTGGACCGTTCGAGCACCACTTAAATCCGGATATGACCGGCTACCCTCGTACTCTGTTTATTGGCCATTTGAGTCTTATAGGAAAAATTCTTCGTATTGCCGACGTCTACGAAGTGCTGACTGCTCAAAGGGGTTATAGGCCAATTTCTTTAACGCCTGATGAAGTACTGAGAAAAATGTGGGGCGAAGCCGGGAAGAGTTTTGACACAATTCTGTTGAAGCGCTTTATTCATATGATGGGAATTTATCCTATCGGCTCTTTTGTGGAACTTAGTGACGGGAGTATTGGGTTAGTAATGGACTATCCCGATGAAACAGAACGGGCATTACCACTTATCTTACGCCTGGTTAATGACGAAACGGGCAGTTGGCAAAGTGGAGATTTGATTTATCTGGCTGACCAGATTATTAAGGATGATACGGACCGTTTAAATATTGTACGGGTGATTCCGCAGACAAAACTCCGTATCAATCCCTCAGATTTTTTTCTACATTTGAAGTAATATCTCGGCCCTAGGAAAAGATGCTATGCATAAGATATTTGAATCGTTTTCAAAACCGCCAACTCTTAATATTTTAGGCCTAAAACGCTATAAGTTCTCTTATTTTTTAGACAAACTTGTTTTGGGAGTCGACAATGTTCATTTCGATGTTCACATTAGCCCTCAAGTTAATAACACATTGAAGCGAACAGCATTTCTTTTGATGATCAAGCATAGCCAATCTGAAGAATTTTTTAATGATTATAAAAGAGAATCATGTGAAATTGAGAAGGAGACTTTGAGGCGCATTTGCACGGATGTTTTGCTGGACGGCATCAACAGAGCAAAATCCGCCAACGAAATACAAATAGATTTTCTGGGTCAAACAGCTTTGGCCAAATTGTTTTTAGAAGAAATTAAAAATCAATATAGATCCATATTAACACATTTTGAACCTCTCGTTAGAAAGTGTCAATTATCTCAAAAATACGATCAAAAAGAAATTTTCTTAATTAAAGATAAACTGGCCGATATAAAACTTCATCGGAATCAAATTGTTCGCCTTGTTGGGAAAGAACTTTTTGACCTTCTGAACGATATTCAGATAAGAAAGCTCAGAAACATGAGAGAAACTCATTTTCCTGCCGAAAATATTTTACCGGATAATTATTTTATAAATCCCATACTTCATACAAATAATCCTACTGACGATTTTTTTCTAATTGAAGAGTATGTACTTTTAGGTCAGAGATCAGAAGATCCGGACAACTACACAAGCATCAAATCGATCATCTATGAGCTGCTAGGTAAAACTGATTTAGGAAAGGACAATTTCGAGAATGAGGACCTTGCAGAAGCGAATGAAACCAACAATCAGAAAAATAACCGTTTCATTAACGCCAGGGGAAACATCTTTGATCCATGGATAATGGAGCCAGGTAATATTGAACACCTGTTCAATTATTTTGATTCGCAGGAACTTTACAAAAAGGCCAAGAAGGAAAAAGAATCAAAAGACTCTCTTGGAAAGATTAAAGAACGAATAATAAATCAACGGAAATTGCTCAATATTTTTTACTGTAAATTCAAGAAACATCATCTGCTTAAACTGATTGTTGCGGCTTTCGAAATGAAATCAGTATACGGCAGATATTGTCCACCAATGGTGCCAAGGCAAATAAGAGAATTTCTTGTAGATTTTTGGTCAAGAATATCAATCACTTATCAGCAGAAACGTCTTAGATCTTCCTACAGTCAGGACTTCTCCCTGGCGCCTCTCAAAAAAACTATCAAGCTGATTAACCACACGTCCGCCAAAGAAAAGAAACAGTACTTACTGATGTTTCTAAAGCAATTTTTCCGTTATCATCGGGACCTTTATAATTTTCGCATTATTAAGGACGCAATGGATTCAGTCAACCTGGCAACAGAAGAAAATATTATTTTATTATCGCGGGAAAACCACTCACTCTATGAGTTTTTGCTTCCAGATGAAAAGATCAAAGAAGAAAAACCGATTGCTAATCACGTCATAATAAAGGCGGATATTCGCGGTTCAATGGTTATTAATCATACCATGAGGAACAAGGGACTCAATGTGGCTTCACATTTCAGTCTGAATTTTTTTGATCCTATTTCAGCTGTTCTAGCTGATTATGGAGCAGCGAAAGTGTTTATTGAAGGTGACGCTATTATCTTATCCATTTTCGAAAAAGAAGATGCTGCACAAATAAATTATAGCGTAGCTCGCGCATGCGGACTCGCAATAAAAATACTGCAAATTGTCCACAGTTATAATGAAAAAAATAAAGAAAATAATCTTCCCATTCTGGAACTGGGAATTGGAATCTGTTACTGCCAGGGGCCACCGTCTTTCTTATTTGATGGTGATTCCAAAATCATGATTTCTCCAGCTATCAATCAGGCGGACCGCCTGTCCAGTTGCGATAAAATACTGCGCAAAATATTTAAAAGCCAAAATGATCTGTTTAATTTATTTGTATTTGAAAAAGAATCCATAGACGTAGCTGAAACCGCGACGGATGAATCTTATTTTCGGTATAATGTCAATGGAATTGAACTCAATGAAGAAGGATTCAACAAGCTTACAAAGGAAATCAACCTGCAAATATTCACATATCCGTCAGAAGATGATGAAAGTATGAAATTATATACAGGTAAAGCTCCCCTGGCAAACGGTAATTATCAACGTATTGTCATTCGGGAAGCGGTGATTCATCAAGTACAACCAAGTGCACTGGATGTAACCGGGAAATTATCAAAAAAATATTATGAAGTTTGCACACATCATAAAATTTACAACTTTATAGAAAATCACTCATAAATCAAATGACACATGGACATTAAACAATCTATGTGCGACTGAATTCGATAAAATAATTGAATATATTGGAACCATTTTGACAGAACCCAACCTGGACACTATATTTGATGAACATTCCGAAACACAAAAACTTTTTGTATAAAAATGTGTTCATTGTTGTCCTTCTAATAACACTAATCATCAGCATCTACTGGCAAGTAACCGATCATGATTTTATCAATCTTGATGATGTTGCATACATTACTGATAATGACCTTGTGAAACAGGGAATAACCGCACAGGGAATCGTGGAAGCATTCACAACCATACAGGCCTGCAACTGGCATCCTTTGACATGGATCTCCCACATGCTCGATTGGGAACTCTTCGGAATGAACCCGGGTATGCACCATCTGGTAAACGTAATTTTCCACACATTAAACGCCCTGCTCCTGTTTTTCATTATGCAGCAGATGACTGGGGCACTGTGGAAAAGTACTGCCGTAGCTGCCCTTTTCGCCGTTCATCCCCTCCACGTGGAATCGGTGGCCTGGATTGCCGAACGCAAGGACGTACTAAGCACTTTCTTCTGGATGCTTACCATGGCAGGCTATGTCCGGTATGTGCGGCATAAATCAGTAAAGGTGTACTTCCTCATGGTGCTTTGCTATATCTTCGGGCTTCTTTCTAAATCCATGTTGGTGACATTGCCCTTTGCACTTCTCCTTCTGGATTTCTGGCCATTAAAACGATGGAGGGTATTGCAGGAAGAATCAACTCTTAAGAAAATCACCGGTAATTCTGTCCTTTCAAAAGCACAGCGAACGGGATTGACCAGACCTGTCATCGAAAAAATACCGCTCTTTCTGCTGGCATTAATATCGTGTGGCATAACGCTCTATGCCCAGAGGGGAGCAATGAGATCTCTTGATCTTACCTTGATTACACGGATCTCAAATGCCATAAACTCTTACGTGATCTATCTGGGAAAAACCATATGGCCATTCGATTTAACTGTATTTTATCCATTTTATACCATTCACCCTCTTTGGACTGTTCTGTGCGCAACGATACTTTGCCTGATCTCATTTTCAGTTTTGGCAGTGGTTAAGAGGTTCCCTTATCTTGCCGTGGGATGGTTCTGGTATCTGGGTACCCTGATCCCCGTAATCGGAATAGTGCAGATTGGCGGGCAATCCATGGCGGACAGATATACTTACATCCCTCTTATCGGAATATTTATCATGATTGTGTGGGGTTTGACTGATATGATAGAGCGATGGCGGTTGCGCAAGACAACTCTCTGGATGTCGTTTGCCGTTGTTCTTATCCTGCTTTCAGTAAGAACCTATGACCAGATCGGTTTATGGAAAAACAGTGAAAGCCTTTGCAAACATGCTTTGGAGATCAATCCGGATAACTATGTTGCACACTGTGATTTAGCTATCTCGCTTAAGAAAAAGGGAGACATTGCCGGCGCTATCATGCATTATAAAGAAGTCCTGCGATTAAATCCCGCAAGTTGTGTAGCTCACAACAACCTGGGAACACTTTTGTCACGAATCGGTAAAACAGATGAAGGAGTTCAACATTTCCTGGCAGCTTTGAAAGTTAATCCACACCTAGCCGATACTTACTATAATCTTGGTATAGTTTTTTATCAGAGCGGCAATTCCGGGAAAGCAATCGAATACTTTCAAAAAGCCATTCAGGAAAATCCGGACCATAGCGGGGCCATTCAGGGCATCAACTTATCCCTGAAAAATCTTCACGAAATCAAGAATGACAATTTTTAAAAATTTCTTTTACTGTCAAATCGCAAATTCTGCTTTGAATGACTATGGCAAGTTACTTTTACCTCTAAGTATAACGGTGCCATTGTAAGTTGTCTTTACATTTATCACACAAAAAAAGCGCCTCAAATTGAGGCGCTTTTTAATGATAATGTGAAATATTTAAAGCTTATCCGTCAAGCTTTTCTTCAGAAATCCGCATACTGTAGAATGAACGATATACGAAAATCAACGCGATGAGGAAGAAGGCTACGGCCAGACCAGTCTTTAAATTCTGATTAGTCATGGTAACGGCGATTTCCGTTGCCAGCAATCCGAACAGGGTCGTGAATTTAATAACCGGGTTCAGAGACACTGAAGAGGTATCTTTGAAAGGGTCGCCGACTGTGTCGCCGACAACGCTGGCTTCATGCAGCGGAGTGTTTTTCATCTTCAGATCAACTTCAACGATCTTCTTGCCATTATCCCAGCAACCGCCGGCATTGGCCATGAAGATTGCCTGGAACAGACCGAAGAAGGCGATGCCGATCAGGTAACCGATGAAGAAGTAGGGGTTAAAGAAAGCCAGCGCCAGGCACATGAAGAAGATCACGATGAAGATATTGATCATACCCTTCTGAGCATACTGGGTACAAATCTGAACGACTTTCTTGGAGTCTTCAATCGATGCTTCTTTTTTGTCTAATTTGATATTCTTTTTAATGTATACAACCGCCTCATAAGAGCCGGTGACAACCGCCTGAATAGAAGCGCCGGTAAACCAGTAAATGACCGCGCCGCCCATGATCAAGCCCATAATGATTTCCGGCTGAACCAGGGACAGTCTGGCAACAACATTACCGAAGAGACCTTCGAGCAGAATGATGATACCAAAAACCATTGTGGTGGCTCCGACAACGGCGGTCCCGATCAACACGGGCTTAGCTGTCGCTTTAAAAGTATTGCCCGCGCCGTCAGCAGACTCGAGGCAGTGCTTGGCAGCTTCAAAATCAGGTGCAATGCCATATTCTTTTTTCACAATTTCTTTTACGTCGGGACGTGATTCAATCAA
Organism: Deltaproteobacteria bacterium HGW-Deltaproteobacteria-2; assembly: GCA_002840505.1. NCBI lineage: Bacteria > Deltaproteobacteria > Deltaproteobacteria bacterium HGW-Deltaproteobacteria-2. The sequence continues at coordinate 143,694 of PHBC01000006.1, read as the reverse complement.
GGACAATTCGTAAATGGACTGCGCATTGTCGGATACAGGTCCAAAGCTGTCCACCGCGATGGTTACCGGACCCATGCCCAGGAAACCGAAAGCGACCAGACCAAAGGCAAAAACCGGAGCGGCAAAAGTAAATGCCGGAGGCATCAAAGCTGTAACAGCCGGATTCTGGGATATCAAATAGGCAATCAGCATCAGAACCATGATGGTGAGACCTTCCCAGAAAGCAGAGAAGTTACCGGCAACCAGACCGGAAAGAATATTTAAAGAGGCACCACCCTGCTTGGAAGCATTGACAACTTCTTCGCAGTGACGTGAACTTGTGCTGGTAAATACTTTGGTAAATTCCGGAATAACTGCCCCGGCTATGGTTCCGCAGCTGATGATGGCCGAAAGTGCCCACCACAATCCCAAATAAGGTTCGGTGAGGTCGCCAAGCAGATAATAGCTAGCGATGAAAGTAACCGCGATGGAAACAATGGATGTAATCCAAACCAGATTGGTTAAGGGATGTTCAAAGTTAAATGCTTTTGTGCCGCCAAAAACTGCCTTGCTGATAATATCATTAACAAAATACGAAGCAAGAGAGGTCAGGATCATGAGGATTCTCATAGCAAAAATCCAGACAATCAACTTGCCGCCCATTTCAGGATTGCTGGCCAGAGCCAAAGCCAAAAAGGCGATCAAGGCAACGCCGGTAACACCGTATGTTTCAAAGCCATCCGCCGTGGGGCCAACGCTGTCACCAGCATTGTCACCGGTACAGTCAGCGATAACACCAGGATTTTTGGGATCGTCTTCCGGCAGATGGAAAACGATTTTCATCAAGTCGGAACCGATATCGGCAATCTTCGTGAAGATACCACCGCAGATACGCAGAGCGGAAGCGCCCAGAGATTCACCGATGGCAAAACCGATAAAGGAAGGACCGGCTAACTCTTTCGGAATGTAGGCCAGGATGATGATCATGAAGAACAGTTCGATGCTGACCAGCAAAAGTCCAACGCTCATACCGGAACGCAGACAAATATTTACTATGTTCAAGGGCTTGCCGCTGAGTGATGCAAAAGCAGCGCGGGAGTTAGCCACTGTGTTGATACGTATACCGAACCAGGCGACAGAATAAGAACCCAAAATACCTAAAATCGAACAGACAAGAATTATGATGATGTCCGAAACTATTTTCCCCTGGAGTGCGCCAAAGTAGTAAACGATACAAATGGCGATCAGGATCCATAATGCGATGAGAAATTTACCCTGTTGGAACAAATAGGTTTTGCAGGTTTCCCAAATTGTCTGGGAAACATCCAGCATTGCTTTGTGCGCGGGCAAATTCTTGGTTTGCACATACTGCATGATGCCGAAAGCCATCCCGATTAAGCAGATGATTAATCCGGCATTAAGAATGGTCAACCCGGCAAGGGCACCACCTAAAAAGCTGACTTGCGTCAGATCCGGCAATTTAATGTCAGCTTCACCGGCAAATGCGGCACCAGCCATGAGCAGGAACATTAAAGTGCTCAGTAAAAATGTACTGATACTTCTTTTGTTTTGTAACATTATCCATCCTCCTTTTTTAATTACTTATATTTTATATTTTTACATGGTATTTAGCCATAGCTTGCTGCATACCTGATGTAACAATATCAGCAGCTGCTTCAGCAGCTAATTGAATAATTGATTCCAGCAACTCTGAATCTTCAGTTTCAAATTTCTCCAAAACATAACTTTCAATACGGGATTTATCGGCAGGTTTGCCTATACCCAGTCTTACCCGCATAAAATCAACAGATCCGAGGCATGTAGCGATAGATATTAAACCTTTATGACCGGCATTTCCGCCACCAGTCTTGAGACGAACCGTGCCAAAAGGTAAATCAAGATCATCGTGAATTACGATTAACTCATTCACATCCCCTTTAAAGTAGGCCAGTAGTCTTCTTACCGCATTACCACTTAAGTTCATGTATGTTTGAGGCATTGCCAAAATCACATTTTTACCGGCAATTTTACCTCTATTCCAAAGAGCATCAAAACTTTTATGTTTTAAATCCACTTCCCATCGGGTAGCCAGTTTTTCCAAAACCATAAAACCGATGTTATGCCTTGTAAGCTTATAGCGATTACCTGGATTTCCCAAACCAACTATCAAGTGCAAGGCCTGCTCCCTTTCATTGCTGCGCCAAAAAAATATTTTCGTTAAATTCAAAGGAAGCACATTCCATTATCCAAATACTACAGCTATCTATAAAAGAGTTATTTCCCCTTTTCTTTTTCTGCTGGAGCTGCTTTCCCCTTTTCTGCCGGAGCTGCAGTACCTGCTGCTGTCGTGGTTTCACCTTCAGCCGCTGCGGCTCCTTCCTCAGTTGCAGCTTCTTCTTTTGCAGCCTCCTTGACAACTTTAACTACCTGAACTGCTGCCACTGCACTATCAGGACGATCCAAAATGGTTATTCCTTCGCCAATCTTCAAATCTCTGATTTTTATAGAATCACCGATATCGAGATTGGTTACATCTACGTCAATATGATCAGGAAGATTCAATGGCAGGCAAGAAACTTTTACTTCACGTCTTATATGCTGCAATTCACCTCCATTTTCCACACCAATAGCCTTACCGACAAATCGCAAGGATACTTCCATGCTAATCTTGCGTTTTATATCTACTTCATAAAAGTCAGCATGGTAAAATTTCCCCGTCAAAGGTTGAACCTGCAGCTCTTTAATCAATGATAGTTTTTCTATCTTTTTGTTACCACCGTCATCAATAATCAACTTAATAAAGGCATGGTTCTTTTTATCTTTATACAGTTTGGCCAGTTCATCATTCTTTATCGCCAGCAAAATATTTTCGGCGGAGCGTCCATAAAAAACCGCCGGGACAAACCCATTTTGCCGCAAACGGCGAGCCGGTCCTTTCTTTTGTTCTTTACGGACTTGAGCCGCTAAATCTGTTACCTCCATTTGTTCCTCCTATATAAATAATGAGCTTACGGAATCGTTATAATAAATGCGACGTACGGCTTCACTTAAAATACCGGATACCGACAATACTTTTATTTTTTCACATTTTTTAGCCCGGTCGCTGAGCGGTATAGTATCGGTCACAAGAACTTCTTTAATTTCGGATTTTTCAATTCGATCCAGCGCCGGTCCGGATAAAACAGGGTGTGTACAGCAAACGGAAACTTCCAAAGCGCCTGCTGCTTTCATGGCACTTGAGGCCTGAACTACCGTGCCGGCTGTATCAATCATATCATCAAGAATAATTACTCTTTTGCCCTGAACATTGCCGATAATATTCATCACCTCGGCTTCGTTGGGGCCTTCTCTTCTTTTATCAATGATAGCGAGACTTGCTCCCAGCTTTTTTCCGAAAGATCTGGCACGCTCCACACCGCCTGTATCCGGAGAAACAACAACCGTGTTGTCCATGTAATTTTTTTTCATATAGTCCAGCAATACAGGCTTCGCGAAAAGATTATCCACGGGAATATTGAAAAACCCCTGAATCTGACCGGCATGCAAATCCATAGATAAAAGACGATTGGCACCAGCGGTGGTAATTAAATCCGCTACCAATTTTGCCGTAATAGGAGCACGGGGAGCGACTTTCCGGTCCTGCCTGGCATATCCATAATAAGGGACAACCGCTGTAATCCTGTCAGCTGACGCTCTTTTCATCGCGTCAATCATAATGAGCAATTCCATCAAAGTTACATTTACAGGAGGACAAGTGGACTGGATGATAAAAACATCCATGCCTCTTACATTTTCATTAATTTCAACGCGTGTTTCCCCGTCGCTGAAAGTAGTTACATTGGCTTTTCCGAGATGAAATCCTAATTTATCACAAATTTTTTCAGCCAGCTCGATATTTGCATTTCCGGAAAAAACCCTAATTTTTTCTAACATTTAAATAAATCTCCGCAATTTTACTGGCTGGGGCGGGAGGATTCGAACCTCCGAATGCAGGAACCAAAATCCTGTGTCTTACCGCTTGACGACGCCCCAATTTACTTGTTTTAATGAAGGGTATCGTTTACAATCTTAGGCGGAAGATGCAACAATTACAAAGACTTGGCAAGAAAGAGCAGATATTGATCGGATAATTCTTTCTCTATAACTTCCAGGGCTTGTTTTGCCTCTTTTCCATTCCTAAATATACCAAAGACTGTTGGTCCGCTACCCGACATCAATGCGCCAAGCGCACCGTGCCTGAGCAACACTTTCTTTAAATCAGCCAATTCCGGGTAAATCTGCAACGAAACTGACTCCAAGTCATTATGCAATACATGAACTATGTCGCTCAGATCCAAAATTCGCGGAATGCTATAATTATTTTTCCCCCTTGTCAATCTTAAATTGAGGTTTTCATAAACCATTTTTGTAGAAAGCTCGAGAGGGGGTTTAACGAGGATAATGTCCAATTTTGGTAGGTTTCGTAAGTGTTTGAGTTTATCACCTATTCCTGAAGCTAAGGCCTCGTTTCCAAAGATAAAAAATGGAACATCCGCCCCTATTTTCGCTCCAATTTTGATGAGTTCATTTTTTCTTAACTTAAGGGAACATATTTTATTTAAAGCCATCAATGTTGTCGCGGCATCGGAGCTTCCTCCACCCAGACCAGCGGTCACAGGTATTTTTTTATGAAGAGTAATCTCCATTCCACCGGAGTATTTACAGTAATCAAAGATAGCCCTGGCGGCACAAACCACCAGATTTTCATTGTTCGTCGGTAAATTAATTCCGGAGCAATTAAGAATAATGCCCTTCGGACGAGGAGAGAAAACCAACTCATCACAAAGAGTGACCTTCTGCATCAGAGAAAATATATTGTGGTAACCATCGGCGCGTTTATTTAATACCCGCAGGAAAATATTTATTTTCGCCGGTGCAATCCAGTGCATTTCAAACCTTTTCTTTAACGTAGCGCATCTTCAGTTCGTAGAGAACTCCCTGGATTAATTTTCCCTCGTTCTCGTCAAGATTTCCTTTGGTTTTTTCGTTGATCATATCCAGAATATCAATAGTTTGTTTTGCCGCCGGCAAGTTTTTTTCTGTCTTTCCCCCTTCATACTCGGGGAAATCTCCAAAATGAAAAAGAACCGTAGTGCTTAGAGACAAGACAAAATTAGTGAAGGTAACCTGTGGATAATCGTGTTCCTGTTTTGGCTCATTTGGCGAAGCTTCCCTGATTTTAGACTTCTCTTCGGCAGCGGTAGAGACTTTCTCTTCTTGTGGACGCTCTTTGCCCGATTCATCAAAAATACGTTTATCCTTCACTACAAATCCCGATTCCTTCTTTTCTTCTTCCATATAATTTTTCTCCTTGCCGCAGTGCGGAAAATTTATTTTTTAATATGGTTTCATGCTTCTTAGACGGGCAACTCTTTCCTCCATCGGAGGGTGCGTACTGAAAAGATTCATCAGCGATTTTCCCGTCAGTGGATTGACAATAAACATATGCGCCGTTGATGGATTGGCCTCCATCGGAATAGCCTGTGAAGCTTTGGACAGTTTTTCCAGAGCGGAAGCCAATCCATAAGGATTTTTAGTTATATTTGCGCCGCTGGCATCGGCCAAATATTCGCGGGAGCGGGAAATGGTCATTTGAATAACGGTTGCGGCCAAAGGAGCAAAAATAGCCATTGCTATCAAACCTATTATTCCACCGTGATCATCATCATCGCTGCGACCACCGCCAAAAATGGCCGCCCACTGAGCCATACTGGCCAGCATTCCAATAGCTCCGGCTATGGTAGCGGCAATTGAAGAAATAAGCATGTCGCCATTTTTTATGTGAGAAAGTTCATGGGCAATTACGCCTTCCAGTTCTTCTTTGTTCACAATCCGCATTATTCCTTCAGTCACGGCAACAACCGCGTGTTCTGCGTTGCGTCCGGTTGCAAAGGCATTGGCTGTTTCACCGGGAACAATATAAACCCGCGGCATCGGCAAGTTGGCTTTTAAAGCCAGGTTGCGAACAATATTGTAAAGATCAGGCGCTGAACTTTCGGAAACTTCCTGCGCTTTATACATTTTCAAAACAATTTTATCGGAAAACCAGTAACTGCCGAAATTCAAAATTAAAGCAAAAATGAAAGCGATATAAACGCCACCCCTTCCGCCGACAAGGCCTCCTATAAACATCAATAATCCTGTTAACGCTCCCAGTAAAAGAACGGTTTTTATCGAATTGCCCACTACTTCTATCCTCCACTATTTCTTGGTTAAAGTTATTTCACCTTTTTTAGATAAACCTGCCGCAATTTTATCGCCTTCGGAATATTTGCCGGCCAGAAGTTCTATAGCCAGCGGATCCAGAATGAGTTTCTGCAACGAACGCTTCAGTGGCCGTGCACCGTAAACCGGGCTGTAACCCTGTTCGGCTATATATTTTTTTGCCTCTTCTGTCAATTCAAGGCTTAATTTGCGCTCGTTGAGACGTTTATCAATAAGAGCAATCTGAATATCAACAATCTTATAAATATCCTCCAGATTCAGCGCAGAGAACATAATGGTGTCGTCTATTCTGTTTAAGAATTCTGGTTTGAACGTCGCCCGCAAAACTTCCATCGAACGGTTTTTCTTTTCCTCATCAGTGAGCGACGGATCCTGAATCCACTGACTGCCCACGTTGGATGTCATGATCACCACGGTATTTTTAAAGTCTACCGTCCGTCCATGTCCGTCGGTCAAACGTCCGTCATCAAGTATCTGTAACAAAATATTGAACACATCGGGATGCGCTTTTTCTATTTCATCGAAAAGAAGGACACTATAAGGTTTCCGCCTCACAGCCTCAGTCAGATGACCGCCTTCATCATACCCGACATAACCGGGCGGAGCACCGATCAGACGGGCTACCGCGTGCTTTTCCATATATTCCGACATATCTATGCGAATCATCGCCTGCTCATTGTCGAACATGAATTCCGCCAAAGCGCGTGCCAGTTCGGTTTTACCGACACCCGTGGGTCCCAAAAAAATAAAAGAGCCGATGGGGCGATTAGGATCCTGCAGGCCGGAGCGTGCACGGCGCAGAGCAGCAGACACTGCGGCAATGCCTTCTTCCTGACCAATAACGCGCATTTTGAGCCGTTCTTCCATATGAATCAGCTTTTGCACGTCACTTTCCATCATTCTTGATAATGGTATGCCCGTCCAGTTAGAAACAACTTCGGCCACGTCTTCGGCATCCACCTCTTCCTTGAGCATCTGATTGTTCTTTTGAATATCCTCCAGTTTGTTTTGATCTTTCTGAAGCTCTTTATCCAAGGCAACCAATTTGCCGTAACGGATTTCTGCAGCCTTCTCGAGATTCCCCTCTCGCTGAGCTTTGGTCTCTTCTAATTTCAAATCCTCAATCTGTTTTTTAGTATTTTGGATTTTATTGATTATATCTTTTTCGGTTGACCAGCGCGTCTTCATCTGGGCCACGTTGGATTTCAACTCGGCCAGTTCTTTTTCAATTTTGTCGCGGCGTTCTTTGGCGGTTTTATCCGTTTCCTTTTTCAGCGACTGCTTCTCTATTTCCAACTGTATTATTTTTCTATCAATAGCGTCAATTTCCGAAGGTTTGCTGTCCAGTTCTATCTTTAAACGGGATGCCGCTTCATCAATCAGGTCAACGGCCTTATCCGGCAGAAAGCGATCGGTTATGTAGCGTTGCGAAAGCGTGGCAGCGGCAACTATTGCTGAATCTTTTATACGCACTCGATGATGAACTTCGTAGCGTTCTTTCAGTCCGCGCAATATGGCGATTGTATCCTCTACCGTCGGTTCCTTGACTAAAACCGGCTGGAAACGTCGCTCCAGAGCGGCGTCTTTTTCAATGTATTTACGATATTCGTTAAGCGTTGTCGCGCCCACACAGCGCAGTTCTCCTCTCGCCAGCGCAGGTTTGAGCATGTTGGAGGCATCCATCGAACCTTCCGCCGCACCTGCTCCTACAACAGTATGGATTTCGTCAATAAAAAGAATAATCTCGCCTGCGGCGCTGACCACTTCCTTCAACACAGCTTTAAGACGTTCCTCAAACTCACCGCGGTATTTTGCACCGGCCACCAGCGCGCCAATATCCAGTCCGATGACGCGTTTATTTTTTAAGTTTTCCGGTACATCGCCATTAACGATTCGCTGTGCCAGACCTTCTACAATGGCCGTTTTGCCGACACCAGGTTCGCCGATGAGCACCGGATTGTTTTTTGTGCGCCGGGAAAGCACCTGCATTATCCGGCGTATTTCCTCATCGCGTCCGATAACCGGATCAAATAAACCTTTCTTCGCCAGCTCATTGAAATCCCTGGCATAGCGTTCAAGCGCCTGATATTTGCCTTCCGGATTCGGATCGGTCACACGCTGATTGCCACGGATATCTACCAGAACCTTGAAAATATTCTCTTTGGTCACTCCTGCCTGACGCAGTATTTTGCCAGCCTGACCTTCTTTTTCTTCTGCAATGGCAATAATCACATGCTCTGCGCTCACATACTCATCCTTGAGTTGCGCCGCTTCGGTCATTGCCTTATCGAATATTTTATTGAGCCTGCCCCCCAGATAAACTTCGCCCCCGCCCTGAACACTCGGCTGTTTTTTCAGATAATTGTCCAGTTCCTTTTCAATCTTTTGAGGTGAAGCGTTAAGTTTGTTGATGATGGCACCGGCGATGCCGTCATCCTGCCTTAAAAAACAAACAAGAAGGTGTTCCGGCTCAATTGATTGATGTCCCATAGAGCCGGCCTGCGATTGAGCTTCCTGAAGAGCTTCCTGAACTTTTAAGGTAAATTTGTCAAAACGCATAGACCCCTCTCTATTCTATCGGTTTTTCAATGGTCACAAAAAGTTTACCGTTCTTGAAAACAGTTACGTTTCCTGAAGATTCGGAAATTACTATGGCGACAGCTTTCGTCACACTCGTAATACCGGCTGCGGCAATGTGTCTGCTACCAAGGCCTGCAGGAAAATCACGGCTGTCCAGTGCCGCGTTAAGATGTCTTCCGGCGGTCACCAATACACCATTTTCTTTAATAACAAATGCACCGTCAATCGCTGATAATTCTTTGATCGTTTCTTCAAGTTCCGGATTCAGAATATTAAGCTGCTCTTCCGAATATCCCTGAAACGGGTTGATAATCATTTGCTGGGAAAGCTGCATGACCTTTTCATCATCTCCCAGAACAAATATCGTTCCCACTTTTCTGCTTTCTCTGCCCTGAGCGGCCAGTTCACAGGCGAGATTAAGAGCCGCATTGAAAACTTCCGGATGAACATTTTCAATTACATCATTGATAAAATCAGATGTTAAAATCTCGAACTCTTTTCCCACATCAAGAACAAAAATGCTGTCGGCATAACCGAATTTTGGTACGCCGCTTAAACATACCACTTTATCCCCTCTTTTCAGAATCCCTAGAACTATTCCCTTGGCAATGGCAATTTTAATCTTTCCCACACGGGTCAAATTAACATTGGGAATATATAATATTTGAGCGTTCTTCTTCATATCGTCAGATACCACTTCATCCTCACGGGAAACAATAATAAAACCCATGTCTTTTTTTATTTCATCCATTATCAGGCTGGTATCATTGATGACATCAACACACACAAGAAGAGCGTTGGCTTTTATTTCATGAGCTATTTTAACGGCATGTTCTATCATCGTTTTATTTATTGATTTCATTAATTTCACCTTGCTTTTAATTTTCCTTAGAATAAGCACAAATATGGCCTCTGTCAAGGAGGGATCCGTCAAAAAATCACTAATTTCCATGCGTTTTTTTTTGAGGGATACCACGATGTTTTCAGTCCCGTTTTGCTTGTTTTCATTGTATCCCATAATCCCTGTTCGCTTCGCTCAGGAGATACCACGGATATCTGCGATGTCCTCCGCCCGCGGCGGGATAATTCAACTTGTGTCACATTTCTGAAAAAAGAAATCTTGACCGGCGAATTATAGTTGGATAGAATTTAGAGTTGGATAAATTAATTGGAGATCTGATCGTTGAAGCTACCCGTACTAACCGGCACTCTTGATTTATATATAGGCGAAATTAATCGCTTTCCTCTTTTAACCGCGGAAGAGGAATTCAAGCTTGCTGTACAATTGAAAAAATATGGCAATGTGGAAGCCGCCGAAAAGCTGATTGTTTCGAATTTGCGTTTTGTAGTCAAGATAGCCCATGAATATCGCAGTTACGGTTTTAAGCTTGCTGATTTAATTCAGGAAGGCAATGTCGGCCTTATTCACGCTGTGAAAAAATTCGACCCTTACAAAGGCTACAGATTGATTTCTTATGCAGTGTGGTGGATTCGAGCTTACATCCAGAATTACCTGATTAAATCATGGAGTATTGTCAAAATCGGTACGACACAAGCGCAGAGAAAACTTTTTTTCAAATTAAATCAAACTAAAAAAGAGCTGGAGACGCTTTCGAAAAAAAATCCGGAGTTTAGCGAAATCGCTACATCATTAGGCGTTAAAAATTCCGAGGTGGCCGAAATGGACGTGCGCATGGGTTCACGGGACGTTTCACTGAATGAATTTATCAAGGATGAAGGCGATAACGCGCATATCGATTTTCTCACATACGAAGGTGACGATCAGGAAGTGTCTTTAATTAAAGACGAAGAAAAGAGTCTGGTGCGCCGCGATATAGCCGGAGCGCTGGCTAAGCTCAACGAAAGAGAAAGTTATATTATTCTTAACCGTGTAATGGCCGATGATCCTCAGACTCTGCAGGAAATAGGAATAAAATATAATATCTCGCGTGAACGGGCACGCCAGATTGAAAAACAAGCGCTGAAGAAAATACAACTGGCGTTGCCTTATTTTAAAACCGACAAATAAATATTATTCTCTGATAGGTTATATAACACAAGTCTTGTTTAACCTATTGACCTATACTTCTAAAATTGATACAAATACAACGTTTAGATTCAGATGTCATTTTAAACCATCTTATACAGTAACGTACAAAATAATAATTGCATATAAAGCAATTCTTTTAACTCTGCCCTGGAAACGCAGGGAGGCCCCATTAACATTTGCCGTCTGGTGTTGAAAAAACCAGGTTCCCGTGAGAAATGTAAACATTTTTTAATAATCTGTCGGCCGCCATAAGGAGTAGTAAAAAGTGGAAGTGAGCAGCAAGGTCTTTTTTAGATACCTAAATCGTTTGAAAGCGTACCTTCCGGGCAGAGACTCACGGAATAAAATCGCGGGCAATGAGCTGCTGCGATCGGAATTATTCAGTGCCAAGCAGTTGCAGCAGCATAGCAAAGCCATAGCCGGCGCGCACAAGTTGAGTCCGGGGCGCACTTCGAACCAACTGCTAACAAGGATGGCTGACAATGAAAATGTCCTGTTTGACGTTCGAAACCTGTTGACGACGGCAGTTAAAGACAATCATCGTATTACACCGGCCGAAGAATGGTTTCTGGATAACTTCTATCTAATCGAAGAGCAAATTCGCACGGCCAGAAGGCATTTGCCGAAAGTTTACAGCAGGGAACTGCCTCATCTGGCAAATGGCCCATCAGCTGGTCTCCCACGGGTGTACGATATTGCGCTGGAGATGATCTCCCATGGCGATGGGCGGGTGGATTCGAAGGCTCTCAGTCTATTTGTCTCCGCCTACCAGACAGTCACCGTGCTTACACTGGGTGAATTATGGGCAATTCCTATTATGCTGCGACTGGCATTGATCGAAAATATCCGACGCATTGCCGTTCGCATATCTACCGATAGAACTAATCGCAACTTAGCCGATATTTGGGCGAATCGGATGACAGCTGTCGCCGAGAAGGACCCGAAAAGCCTGTTTTTAGAAATAGCGGATATGGCGCGATCAGACCCACCGATGGTGGGTGCGTTTGTTGCAGAAATTACACGTCGTTTGCAAGGGCAAAGTCCTTCTCTGGCCTTACCGCTTACCTGGATTGAGCAGCGCCTCTCCGAGTATGGTCAGACAATCAAGTCATTAGTACATTTGGAAACCCAGCAACAAGCCGCCGATCAGGTTTCCATGAGCAATAGTATAGGCTCTCTTCGTTTCTTGGGCACAATGAACTGGCAAGAGTTTGTCGAAACGATGAGTGAGGTCGATCAGATACTGCGTGAAGATCCCCGTGATATTTACTTCAAAATGACTTTTTCCACCCGTGACCGTTACCGCCATGTCATAGAGAAAATCGCCAAGAAAAGTAGATTGTCAGAAAGTGAAGTGGCACGCACAGCGATAAACCTCGCCCGCAAATGCAGTGCAAAAAATTACAGCTATGATTGCACGGCGCATGTCGGTTATTATTTGATCGACAAGGGCTTGCCTGAACTCGAACGTCTGGCAGAAGTGCGTCTATCGTCACTTGAAGCAATTTTGCAATTGAGCCGCCGAATTCCTTTGCTGATTTATATTGGCTCTATCATCGGGTTGACTTTCATCTTTACAGGAATTTTACTGGTGAAGGCACATAACTATGGGTTGCAGGATTGGCCATTGGCTATAATTGGACTCCTCTCCCTTCTATGCACGAGCCACCTGGCTCTAGCCCTGGTAAACTGGCTGGCGACTCTGCTGGTGACGCCCCATCCCTTGCCACGAATGGATTTTTCTCAGGGTATCCCACCTGAATGTCGCACTCTCGTTGCAGTTCCAACGATGCTTTTAAGCACGCAAAATATCCCGAATTTAATTGAAGCTTTGGAAATAAGATTTCTGGCCAATCGTGACGACAATCTGCGCTTCGCTCTCCTAACCGATTTTCGGGACGCTAAGGAAGAAACGCTGCCGGACGATGAGCAACTTCTGCAGCTTGCCCGGAAAGGGATCGAAGGGTTAAATGAAAAGTACAAGGATTCAAAAGGCGATATATTCTTTTTATTTCATCGCCCGCGTCGCTGGAATCCCAAAGAACAAACTTGGATGGGTTACGAACGAAAACGGGGGAAGCTGACGGATTTGAATGCCTTCCTGCGCGGCAGGACAAAGGATATTTTTGGTGATTTATTTTCGCTCATCGTCGGTGATACAACGGCATTAAGAAATGTGAAGTATGTGATCACTCTCGACACAGATACAAAGCTGCCACGTGATGCGGCCTGGCAATTTGTGGGAAACATGGCACATCCACTGAATCGCGCGCAATACGATAAAGAAAAGAAGCTTGTCTGGAAGGGATACGGCATACTGCAACCAAGGGTGTCCGTAAGCCTGTCCAACACGAACAGTTCCCTATATGCGGCCATGTTCTCAAGCAATTCCGGCATTGATCCTTACACGAAAGCGGTTTCCGATATCTATCAGGATATCTTCGGTGAAGGTTCATTCATCGGCAAGGGAATCTATGATATTGACGCTGTTGAGTCCGCTCTCAATGGGCATCTTCCCGAAAATAAGATTCTCAGTCACGATCTTCTCGAAGGATGCTATGCCCGGTCGGGATTGATAAGCGATGTACTGTTATACGAGGAATATCCATCCTGCTACAACGCGGACGTGAGTCGCAGACATCGCTGGATTCGCGGAGACTGGCAGATTTCGCGGTGGGTCAGGTCGAGTGTTCCAGCACTCGGCGGAGACACTCAGAAAAATCCATTATCAATGTTGTCGCAATGGAAGATATTCGATAACCTGCGCCGGAGCCTGACTCCCGCTGCCTTGATCATTATTATGGCGTTAGGCTGGACTATATTGCCTCCAGCCTGGTTTTGGACACTTTCAGTCATCGGAATCATCTTGCTTCCTTCTTTAATCATGTCGGCACTGAATCTGTTTCAAAAACCGCACAATGTAACGTTGACACAACATCTGACTTCTGTGATGCATGCAGCCGGCGATAATCTTATGCAGGCAGTATTTACGCTCATCTGTCTGCCCTATGAGGCTTATTTTAGCATTGATGCGATTGGGCGCACCCTCTGGCGTATGCTGATTTCACACAAACGGCTTCTGGAATGGAATCCGTCGGAAAACACGAATAATAATCCGCGCAATGACATGACCGGCTACGTTCGGACCATGTGGTTTGCCCCGATATTTGCCACTGTGACAGCAATGGCCATCCTTTTTTCCCGTCCGGCTTCTTTGACTGTGGCCGGACCTTTTCTCGTTATCTGGCTGATTTCTCCCCTGATCGCTTACCTGTTCAGTCGGCCTTTCGCTTACCATGAAGTAAGGCTGACGTCCGACCAAATCATCTTTCTGAGGAAAATTTCCCGTAAAACGTGGAGCTTTTTCGAAACCTTTGTGGGTCCGGACGATAATTGGCTGCCACCGGACAACTATCAGGAACAACCCGTTGCCGTTGTCGCCCATCGTACCTCGCCAACTAATATGGGACTGTCTCTGTTGGCCAATCTCTCCGCCCTGGATTTAGGCTATATCACGATGCGGCGATTCATCGAGCGTACAGCAAATGCGCTCCACACGATGGATTCCATGACCCGGCAAAAAGGTCATTTTTATAACTGGTACGATACGCAATCGCTGGAACCGCTGTTGCCCCTCTACATTTCTTCGGTGGACAGCGGAAATCTCTCCGGACATCTGCTGACATTAAGGGCGGGACTTCTCGCCCTTCCTAATCAAAAAATTATCAGATCGCAGCTATTTCCCGGCCTCCGGGACACGCTGGAGGTACTCGCCGGCACGGCGGGCAAGACTGACGTAGTCCAGCTCGCTCAAATCAGAAAGACTCTGGCATATGCAATCCATTCCGAACCAACCACGCTCATGGCCGTACGCTTGTACCTCGAACAATTGGCAACATCAGCGGCACAGATGGCAACATCCGTCAATGTCCCCGATAGTGATCCCGATAGTCCATTAAGATGGTGGGCAAAGGCTTTTACCGATCAATGCTGGGAAGCCCTTGAGGAGTTACGGTTTTTCACACCCTGGATATTTTACCCGGCATTGTCGGACATGATTAACAAGTTGCCCGAGCTCAATGAAATACCGACTATGCGGAAAGTAATCAACATGGAAGTGGAATTGCTC
Source organism: Deltaproteobacteria bacterium HGW-Deltaproteobacteria-2 (assembly GCA_002840505.1). Taxonomy (NCBI): domain Bacteria; class Deltaproteobacteria; species Deltaproteobacteria bacterium HGW-Deltaproteobacteria-2. Next base: position 128,692 of record PHBC01000006.1, on the reverse strand, counting down.
TCGGCCATTGAGAAGCAGATGAATCCGGATATAACTTCCGACGAGCACAGGCAACTTGGTGAACTTCGAAGACTGGTTACAGAAGCCAGCCGGAGCGCCCAGATCATGATGACGGATATTGAAGGGCTGGCCAAGCAATGCGGAGATTTCTCCCGGATTGAATACGACTTCCTGTTTGACAAGGCGTGTAATCTGTTGTCAATCGGATACAACGTCGGCAACTGGCGGCGGGATACAAGCTTCTATGATTTACTGGCAGCGGAAGCTAGATTTAGCACTTTCGTGGGAATCGCGCAGGGTAAACTGCCTCAGGAGAGTTGGTTTGCTCTGGGACGCCTCCTGACCACCGCCGGCGGAGGGCCGGTGCTGGTATCATGGAGCGGTTCCATGTTCGAATACCTCATGCCGCTTCTGGTGATGCCTACCTATGAAAACTCTCTTTTGGATCAAACCTACAAGGCGGCCGTGGCCAGGCATATCGAGTATGGAAAGAAGCATGCTGTGCCCTGGGGTATTTCGGAATCGGGCTACAACGCCATTGACAGCCATCTCAACTACCAGTATCGCGCCTTCGGTGTACCCGGCCTGGGTCTCAAGCGCGGATTATCCGAAGATATGGTCATTGCTCCCTATGCCTCAGCGCTGGCGTTAATGGTGGCGCCTGAAGAGGCGTGCCTGAATCTGGAAAAACTTGCCGCAGCCGGGTTTGAAGGGAGATTCGGTTTCTATGAAGCAATCGACTACACCCCGTCGCGTCTGCCGCGAGGGCAATCGAACGCTGTGGTTCGTTCCTTCATGGCGCATCACCAGGGGATGACTTTGCTTGCACTGGTCTATTTGCTCCTGGGCCGGCCGATGCAGAAGCGTTTTGAGTCGGAACCATTATTTCAGGCAACCATGTTATTGTTACAGGAACGGATTCCCAAGGCCGTCGCCTTTTACACGTCCCCCACCGAACTCGCCGATTCACACAGAGAATCCGTTAGTGTGGAGACACCTGTACGCGTTTTTAACACCCCCGATACACCCACTCCGGAAGTACAGTTGCTTTCCAACGGTAGATATCACTTAATGATAACTAATGCGGGCGGTGGTTACAGCCGTTGGAAGGACATGGCCGTAACTCGTTTTAGAGAAGACACAACCTGTGACAACTTTGGCACTTTCTGTTACCTCCGCGATGTAAATACCGGTGATGTCTGGTCAACAACCTATCAGCCGACTCTCAAACAACCCCTGCATTATGAGGCTATTTTTTCGGATGGCCGTGTGGAATTTCGCCGCCAGGATTATGATTTTGATGTTCATACAAAAATAGTTGTTTCGCCGGAAGATGATATCGAACTGCGCCGTACCACCATCGAAAACCGTACGCGATCGCCAAGAACTATTGATGTCACGAGTTATGCGGAGGTGGTTTTGGCGCCCCCTGCCGCGGACACAATTCATCCGGCATTCAGCAATCTTTTTGTTCAAGCCGAAATTATTGAACAGCGCAGAGCGATTCTTTGCGCTCGCCGGCCACGATCTGAAAACGAGAAAAATCCCTGGATGTTTCATCTGATGGCCGTACACGGGGCGGAAATCGAGCAGATTTCGTATGAGACTGACCGGATGCAGTTTATCGGCCACGGAAACACCGTAAGTGATCCGCAAGCAATGGGTTACCCATCCGATCTCTTTGGAACACTCTCGGGAAGTCAGGGTTCGGTGCTTGATCCGATTGTCGCCATACGTTCCCGAATAACGCTTGATCCGGAGCAATCGGTTACGATTGATATGGTTTTCGGAATCAGCGAAACCAGGGAAGCAACATTAACTCTGGTCGAGAAATACCAGGATCGCCGGATCGCGGATCGTGTGTTCGATCTGGCCTGGACACAGAGTCAGGTACTTCTTAGACAGATCAATGCTACGGAAGCCAACGCCCAGCTTTACTGCCGCATTGCCAGCTCAGTCATCTACAACAATGCCTCTCTGCGCGCCGATTCCAATATCATCAAAGAAAATCACCGGGGGCAATCCGGTTTATGGGGCTATGCCATATCCGGCGATTTACCAATTGTATTGTTGAGGATTTCCGATCAGGCTAACATCGAATTGGTACGCCAACTGGTTCAGGCACACGTATACTGGCGGTTAAAAGGATTGGCCGTTGACCTCGTAATCTGGAATGAAGATCACGCCGGTTACCGGCAACTTCTGCACGACCAGATAATGGGCCTCATTGCCTCAGGCACTGTTGCCAGTTTAAACGATCAGCTGGGCGGAATTTTCGTCAGATCTACCGACCAGATATCGGAAGAAGACCGCATTCTGATTCAAACTGTCGCTCACGTTATCATTACAGATAAAAAAGGAACACTGGCCGCTCAGGTCAACCGGCGCGACAGTTTGAAAACAGCCGTTCCGCGCCTGATACCGACCCGTACCCATCGTGCCCTGCCCTCGCCAGTCGCCGAGTTGCCTGACCACAATCTGATGTTCTTTAATGGCCTGGGCGGATTCACCCCTGATGGACGCGAATACGTTATTTCTACTGTCCAGGATCATGTGACGCCGGTACCATGGGTGAATGTGCTGGCCAATCCTCAGTTCGGCACCGTCATTTCAGAGAGTGGCATGTCCTACACCTGGTCAGAGAATGCCCATGAGTTCCGTCTCACACCCTGGTACAACGATCCGGTAAGCGACAGGAGTGGAGAAATATTTTTCCTCCGCGATGAGGAACGCGGCCACTTTTGGTCTCCTATGCCGCTGTCCAGACGCGGGGAAACACCTTACATAACCCGGCATGGTTTTGGCTACAGCGTATTCGAACATACGGAGCGCGGTATCCACTCCGAGGTACAGGTTTACGTGGCTCTGGACGCAGCGGTCAAATTCACAGTGTTGAAAATAAAAAATAATACGGGGCGATCACGTCGCCTCTCCGCTACGGGATATGTGGAATGGGTTCTGGGTGATCTCAGAACGAAAACAGCCATGCATGTAATTACCGATGTTGACCTCCAAAGCCGCGCTATTTTTGCGAGCAACCCTTACAACACTGAGTTTCCCAATCGGGTTGCTTTCTTCAACACAGACTCGCTGACGCGAACCATAACCTGCAACCGGACAGAATTCCTAGGACGCAACGGAACACTTCACGATCCGGCGGCTATGAAACGTCAGCATCTCTCCGGCAAAGTTGGCGCCGGATTGGATCCCTGTGCCGTAATTCAGATTCCATTTGATCTGGCCGATGGAGAAGAAAAAGAGATTGTTTTTACTCTCGGTCTGGGACGTAACGTTGATGACGCTCGAAAACTCGCGCAAAGTTTTGGGGAAGCATCCGCGGCACATCACGCTCTCGATGCCGTAAGACAATACTGGGATCAAACGCTTGATGCCGTGCAGGTGGAAACACCCGACCCATCTCTCAACGTGCTGGCCAATGGCTGGCTTGCATACCAGACACTGGCCTGCCGGCTTTGGGCGCGAACCGGAAACTACCAGTCGGGGGGCGCCTTCGGCTTCCGCGATCAGCTTCAGGATGTAATGGCGCTGATTCATACCGATTCAAATCTAACACGCGAGCATCTGCTTCTTTGCGCATCCCGCCAATTCAAGGAAGGAGATGTCCAGCATTGGTGGCATCCACCTCTGGGACGGGGTGTGCGCACTCAATGCTCCGACGATTACCTCTGGCTGCCCTTTGCAACCTGTTTTTATGTATCCCATACCGGCGATACAGACATACTGGACGAATCAATTCCTTTCATTAAAGGCCGTCCGGTAAACAAGGATGAGGATTCGTATTACGATCTGCACAGCCGATCTCAGGAAACGGCCAGCTTGTATGAGCACTGCGTAAGGGCCATTAGAAGAGGACTCCGATTCGGCGAGCACGGATTGCCGCTAATGGGCTCCGGAGACTGGAACGACAGCATGAACATGGTGGGAATAAAGGGCAAGGGCGAAAGCGTCTGGCTGGGTTTTTTCCTTTATAAAATCCTTATGCAATTCGCGGAAATTGCCCGCATACGCGGCGACACATCTTTTGGCAAATATTGCGAAAAAGAAGCTTCACAGTTGCGCTTGAATATTGAACAGCATGGCTGGGATGGCTTGTGGTACCGGCGTGCTTATTTCGACGACGGTTCTCCTCTCGGTTCGACCAAAAACTCCGAATGCCGGATTGATTCAATCGCCCAAAGCTGGGCGGTTTTGTCCGGAGCCGGTGATGCCGAACGTTCGCGTCTGGCCATGGAAGCGCTGAATAAGCATCTGATTCACAGGGACATTGGAATAGTCCAGCTTCTGGAACCGCCATTCGATAAGTCCAATTTGAATCCCGGCTACATCAAGGGATATGTTCCCGGCGTAAGAGAAAATGGCGGACAATACACCCACGGAGCTATTTGGGCGGCAATGGCGTTTGCAGCTTTGGGAGACAATCGGCGGGCATGGGAAATTATGACTATGATTAACCCGGTGAACCACACAAGATCTTCTGAGGCTATTGCGACTTATAAAGTGGAACCTTACGCTGTGGCTGCAGATGTTTACGCGCTTGAGCCACATATCGGAAGAGGCGGATGGACATGGTATACAGGCTCGGCAGGCTGGATGTACCGGCTGATTGTGGAATCGCTCCTGGGAGTAAAACGTGAAGGTAACAAGCTCAGTCTTACGCCGTGCATCCCTGATGATTGGGATGTTTTCAATATACATTACCGCTATGGAAAAACAATTTACCACATCTTTGTCATGCGCGCGCAAATTTCAGAAAGCAAAAAGATGGTGATCGTTGACGGCGTGGAGCAAAGCGATGGAATAATGCTCCTTGTGGATGATGGAAAAGAACACAAGGTTGATGTGAGAATCTAATTTTTAGAACTTATTTATTTTTCTATCATTCCCGTCCCAGATGACGCCGCAATGACCTCGCGTAATCTTTAGTTTATTAGGTTATTCGGGTACGAAGGCGGGAATCCATAAATCATGATAAAAAAAGCATGTTAATTTATGTTGTTAACTACTTTACCCACTCCACCTTTCATTATGCCGATGTTTAGCAATGCTAAACATCGGCATAAGTCCATCACCAATATTATCTCTGCTTGTTGTGTTTTGTCACACGTTATCTGTTGCCAAACCCTCGATGCCGGCTGATTTGCCCCAAGGTGCCTCGCCCAAACCGACTTTCTGTTTAATAGCGCCAGTCAGTTCATCCACTGCCAGCCATACCTGGCAGTTGGGACACTGCCTTAACGTAAGCGATGAATCAATCCGGGCATTGTACAAATAACGGAATTTATCGTTAGGGCCATCGAAATTACACTCTACGCATTTCATATTCTCTTTCTCCTTTGTGTCCGTGGATTGTATCCCCTCTTCTTGTTTTTATTTCAGTCAGATGGTGGGGGGATTGCCCATCATTGACAATCCCCCCACCCACTTTCCGAGAATTCTAACCAATTCCCTGAACTGTACGCTGGATGATGTTGTCCTGCGTCTTGCGGCTGATGTCCACAAAATGCGCACTGTATCCGGCAACACGAACAATAACTTCCTGATATTTTTCAGGCTCCCTCTGGGCTGATCGCAGTGTTGTATCGTCGATCACGTTGAATTGAATGTGGTCCAATCCAAGATCTGCCCAGGTATGCATATAGGACCTCCATAATTGATAGCCCTTCTCTCCGGATAACTGCGTCGGCGATAACCGCTGGTTCAGCAAGAACGCGCGTCCATCCGTTATGTGATTGATTTTTCCGCAGGACTTCAGCACTGCTGTCGGCCCCTTCTTATCCAATCCCGGTCCGGGAGAAATGCCGCCATCATACAGGGCATCACCAAGTCGTCTGCCGTTGGGTAACGCACGCACGATGTTGGCATAGTGAATATTGCCGCTGACGTTTTCCGGCAATATCGGCCAGTTATTTCCGGATGGGTCTTTGATTACTTTGGAGAATGCAGCGGCCTCTCTTAAGCATTTCACCATAATATCATCTACGTAATCATCATCGTTTCCCCATTTGGGTGCGTTTTTCACGAAATCCAGACGCATTTCCTCGAAGCCGTTCCAATTAGCTTCCAGGGCAGTGATTAACTGATCCATGGTGTATTTCTTGTCATCAAAAACCAGCTTTTTCACCGCGGCGAGACTGTCGATGTTTTCCACCCAGGTGAACGCTGTAATCCAGGAATTGCCGCGATCACCTTCCGGGGAAGCTGCATCCTGACCGCTTTCAACACAGCGCTCGGAAATCGACGATAGAAACGATCGCGGACACATCTCGGGCGACATAACACGACCGAAATTGACGGACATGGTCAGCAGATTCATAAGCCACTTGAGCTGCTCTGCCCAGGCGTTGTAAAGCTCATCAAAGCTCTTGAATTTCCGCGCGTCACCCGTTTGAGGCCCCATCTGCATATTGACAATCGGATCGTAGCCGTTGAATAAGGCATATTCAACAACCTTCGCCATATTGGCCGTTGCCGAGGCCATGCGCATGGGCTGGAAACCATGCTTTGTAGTAGGACAGGGGGACATACAGGCCTGATGAACCCAGGTTCTTGCCTCCTCGATGGGATGACCGTGCCAATGCATCACATTGGTTATCAGAACCGGATCGTTCCGCATAGAGGGATATCCCAGACCCTGACGGATGCATTCAAAACATTCCCGCATTACCTCGTCTTTTACCTGTGGATGCCAGCGGAAGGCAAAAGTCGGGTTGGACACGCGGACAAGACGCGCCGCCTGAAGAAATGCAACGGTCAAATCATTGCAGGCATCGGTCCCGTCCTGTTTTACACCACCCAATGTCCAGACCCAGGTTCCTGTAATTCCCTGGAGACCTTCGCGAGTCCAGCGAGGGAAAAACCCTCCTACTTCATGGGCGCGAATCATGAACTCACCCACAAGATCAAGCGCCTCTTCCCTGGTCAATCGTTTGTCTATATTGACATCTTTGTCATACCACGGACCATGATAATAGTCCGGACGGGATGGCCAGGCGCCGCCACCCGATTCAAACCGCTCCACGACCTGCAGGAAGTGGTCGAACTGGAGAGATTCCTGTAAATTGCGCTGAGGCTTCGCGGGCACCCGTTCGCAGGTTTCCGCAATTCGCAGAAGCTCTTCCCTGCGCTTCGGATTGGCTTCGTAGTTCTCTGCAACAATCTTTGCCAGTCTCGCATACCGGTTGGCGTACCGGATGACAGCCTGCAGCGCTATCTTCATGCCTTCCCAATTCATCATTCGGGGACCCACATGGAGATATTCCGGACCGGCTTTTGATCTTGCTTTATCTTTCATTTCTTCCTGTCTGCGGTCAATCTCTGCAATGATGTCCTCAAACCCCCGTTTGGCTGTCAGAATGTATTCGTAATCCTTGCCGTTGTAACCGGAAATGGAAATAGGAAGTCCCCAACCCACAGCGCCGCTTAATAGTTTGACGCCCTCTTCCGCGGCAAATGAGAGAACATAAGGTATAAACCTGTCCTGAACACTATATCCGTTCCACTTGTCGATCAATTCCGCAATCTTTTTCAGCGATTCTGCCTCGGGCTCAGGTGCAACACCCTGTTCGTTATAAACTTCTTCGTTCAATATGGAGCCACCTTCGATCAGCCAAGGGATGTTATGAGGAGCGCTTCCCACATACCCCACCAACTGTGCCTGGTCGGTGATAAAAATAGTGATGTTATCCAGTACATTGGCCAGCGCCTTGGCATGGCGTACCATTCCCGGATCATTCAGATTGGCAAAATAGCCGTCGGTAAAAAGTCCTACTCTTTCCAGGTCAACTTTTATGCCGGGCGCATATAATCCGCCGACGGCCCCTTTCTTCCATACAGCTTTTCGCAGGTAATCCAGGCGTTTAGACCGTTTTTGCTCTGCCACGCGCCACCATTCTTGATTTTTTTCCAGTTCTTTAATGTTTACTGCTGCCTCTGCCATAATATACCCTCCATTGTTATCTCTTTGATAGTTTACTTTAATTTTTTTGGGTCAATAGCTCATCATTCATCTCTTCTCTGTAATAGGCCTGCTTTGTATCCATTACCCGTTTGTACACGCTACTGCGATTCAGATTATCATCCTCTAACGGGAAGAACTCTTACATTCTCCTCATTTTCTCAGTTCTTTGTTTCTCACTTCACAATCTTTTCCATCTGACGCTGTGATCGACGATAAGCCGGGTCCGCACACTCCGAACCATCTGTATCGATAAGTTCCATCCTTTCAAACTTTTCACAACGCACACCGTCCGTGTTAAATCTTAAAGCCAATGGTACATCACCCTCCAAAACGTAAACAGGTTTCTCTATGCTAATATCCGAACCTGCTTTAAGTATCCGGCAAGTCCCCCGGCCATCCGACGAAAAAGAAATCTCAGAAAAATTCTTACATAACCCACAACTTTTTTCCGGTACTTTTTCCCGATCCTCCACGCCTGTCACTCTATGAGCGCCTGTTGACAAAGTCCCGGCTAAAGCCTGTTTCCATTTATCATCTTGTGCCATACAACTTCCTCCCTTCTTAACCTTTTGGCTTTTCAGCTGACTTCCCTTTTAATAAGGGTAAGCAAATGATCTGTTTTTATTTTTTTTCAAATGAAGAGCACGAACTTGCGTCCATATTTGCTCCCACCGGTTTCGCTTTGTAGTAGGCCTGTCTCGGATCAACCACCCTTTGAACACAATCCCCCTTGTTCGGATCTTCCTTTAGGGGGAAGAACTTTTTACACTCCTTGCACAACGGCATTAATATCACCTCCTCCTATTGTTTAATTTTTACTTCTTGTTTTAAATTATTTCTTTTATCTGTTTTTTTATATTTTTATGGTTATGCATCGCGTGCAGCCCTTCAACCGGCGCCTCTAATACACACGATGTTTTTTATATTTCATTTTGCTTTCTTATCTCTTTAATTGAGACATGCCCGCTTCAAAATTTCCGTGTCATGCTTTTCCTAAACCAATATTCACTAAACAAATCATTTATTTTTTATTTTTAGCTCGATACTCTGCCAATAGTGCTTTAACTTCAGCTAATTCAGCTTTGGTATAATATCCCTTTTCGGCTAATTCATCCCACAGCGGCATGAGTCTCTTTTTCAGAAGATTAAGTTCTGCAGGTGTCAGCTTAACTTCTTTCATTCCGTATTTATACATCGCTTTCAAACATTTTTCATTGCTTTCACGCACTTGCTGTCTGAAGTCTTTCTCTATTGACGTTACATAATAATCGATAGCAATTTGAGCTTCCTTAGGTAACAGATTCCATGTTTGCATCGTTATCACACCGCCGGCCGGCGAATAACGTATATGCATGGGATTTAGATATTTCATAACGGTATACATCTGTGTTCCGACTGCCCATATGCTAGGACTGATGAAGGCATCGCATACACCTGTGCGGATGGAAGCGGCCACTTCAGGAACGCGAATAGGTAAAGGACTCGCGCCTACAGCTTTTAAAACCCTTTCTTCCAGAGATCCATACCATGTTAAAAAACGGCTGTTTTTAAAGTCATCGGATGTCCTGATTGGATATTTAGTGGAATAAACTTGATCAAAATCCTGCTCCGCCAGTAGAACAAGATGATATCCATGCTTTTCAAACCACTGACTGATGCGCGGTCTTAGCTTGGAATAAACATATTCCACTTCATCGTAACTTTCGAACATGAACGGTAATTCTATCAAAGCCATTTCCGGACAAGCCATTAACATTCCCTGTCCGGAAAAACCGCCTCCCTGCAACTGTCCGTTGCGCATCTTGGCTAATATATCCTGGTCATCACCCATTGTACCGCCGTAATACCAGTTCAAATATATCAGTCCACTTGTCACCTTTAATATTCCGGGATTAATTATTTGCTTGATTAAAGCAGCCCAACCGACTCCTTCCGGAGCCAATGTGCCCAACTTGACGACATACAGAAAGTCACCGTTTGGTTTTACTTTTTTTAAGTTCTGAACACCGGGTATATCTGCATATTTTGCCTTGTCTTGTGGTGGAATTACGAGTGCGGCGTCCATAAAAACATTAGAATATTTTTCTCTTTCCTGAGGGGTAAAATCGCTTGTGGATCCTGCTAAAAACTTCGCGTATTTTGCCTTTTCTTGTGGTGTAAGTCCTGTCGCGGAATCTATAAAAACCTTTGCAAGCTTTTCTCTTTCTTGAGGCGTGAATTCGCTCGTATATCCTGTTAAAAACCTCGCGTATTTTGCCTTTTCCTGAAGCGTAAGCGCAAATGTAGAGGTTGATCCGATAAAAAACACAACTAAACCCAGACAGAGAAACTTAACAAGATTGTTACATTTCATAAAACCTCCTTTTAAAAATGTTTTGAACAAAAAATGAGATTTTCAATGTAAGCCCGCTCGCTGATTCCATAAAAGCCTTCGCATATTTTTCTCTTTCCTGCGGTGTAAGTTCTATTTTAGATCCCGTTAAAAACTTCACATATTTTACCTTTTCTCTGAAAGTAAGCGCAAAAGCAGAACTAATGAAAAACACAATGAATTCGATAAATATAAGCCAAACGAACATTTTAGATTTCATAAAAATCTCCTTACTGAAAAAATAGCTAATCCCCTCTAAATTTGCTTCATTCTTGATGTCACTATGTATCAATGTCTGACTAAACAAATTCAGCTGATTATAGATTGATACCTTTGTAAATTGGTACCAGTCCCCTACCGAGAAATTAATGAAAATTTTAATTGACTTATTTTTGGCTCGTTGTTATTGACATATTGTAATACAATATGTCAATAAAAAATTTAAACCGCGCTATATTTTTTTGCTGTTAATTTATAAAGACTTTGGATGACACCCTCTAATGGCCGGATACTGAATAGTTTTAAGAGGTTAAAGGAAAAGGTCAAAAGACTTCAGAATATTATCATTAGGAACAGCGACAGACCATGGTGCATAACTGAATCGGGAGCGGTCAGGAATGAAATATTTCCTCGGCCACAGATGATTAAAGAATCTTAAGGGAACTGAAGGTGGTAGTAAGTAATTTAGGCTTCCCGAAAAAGTGAGCATCCATGTACGAAGAGGGCAGACAAAGACTTCCTCCCTTCTTGCTCTCTTCGTATTTCTATTATTGGTTACTCTCTATATCAAATGACAAGTCATAATTAACGATAAATTAATTATGAAATCAAAATATATCAATATTTTATTGATAAAAAACGATATTTCTTATATATTCTCTAAAATTGGAAAAAATATTTTATTAAAAACAATTGTGTAGGTATCATGGGTAAAAAGACGTTTGGCATGTCAAAAATTGAGAAGGCGCCCGATATTCCCAGTCGGGTTACCAACCATATCATAGATCTTATCACGAAAGGCGCACTAAAGCCGGGTGATAAACTGCCCAGTGAACATGAAATGACCAAAATCTTCGGCATCAGCCGCATATCCCTGCGTGAGGGCCTGAAACTGCTGGAAGCCCGCGGTTACATCGAATCTCAGGACCGGAAAGGCAAGTTTGTAAAATCTATGTTCGATGATCTACGCACCCCATTGCTAGATCATCTCTCTGTTAGCCAGGAAAGCATGTGGGAATTATTATATGTGTGGCGTATTATTGATGCCGAGGCTGCCTACTTGGCAGCAAAAAATGCCCCTCTTGAACAGATCAAACAGATGAAAGAACTATTCAAAGAAGCCCGGAAGGTCGGCCTTAATAAAATTATCATTGCCCCAAAAGGTATAATACTCTACACCCATTTTTTTGAACTGCTGGCCAATACTACCAGCAATACCGTATTTGTTCATCTGTGTAAAACTATGACCGACATTTTGCATGAATACTTTCCAATCATCCGCGAGAGGCTTTCGACTATTTCCGGAATTTCAAAGAATATTGTAACTCAATTACGGGAAATTAGCGATGCCATAGAGAAACATAATTCTGAAGCAGCCAGGATTGCGACTATCGAGCATATCAATTATATTGAAAAGTCTTTAAAAACTGCATTGGAGATAAAGTAGCAACGCATCCCAAACTTCACAACTTTTTTATCACTGCTGAATAGATGGCGGAAAAGTACACCAGTATTATTTTAAATTACAAGGATGTGCTTCCCCTGAAAATGGAGTCGCAATATATCCAATCTCTGTCATTGCACTCCGGGCGATACTTGTTTCGAGAAGTCTTTCCATACGGGTAGTTCAATCTGATATTACAAATAGATGAAACAATCTATTTATAAAAGGATGACATTATTGTTGCTTTATCTGAATTCGAGCAACGACATCTCAGAAAAAAGATTCAACGCAGAAAATTCTTAACCGAGCATTTTTCAGTAACCGGAAAGATCTGGTTCGCCGCAATGCCGCAGAATGTGATCACGAGCGGCATCGCGCAGTTTTATTGCCGTTTTCCATGAATCCGGCACAGAGGGATCTTGCACGCTATGGGGCTCAATGGGCTTCCCGATTGTTACGGTTATTGTGCCGCGTCTTGGAAACAGGCTGACATCACGCAGCATGGAACGTGTGCCGCGAATGGCAATCGGTACGACAGGAACATAAGCCTCTACCGCTGCTTCAAATGCGCCCATATGAAAAGGACGAAGTCCCGGAATACGGGTAAAGCCCCCTTCTGCAAAAAAGAGCAGGCTGCGGCCTTTGCGTGCCACAGAGGAAATACGGCGGGCATCTTCAACACCTTTTTGTTTATCGAATCGTTCCGCAAATTCCGCACTAATTCGTTTCAGAAATACTCGTGCCAAAAAACTTCCTCTCAGTTCGGCCTTGGCAACAAAACTTAATTCCATCGGCAGCATGGCAACCATCAAAAAATTATCCAGATAACTGGCATGATTGGCCACAAAGATACAGGAAGAGTCGAGAGGAAGATTTTCCGTTCCCTGAACATCGATCGATGTGAAAGATGCTCTGGCCAGAAAGCGAGCCACTTTTCTCATAAAGGCCCAGCGCCATGATTCTTTGGGCAGCAGGACAACGGCCAACCATGTTACAGGTGCGAGAATAAAGAACAGCAACAAGCAGTAGGCGGCATAGAATCCGCTTAGCACGCCGTGCCACATGCGCCTCAATTCTGGCTCGATTCCGGATAAGGCAATCCGCACTATTTGCCACCATGTCGCTTTGTAACCTTTACCTATCCGGCCGCTTTCATAAAGAGCGCGGTTACCGGCCCGACGGATTTTTCCGCTGGATGTCTTGAGTACAGTGCCCGGCGGAGCCAGTACCACTTCATCCGCGCCTGTTCCCACTAAATCCATTGCCAGAACGTTGATTTCTTCGCGCAAGGCATTTAATTTTTCCGGATTTTCTTCCCGCGTCTCGGCCATGACGACCAGTTTTTCCGTTTGATTGACGGTATCCTTCGCGGCAAAAACAACCACATTGCCTTTTCTGATACCCGCAACCTTTCCTACTGCTTCTTCAAGTTCCTGAGGATAGATGTTTCGTCCCGCGCGGATGATAATGTCTTTTTTGCGTCCTGTAATAAATATGTCACCGCCTGCGATATAAGCCATATCGCCGGAATCCAACCAAGCACCGTCAAAGAGCTTCCTGGTATCTTCGATATTGTGATAGTATCCGCTTGTTGCCGAAGGTCCGCGAAAATGAAGTTTCCCTTCGTATCGTTCAGGCAATTCCCGACCGGCGTTATCTACAATACGTACCTCATGGCCGGGCAACGGACGACCGCAGGCAACAAATCGCAAAACCCGATCGTCAACTTCAGTAGACGGGATGGCATGGCCAGTATTGACAAAAACTTCTCTATTAATTTTATCAATGAGCGGACCGCGATCAAGGGGCGGCAGGGCAAGTCCGACCGAACATTCCGCCAGACCGTATACAGGCATTAATGTCTCGCGTTTAAAGCCATACTTGCTAAAATGCCGGCAGAAATTTTCCACTGTTTCAGGACTTACCGGTTCGGCACCGTTACAGGCAACTCTCCAGGAAGACAGATCAAGTCCTTGAAGATCATCATCCGTTAATCTTTTCAGACATAATTCATAGGCAAAATTAGGAGCAGCTGAAATGGTACCCCGATAGCGATGAATAGCCCACAGCCAGCGCTGCGGCCGCGAAATAAAATTGAGCGGCGACATGACTACAAGCATGGCGGCATAATAAAGACTGGAAAGCCATGTTCCGATCAAGCCCATGTCATGATAGAGCGGCAGCCAACTTACGATAACATCCGTGGATTTCACCTGCACGACTTCACCCAGCGCGTGGACATTGGCCAGCAGATTGGCATGGGTCAGCATCACGCCCTTGGGATTACCGGTACTGCCGGACGTATATTGAAGAAAGGCAGTATCGTTTGCCGCCGAAGTGAATTTATTATACTTGGCCGTGCCGGAAGTTAATTCTTCTATAGTCGCCAGGGTGTGCATACTTTCCACCTGCGCCTTGAGAACCTGGGCAAAGCGCTTGGCCTCCGGAATGATGACCATCATCTTTGCGCCGCAGTTTTTGAGAATGGCGCTGTGCCGTCGCAAATGATCTTCAAGCTGGTTCATGCGAAATGGCGGATAGATGGGAACGGGTATACCGCCCGCCAGTAAAATTCCCATAAAAGTAAAAAAGTATTCCCTACTCGTGGGCAGCATGATGGAAACGGAATCTCCCGGCAGCAGGCCTTTTTCCTGAAGACCGGCGGCTACCGCCCGCGCCCCTTCACCCAACTTTCCATATGTAATGATTTCTCCATCGTCTTCATCGTTGTATAAACGAATGTGGGGTCTGTCCGGATGATTCTCCACATGCCAGTTCAGTACTTCCACTAGTGTTTGGGCATCGAAGGGCAAGTCATGTGTTTCGCCTATTTCCACCTTACTGATTTCCATTGCGGCAACAGGCGTTAAGGAAGGACCGGCATTGATGATTGCCTGCCACAGATTGCGTGGTGTTTCGGCATCGATAAATATTTTCTCTTCAAGTGTTACACCAAAATTTCTTTCGATGCGGGCAAGCAGTTCCACACGCGCCAGGCTGTCCAGTCCCAGGTCCTGTGACAGTAAACTGTCCGGCAATATTTTCCTGGTTTCCGGCCAGGATGGATGAAGCTCCACAACAAGTTCTTTAATGGCCTGAAGCAAAACATTCATCGATTTATCGGAATTAATATTTATTCGACTACTGACCACCTATCTATTCTCCGGCATGTTCACGCGCAATCATCTTGCCCCGTTCTTCATTGACGAAAAGAACGATAACTAATGACATTAAAAAAAATACCAGACAAACAAGTATCGCCTTTTGCAGACCAAAAAGCGTTTGCAATAATCCCAAACCCATCAGTCCGACAATAGCCGAAAGACGACCGGTAAAACTCCATAAGCCGAAAAACTCTCCGGCCTTTGTATCCGGTGAGAAAAGACCGACCATGGCACGGCAGGCGGATTGGGTTGATCCCAGGCCTAATCCGGCTATGAAACCGACAACAAGGAAAACATGCGCCTCTTGCAGAGCAAGGCCCGTCACGCTGTTTACAAAAGCTGTAACTTCAATGACCTCGTAAATCAGGCTTACGGAAACCAGCCAGAGCACAAGCGTCAGAATAAATGCCGGTTTAGCTTTCCATCTGTCCTGAATGACTCCAAAAAGAAATGCGCCTGCCGCTGCTGTAAACTGCGTTATAACGAACATTAATATCTGTATGCTGCTTGACCATTTTATGATCTGGTCTCCGTAAATAAAGGCAAAGGCGATCACTATGGAGAGCCCCGCATAAGCGAAAAAGAATGATGCTAAAAGGATTATCAAATCTTTGTAATCCCGAATATCCAGAAAAGTTTTTTTCAATCGTTTCAACCCGATAGTAATATAATTGTCATTCTGGGAGAGAGGTCTGGGAGCCGTCCGTTCCTTGACCCACAAAAATGTCGGAATGGCGGCTATCAAAAAAAACAAACCTGTCACCGGTCCCACCAGCCGCAGATTTTGGAAATTTTCCATTGTATATACACCGGCACTCAGACCAAATATTACTACTGCTACAGATAAGAGACCGCCAAAATATCCCAGTCCCCAGGCATAGCCAGAAATCTTACCCAGATCTTCAGGCGGACCAAGATCCGGAAGAAAACTGGAGACAAAAGATTCGCTGTAGGAAAAACCGACATTGGATAGAATAATAAGCAGCATTCCCAAAATGATATCTCCAGGACCAACGAAATAAAGAGCCGCGGTAGCAATTACCGTGAGGATGTAGCTCCCAAAGAGAAACTTCTTTTTTAATCCGGTGTAGTCCATGATTGCGCCGAAGAGCGGTGCCGTAAGAAGCACAATCAGATAGCTTATGGACAGGGAAGTACTCCACAGAAGATTACCCAGCCTGTATTCCGGCCCATCTCCGACAATGATTTTGGGGAATATAATACAAAAAACTACTGTGATGATAACAGTCGTATAGGACGAGTTGGCAAAATCAAACATTGCCCAGCCAAACAGTTCTTTTTTTGAAGCCCTTTTAATATCTGCCATAGAATAACCTGCTATACCAATTCTAAATCAAAGCGCTATTTTTGTTGGTCCCGATTCATCGGGATTGTCGGCTTCCTCAACGTATGTAAAAAATACGCCTCGTCGCCTCCGCCTAGCCGCCGCAATATCACCTTTGATTTAAAAATGGTATTATATATTCTTTTATCATATGTAAATTTTGAGTTCAGTCTTTTTTTGATTATTTACAATTGAAGGGTTGTCTATCCATCGAGACTAATGATTTGAGAATTACAAAAAATATTTCATGACTCTTGTTCTATCAATGGATAACGGCCTCTTGCCAAATTACCCCGGCGGAGAACATTTGAGTGTCATTCCCGTCGCGCATGCGCGGGATTCTACTCCGGTGGGAATCTAGGAATTATTGGTTGCCTAAAATCCATTACTGGTGAAAATTTGCGAGATTCTTTAGTGGCAATTGTCAAGAGTAAAGGCGCGCTGATTCTTGCTATTCCTAATCCGGCAATTCTCGGCATGGAATTCTAATTTTCGGGCGTTTCTACATGGGCAAGGTTTTGGAAACTTGTATACTTGTCCACAAAAGCAAGTTTAACAGTTCCGGTGGGGCCGTTTCTTTGTTTGGCGATGATTATTTCCGCAATTCCTTTGTTAATATTATCGTCCGATTTGTCATAAACTTCATCACGGTAAATAAAAGCAATAACGTCGGCGTCCTGTTCGATAGCACCGGATTCTCTTAAATCCGCCATTTGCGGACGGCGGTTAGTGCGGTCTTCCACTTTGCGGTTGAGCTGCGAGAGCGCGACAACGGGCACTCTGAGTTCTTTAGCCAGAGCCTTCAAAGAACGGCTGATTTCCGATATTTCCTGCTCGCGGGATTCGCGGTAACTGCCGGAACGCATCAGCTGGATGTAGTCTACGACGATCAATCCCAGCCCCTGATCGGCTTTGAGCCGGCGTGATTTGGCCTTCATTTCCAAAACGGTAATGGCCGGGGTATCATCAATGAAGAGTGGCGCATCGGAAAGCCGGCCGGCGGCTGTCGTCAGTTTCGGCCAATCGGTTTCTCCCAGAATGCCTTTTCTCAGGCGCTGTGAATCAACTCTGCCCTCGGACGCAAGTAGACGAAAAGCAAGCTGCTCCTTGGACATTTCCAGCGAAAAAATAGCGGCGGGCGTCTGCGCTTCCATAGCCGCGAATAATGCGATATTCAAGGCAAACGCTGTCTTGCCCATGCTGGGACGTCCGGCAATGATTATCAGTTCCGATTTCTGCAAGCCGGAAGTTAAATCATCAATTTTTTCAAAACCGGTAGGAACGCCGGTAATCAGTTCTTTACGGGAATAAAGATCTTCAATCGACCGGAAGCTGTCCTTGACAATATCTCGAATCGGGAAAAAAGCGGGACGCACTTTATTCTCGGAAATTTCGAAAATACTGTGTTCTGCTTTATCCAGAACCTGATCAACATCGGAACCGGTTTCATAGCAACTATTGATAATCTCCGTTGCCGAACCGATTAATCCGCGGAGAATCGCCTTTTCCTTAACAATTTTGGAGTAATTCGCAACGTTAGCCGCAGACGGAACGTTATCGACCAGAGAAGCAAGATATGTTGTACCACCCACTGAATCCAAAAGGTTTTTATCTTTCAGGGCGTTGCTTAAAGTAATAATATCAACCGGCTCGTTTCTTTCGGAAATCTCAATGATAACGCCAAAAATCTTCCGGTGAGCTTCGTTATAAAAATCACCCGGGGATGATATAATTTCCAGCACGCTGTTGATAGCACTGTTTTCCAGCAAAATACTACCGAGGATAGACTGTTCGGCCTCGATATTTTGCGGTGGAAGCTTATATAAAGATGAATCGATATCTCTCATTATTACTCGCCGGTAACGATTAATTTGATTTCGGTTTCTACATCGGCTGTCAACTTTATTTTTACTTTAAATTCACCCAGCGACTTTATATGTTCACCATGTTCATGGACAATCATTTTTCGATTAATGTCGTAACCCTTTTCTTTAAGCGCTGATTCTATGTCCTTGGTTGTTACTGAACCAAAGATTTTATCCTGATCACCGAGTTTACGGGCTATTGTTATAGTTACATTAGACAAAGCATCCGCCAGATCCTGAGCGGACTTGTGCTCCTTAGCCGCTTTCTTCAGGATATTTGTTTTATCATGCTCAAAGAGTTTGATGTTTTTTTCATTGGCCTCGGTAGCCAATCCTTTAGGAATCAAAAAATTGCGGGCATAACCATCATTAACTTTAATTAAAGCCCCCGCCTTACCTAAAGAAGGCACGCTTTGCTTCAAAATTACTTTCATAAAAACCCTCCGTTTTGTAAGAATACTGATGAAATCAAGTGGTTGCCTGATCTTTTTGAAAAAATTTCCTAAAATCAACCCAGATATCGAATAATCCGATGGCTACTATAGGTATCATAAGAATTTGCTGAACTGCAATTAAAAAATAAAAAAGATAGCGGAAAAAGAAAGGTACGTTTTTCTTTTGAAAAAAGAAGCTAACGATCGCAAGGCCTTGCAGTAAATATACAAAACACGTTACCAGAAATATGTTGGAGCTGAAAAAGGTTATGTCTTTATTCTGCACAAAGAAAAGACCGCCGGAAACGATAAAAATCCAGATAATGAATTCAGGAACCTTCCATCGATTTAATGCGGTAAGATTTGGTAAAACGATACCGGCTTTACCGAGAATTCGTTTTCCCAGAAGAATATTTGCCCAAACAATTAATGTCGCGGTTATGACAACCAGTGCCGGAAACATCCGGGTCAAAACATTGGTAATGTCCCGCTTGTTATCTTTAAAGAAATTAATATCTTCTGCTCTGAAAGACAACTGGCTGTAGAGTTTTATATTTTCTTCAACCGCTGCGGCTATATGTCTTTCCACAAGCTGCCACGGATTTATAGAAAGAACCGAACCACCGTAAATGAAATAGATACAAATTGCGGCAATAATAAAAATAGACGGATAAATAACTGTTTTTTCAATTGATCCATTTCGTGCTGCAATCTGGGCAATTAATAAGCCGGCCATCCCCATGGTAAAAATGGCAACAGTAGGTAAATTTTGCTGCAATAAAGCTGATAGAAAAAAAAGAATCAAAAAAGAAATTAAGAAAGCGGCGTTGGTCTTAACTTTGCCATTAACTATACCATTAAAAAATAAAATCACTGGTAACAGAATAAGAGCAACAGAACCGATAACAGGAATAAAAGCTATTGCAAAAATAAAAGCAGAAACAAAAAATAAAAGTTTTAAAAAAGGAATATTGAAAAAGGTTGTTCTGAATCTTTCCAAGGATGATAACCTGCTAACAACAAAATTTTATATAACTACATTTCTCTTGTGAATTACTGCCAACCAGAACGCAATTGCCGGTAATCAAATCAAGAATTTACTTTGAAAAAAGGTAACGCCATATAATATGGGCGTTACCTTATCGATAATCTACGCAGGAGTGATTTGATTTAACTTAAATTTATATAAAATTTCCCCGAAAAATAAAAGCAGCCGGTTTTATTCTTCATAAAAAGAGAAGAACAAATCAGTATATCACGGGCATTCTGCCCTCCGCTTTGCGGGATAATTCGACTAACGCTTTAATGAGCCCTGATTTTTCAAAACGCAGTATATGAAAAATCTTAGAGCGAATTATCCCTTCACCTTTAGGTGATAGGGACAAACTTCATCCCGACAAGTCGGGACTCTTTTTCAGCGAGTCTCATTAAAAAATCTATCTTCCTTCACCGGTAACAAAAGGCATAATTGCAATCATTCGGGAGCGTTTTATTGCTAACGCCAATTCTCTCTGATGGCTGGCACAATTACCGGTAATTCTGCGCGGCATAATCTTGCCTCGCTCTGTTATGAAATTATTCAGGACCATAGGATTTTTATAATCAATTTTCACATTAGAATCTGTGCAAAAACGGCAAAATTTCTTTTTATGAAAAAACTTTTTCTGGGGATATCGATTTGGTTTATCTCCGTTTGGTATGGCCATTGCTTATTCCCCCCTCGTTGAAATTTC
Organism: Deltaproteobacteria bacterium HGW-Deltaproteobacteria-2; assembly: GCA_002840505.1. NCBI lineage: Bacteria > Deltaproteobacteria > Deltaproteobacteria bacterium HGW-Deltaproteobacteria-2. The sequence continues at coordinate 108,139 of PHBC01000006.1, read as the reverse complement.
TTCTTTATTATAAAGTTTTTTAGGTAAAGGCTTCGTTTCGCCGGAGGCTTTTTCTATCTGATGGACAATTTTTCCTTCCGCTCCCGCTTCTCCTTCTGCCTTCGCCTGGGTACGTTTTGCCTCCGCCGCGGCAATTTCCTGTTCAATGCCTTCGGGGGTGGTTGCACCCTCTTTTTTTACCGTCATGAACTTCAGGATACGGTCATCAATTTTATAATTTCTTTCAATTTCCGCAACAATGGCTCCGTTGCCGGCAAAGTCGATAAGAAAATAATAACCGTCTTTTTGTTTTTTGATTTCATAGGCAAGATGTCTTTTTCCCCATTTGTCGATCTTGGCGACGACACCTTTGCGGTCGGTAATGATTTTTTGGCTGCGTTCGATTAATGCGGTAATGTCTTCGTCACTTAAATTAGCTAAAACTATAGCTATAACTTCGTATCTCTGCAAAATTTTCTCCTTTCGGCTCTAAAGCCTGATTTAACAGGCAAGGAGTCTTAAAAAATTAGTAGGTGTGGCTTTTATATCAAACTATAACAGAAAGCAAGGGTTATTTATCACTGGTTAAAATATTATAATTATTGATGTCTTTTCCTTCTTAAGATTAAGAAAGCCTCCGAAAAAGATTTTCCGCCAGCCGCAAAGACAGCACTGTGATTTAAAATCTGTGCTGTATGAATCAGTTTCCCAGCCTATATACTTACATCCCTGAAAAGCCTTAAACATATATCCACAACATTTGGATCATACTTGGATTCACGATAGCGCTTTATTTCATCAAGAGCATGATTCAAAGGAAGGGCATTCCGGAATGACTTATGAGAAGTCAAGTCTTCAAGGGCATGCGCTACGGCCAGAATCCTGGCTTCGATAAGGATATCATCCTTCTTTATTCCTTTAGGGAATCCGGATCCATCGTAACATTCGCAATGTTGCAGAACAATATCAGCAACGGGCCAGGGGAAATCTATTTTTTCCAAAACGTCGTAACTCGTTTTCGGATAGTTGCGATACAAATCCAGCTTAAGTCCTGTCAACTGTCCGGAATCCTGAATTACACTGAGAGGTACACTCACAAGGCCGATGTCATAAACAAATGCTGCCAAACAAGTCCCATCTATAGAAAAATCGGAAAGTCCCATTTTCCTGGCTATGGCATGTGCAAATTCAGCAACCCTCCGGTGATGACCGGCAGCATAAGGCCCGCGCAATTCAATTGCTTCCGAAACACTTTCAACCGTCCCTCTGTAACATTTTACCAGGCGTTCCAGATACTCTTTGATTTCTTTATCTAACCGGTGTTTATGAAGAGCCATTTCGATATTGGCATACAGTTCCCCCTGCTTAAAAGGTTTGATCAGATAACCGAAAGGCTTTGTCTGCTTTGCACGTTCGATATATTCCTGATTCGTATAAGCAGTCAGATAAATGACAGGTATATTGAACTGTGAAGTGATCTGTTCGGCAGCTTCAATGCCATCCATTTTATTCTTTAAAACAATATCCATCAGGATCAGATCCGGTTTATCCTCTTTCACGTTACTGATAGCTTCATCTCCTGTCGATGCCGTCGAACAAACCATGTACCCAAGATCCTTCAGATTATTGCAAAGCTGATCGGCGACAATCCATTCGTCTTCCACGACCATAATTTTATCACTTTTTCTACTGTTAACACTGTTCATAACTATATCTCCTCCCTCAAATTATAAAGGAAATTTCATACTTATTTCTGTTCCGGCGGCACGTCTAAATTCTATTTGGCCGTCAAGCTGGTTCTTTACCAGCCCGTTCACCAAATGCAACCCCACAGACAGCGGTTGGTGAACATCAACATCGCCTGATAAGCCTAAGCCATTATCCCGGACAACGATTTCTATCTCTGTGTTTTTCGTTTGGCTTATTATAATCGTTAACTCACCATGTCTATTTCCGGGGAAAGCGTGTTTAAGCGCATTGGAAATTAATTCGTTCAAAATCAAGCCGCAGGGAATTGCCTTGTTAATATCTACATAAACATTTCCGTCGGTTTGAACGATCAGATCTATTTTCCCTGGATTGACTTTGTATGATTGAAATAAATCCTGTGACATAGTTCTCACATAACCAGCCAGATCGATTCTTGTGAAATCCTTTGAACCGTAGAGTTTTTCATGTACCAGTGACATGGCCTGGATCCTGTTCTGGCTCTCACGGAACATTTTCCTCCGTTCCTGATTTCCGCTTAACGCTGCCGGAAGATCGAGAAGGCCGGATATCACCTGCATGTTGTTCTTCACCCGGTGATGAACTTCCTTGAGAAGAATATCTTTTTCCCGAAGGGAGGTAAGAAATCTTTCTTCCGCTTGCTTGCGGTCGGTAATGTCGCTATATAAAACTTGAACCTGCTTTTCGCCATTCCATAATACATCTTTGCGTAAGACATGGATATAGCGTACTTCACCGTTTTTCCTTACAATGCCTATATCGTATTCGGAGGGGGTATCATCTTCTCGTTTTCTTTTTTCTCTTCTTATCTGGTACTCGGCAAAACTCTCCGGAGTGTAGCGATTTTCTACAGGAGTTGTTTTTAATTCTTCAATGCTATCGTAACCATAGATATCCAGAATGGCCTTATTGGCATAGAGAGTCTCTCCATCCACGGTCACGATGCGTACACCCAGCGGCAAATCTTCCAGAGAACGGCGGAAGTTCTCCTCCGCCTGCTTTTGCCTGTTTCTATTTACCGCTTCTTCTAATTCTCTGGCTATGGCCGGACAAAGACGGGATAAGTTCCCCTTCATGATATAATCCTGTGCTCCCAGCCGCATACATTCTACGGCAGCATCTTCGCCAATACTTCCGGATACAATAATAATAGGAATATCTATATCGGTTTTCTTTAGAAGAGCAATGGCCGACGGAGCGTTGAACTTCGGCATTGTATAGTCGCAAAGAATAATATCCCATTGTTTATCTTTGATGATTTCTTCCATGGCGATGGCGGTTTCCACCCTTTCATAAGAGGGATTGTATCCGCCTTTTTGCAGTTCACGAAGTATAAGAAGTACGTCGTTTTCCGAATTATCAACCATCAATGTCCGGAGTGATTTCGGATTGCTGATTTCAGATGAAGAATTTTCTTTCATACATCTATCTCTTTGCAATTTTTATACTGGCAACGAAAATAGGTACTAATTTTTTAAATCTTCACTAAAATTAAAGAACAAATAAATTTTTATTATTTGTATTCCATCCCTTTTCCTATTGTCCCAACTTCTTAACCACTTGCCTTAAGGAAGCAATTTTCTGAATAGGGACAAGTCTTGTTTTTGATTAATATTATTTCATCGGGCTGACCCGGTGTCGAATAATCTCGTTAGATAGGAGGGGCAATAAATAATGGGCTACGCGAATTGAATATCCCTCAGCAAAACTACCGGAAATAAAAAACGCTAAATTAGTTTTTTGTCAAGTAATTTTTTTTTGAACCGAAGTTTATTTCAGAGAATAACGAACTTGCCGCGCTCATTATTTAGACGCCAAGCCGGGAATCACGGGTATGCACCCTCCGCTTTGTCCCGACAGCGTCGGGATTCAACTTACCAATTCCGCTACGCTTCGCTTTCGGAATTGGAGTTTCAACAATAAATTCTGTAAATCATTGCATAATGCAGGACTCCGCCAATCAGAACCATGATGTGAAAGAGTTCATGGAAACTGAAGATACCGGTAAACATTCTTGGCTTTTTTACGGCATAAATAATACCCCCCACTGTATAAGCGATTCCACCGGAAAACAGAAGGACTCCCTGGCTTAAAGGCATATTGGCAAGGACCTGTTTAATAACGAAAAGCCCTGACCAGCCCATTGATATGTATATAGCCGCGTATAATTTGCGTGGAGCTTTTGGGAAAAAAATCTGGGACATTAAACCAAAACCCACAAGACTCCATTGGAAGGCAATCATCGACCATCTATATGCACCATCCAGATAAAAATAACACACAGGAGTAAATGTTCCGGCGATCATAAAAAAAATTGCCAGTTTATCCATTCTTCTCCAGAAGGATATCTCATTTTCTTCCTTTTTGAAGGCATGATATAGAGAACTTGCTGCAAAAAGAAAAACTGCAGAGAATCCATAAATAAGAGCCGTAACAAAACCGGACGCCGAATGACTGGCAACAATTAACAGAAAGACGGTTCCGATGACAGCAGCGATCATTCCGGCAAGGTGTGAATAAAAATTAAAAAGCTCCTGGGTTTTGACTTTCATAATTATATCCTTTGAGGGAAAAAATATTTCTCATTTGAGAAGCTTGTTATAAATCTATTTTTTTGACAAGTATTGAATATGCGATATTTGTCCATAAAGAGATTAGCGGCTATTTACTGCGGATGATTTAATTTTCCGCAGAGTTGTTTCGTCAAACTTGAATCGGAGTTTTAAATAGGGTCCTTCGCCATAATAACTGTCACCGGTCAAATCTTCATCAAACCGGTCGAAACAATAACCGAGAGAGAGCCAGAGTTGATCAATAACCCTGTAGCCAACTTCGGCAGAACCGCCATGGAGTCTGGTATTGGTCAAATGAGACGTCAGCATACGGTATTCCACTCCAACATCAAACCTGTCTGTTAAATCATAAAGTATTCTGGCTGCAACTAAATCCGTATAAGAGTTAAAGCTGTCATCTATCTCCAGTTTGCCCGCATATTTACCCATTAGTTGTATTTTCGGATTGAACTGATAAACTCCTTCCGTGGAAACAATAAACGAATTTATTGTATAATTGGGCGATGAAGCCGATTGCCTGTTATATTTATATTCTATCTTGCCCAGAGCGTTGAAACGATCATTGTCAAGCGGACGATAGGCCAAGCCTACGAGGAAACGTGATGTGTGATTATCACTACTACCGTTCTTTTCCAGGAAATACCGTTCACGTAAAAGCAGCGAATAATCGGGGTTAAGCTTGTAAGCAGATGAAATTTCCGCCAGATACGAACTCTTGTCACCGTCAATCTCGTTTCTATGTTCCAATCTGCCGGTGAGTTTGAAATCTTCCTTGGGTAGATATTCCAGTCCTACGGCAGCAGCATAGGCATCCGGCTGATTCGGATTTTTCTGACCGCTCAATGTTGTCAGATATTCCCCGGCAATATTAGCAGTGACTCCTTCCATAACCTGCAATTTATTTTTCAACCCAATGACCTGCTCATTACGGTAACCGGCGGAACCATCGGCCAGACGGTATTCCGTATAAGCTGTGGTATTCTTGACAACCTGCGATTCTGCACCGATTAACGTGCGGGTCTGTGTGCCATCCTGATATTTCGCATATTCTTCACGAATATATAATTTATTCGATTTGTTTAACTGATAATTCAGTCCACCCTGACTTAAGAAATAACCATTCCCGCCAATATCCTGTTTGTGACTGAGAGAAAGAGATAGATCTTTTAGAAGTTCTCTTTCTATCGCAAGTTTTAGGAATGTCGCGCGCTCCGGTGTCTCATAGGAATTAAAGAAAGGAACTCCGTTGAGCAGTCCCCCTGGAGTATACGGAATTTGCGCCGGCGTATCGGTTAGATTGTCGGCAGTTTCATGAGCCAGTTCCGCGCTGACCATGGTTTTAGTAAATTTCTTAGTCGCACCAACTGAAGCCAGCAAGTGCGATGAATTGTTAATCCTGTCTTTTTCATCCAGATATTTGGCCTTCATCGTTAATGTCGGCTGAATTTCATAAGCGGCCTCCAGACCGATCTTGCTTGTGCCGCGGACCGCGTCAGACGCCGATGGATTGCTGAAGTAATCGCTCAGATCGCGATAGTAACCTTTCAGCATCAGTTGTTTCAGTGGTTTACTTTCCAGATCAAACGACCAGCCTTCTCCATCCTGGGGCACATAAGAACTGCTTATATCAAACAAACCGCGTGTTCGGGCATATTCCGCCTTCAGAATAGTAGAACCAGGCAACCTCAAAGTTACGTCACCGCCAAACAGGTTGTAATCACTGATGGAATTTTCTTCTACTATGCCGGTAGCTCCGACTTCCAATTGGTCTGTAATTTTGTAGGCGCCACGTCCTCCGTAAATATAATATTGATCACCATCCTGCCGACTCTCGTAGGTGGTCACTATATAAAGAGGATTACCGTCAGAATCATAACTGGGAATAGCGACATTGAAAAGAATTGTGCCCAGACCATAATCAATTTCGTAGTCAGAACCCCGCGATTTGAGTTCTCTGTTCAGAACACGATCAGGCTGCAGGCGATCACGCGTTTCGATAACCACACGTTCCGAGCCATCGATAATTTGATAATGAGTCAGATAATAATAACCGGATATGCCCTTGCCGGGTAGTGTATCAATAAACTGGCCTTGATCAGTATGCGTTCCGAAAGAACGCAGACGGAATTTTTCTGTATTGACTTCAAACTTAAGTCCGTTAAAGGATCGAGTATATGCGCTAAGTTTTGTTTCTGTAAGGTCAGTACGATAGTCTCCGTAGAGCAGATAAGATTTGCCCTTTTCCAACTTGACATAAAGATTTTCACGGGAAAGAGCTTCATAACCAACCTTGCTTTCATCGCCGTAAATCGGATACTTCTCTTCCGTATCGACGCGGGTATCCGACTCTCTGAACAGTTCGTCTGTTCGCTTCTTGTCGGAGTCATAGGCGGCGGTAAGGAGAACATCCTTATAAATATTTCCTTTCAGGAAGAAAGCCCCGCGCCCGTTAAGGTATGTTCCATCTCCGAAAGTTGACCTGTGTTTAAGATAACTCAAATCACCTGACGAATTGCCGTGTCCTAGTACAATTTCTCCTATACCAACGACAAACATCGGGCGCAGATGCGGAACAAAATAAACATCAACAGATTTATTCAGGTCATTTATCTGTACATTAATCTTAGCGCTTCCCGTCTCACGAGGTGCGATAATTGTAAAATGAGCTATGCCGGCCTGACACATAATCTGATGCCCGTCATTGGCCGGGTCGGCGTCTTTTTCCTGTATTTCACCGGCTGTCACATCCACTGTAATAGCGGCAGCATAAGGGACTATATGTCCCCTGCTGTCCTCAAGGGAAACATTGACTGCAATCTTTGACAGTCCATCGGCTTCAGCTTCGGTCCTATCTGTATTTATGACAACCTGCGTCGGTTCACCTGTGGCTTCCACCCGGATCTGTTTTTTGCCCCGTTCAATACCGAATTGATCTTTGATCTCGGCGGTTATAATATTTTCTTCACCGGCTATGAGCCGTATATCCACAAACTCATAAATCACTACATGGCCAAGCTCATATTTGATCTGTTTGCCTATATGGTTTTTATCTACTATTCCTCCGTTAACAGACAGGGTCAAAGACGTGTCCGTGGAAGCTTTGACCAAAACGCGAATATTTTTCCTTCCGGATATGGAATTATCAATAGGGCTGAGAAATTCCAGATCAGGAGTCATCTTCATTATCTGTTTTTCCAGAGGAAGTTCCAAAACTTCTTCTTTGGCGGCCTGATCATTTGCAACCGGTGTTTCTTTCCGGGCAGTGGCAAGTTCCGGCTGTGCAATTTTTTCATCTTTTGATGAACCAGTCTGAAACACTTCTGCGCTGGCCGGACTCGATGAAGTCACTTCTTTACTATTTTCTAGAGTTGTTTCGTTTGCTTTTTCGTGTTCTTTTTCTTTTAGCCCCGCAGAAACCACCGGTGGTGTTATTTCCGTTTTCTTTACCGGTGAGGTTAATTCAAGATCATCATTCTCTGCATCCGGAGCGGATGGCGCGCTGATCAGCGTTGCTGCTTCTCGCTGTGTCTCTTCTACTTTCCGGTCTGATTGTTCGATGACCGTCGTGGTTTTCTCTTTTACTTCCGCCACAGTTGCAGGTTTATCCAAAGATTCAAAATTTTTCTTATCCACGGCAAAATTGGCCTTAAAGAGTCCGCTTGGCTTCATATCAACGAACTGGGAAGTACCACTGTGCATAAATCGGTTGGAAAGCGGCTTCGGAATCATGCCCTTCGGCAGGCTCGTTTCGTCGAGACGCAGAACATGCGTTCCCGGGACTACTCCGGTGATCGAGAATTTGCCGCTTTTATCCGTAATCACACGTGTCCCATCTTCGAGATACAGTGCCACATCAGGAATACCGGTATTCTTTTTCGCCAAGCCGTCGCCGTCTCGGTCAATAAACACTCGACCGATAATTGTACCTTTGCTGGTGAAAACACCTTCGGTTATTTTTATCTCCACGAAAGCCCTGTTGGAGACAATCGTTTTCCCGAGGCTTGTGCCTGAAGCTGTTACTGTGTTGATTCCTGTTCCCATCTGGGCATCAGGTCCCACAACAGCCCTATAAGTTATTTCTAATGATTTATTGGGAGCAAGGCCGGAATTGCTCCATGTAAAAGTCCTGCCGCTGGAAACTTTTGGATCGGCTGTGGCGTTTCCATTGATTAACGAAGAAGTACTGATATAAGAAATGCCGTGAGGCATGACATCAGAAACCTTTATGTTCGTAACGGGAGCATCGCCCTTGTTCTCCAGCTTTAAAGTATAAATAACAAGATCGCCGATAGCGGCTGATGTTTTATTTACTGTTTTAGTAATAACCAGTCTTCCCAGGGGAGGATCAACCGGAATATCACGAATAAGAGCAGGATCACCTGCGCTCAAAGTGAATTTATCACCCCGGGAACCATTGCCGATCGTAAATCCTGCAGGCAAATCGGCATCGGAAACAGCCGAAGGGAAAGTGTAACCTGCCGGAGGTGTTACCTGGTAACAATAATCTCCTGGCGAAACCAGAGGAAATGCGAATTTGCCGTCTGCTCCTGTTACTGCCGCAGGATTGATCTGACCGGGAGGCAAAGAAGGCCAGCTTGTCAGATCGCACGAATTGTTAATGTTGTTCCAGTTTCTCAATGTTACCACAGCGCCCGAAACCGGTGTACCCTTAATGGAATCGAATACAACACCAAGTGGATCGATCAGGGCTGAAACACTGGAAACCGGTGAAGCATCAAGCGAGTCAGTATATGTGGCCTGAATTCGGGAGTTGCTGGCAACGCTTAAAGTGCCATCGTTTGGTGCTGACGCGCTTGAAGAACTATGCGCAGAACCACAGAAAGTTCCCGTGTTGGAACCGGTTTCCGTAAGTATTACATTTTCTGCGTCCCCTGTTGCAGAATCCGTCAGAACAACCGTAACCGTCTCAGCAACTGCCGGATTAATGTTTTGATCCAAATCAGTTACCTGAATATAAATTGTGTCGCCGCTTGCGTATCCTATAACCGTCTGACCGCCACAAGCGTTCAAAAATTGCATCTGTCCCGCTGTTCTGGCATTTACGCCGGAAACAGCCCTAACCGTCTGAGGCGCCATTTCGTTGGATGTGGCAGTAGCGGTATTCTCAATCAATTGTCCCTGCGTCAGAGTTTTATCTACATTGACAGTTAAAGTAACCGTCTGTTCCTGTCCTGCTGCCAGATCACCGATGTTCCAATTCACCTGCCGGTTGCCGGCCACGGGGATACCGCCGCCGGAGGCGGATACAAAGGTTGTTCCCACCGGAAGAGGATCACTCAACACAATGCCTGTAAGAGGAATTGTGCCCGCATTTTTAACTTGCAGGGTGTAGATTAAATTATTTCCCGCGCGCGCCGGATCGGGGGAATCTATCTTCAACAGCATCAGGGATTGAGATGAAACAACTGTAACGACGGCGTTGGAGGCTTTCGTCTGATTCGTGCTGATTATCGAAGCCTGATTTGTAATCTGCTGGCCGGAAGTCGCCAGAGGAGACACATGAACCTGAAAAGTCAATTCTCCTCTACTTCCCGCCGTCAGATCACCTATATCCCAGGTTAAGGCGCCTCCACTGAGAATTCCCGGGGCAGTAGCGGAACCTGCCACGTAGGCCGTGCCCGGGGGAATCTGGTCGGTAACACGAACTGTTTGCGCTGTCTGATTACCGATATTACGATATGACAAACTATAATTAATAGTGCCGTTGGGCGCTACCGCGGATGGAGCGCCGGATTTTTCCAATACAATATTGGATCCTAAGCCGACTGTTGTCGTCAGGGTTGACGTCCCCGTAATACCTTCTGATGAATTGATGGAGGCATTATTGACAATAGAAGCACCGGCATTAAGATCCGCCTGAACCTGTACCGTAACTGTCAGGTAAGCACCTGTTCCTGAAGGCAGATTGCCGATATTCCAGGTAACAGTGCTAGTTGCCGCCGAATAGATGCCGCCTGCTGAAGCACTCTGAAAAGTCACATTTACCGGTAGTGTATCAACCACCGTAACACCCGTGGCTGAAGTGTTGCCTGTATTTTCGTAGCGCAGAGTATAGGTAAAGACAGCGCCTGGCGCAACAGGATCGGAATCGGCTGTTTTTTCAAGCTTAAGGAACGGAGCACCGGAAATAGGGAATGAAACTTCATTACTTGTCGTAGACAGAGGATTCCCGTTAGCATCACCGTATTGAACGGTGGCCTTGTTGACAATAGGCGTGCCCGCGGGAGGGCTCAACGCCATTGCGCCCGCCGTCCATAAACTAAGGACAAGAGCGAAAGCAATTGCCAAGAGCCTCCCCCGCGGGAAGCCGCTTTCTGCTATATGGTGCAGAAAAGCCTTCATGCGGAAATCCTTACCTTCAAAAAATCTTCATTTTTATCAGTTAACTGTTACTTTAAATTCAACGACCCAGGTACCGGTAGCACCTAAATTTAAGTTACCCGAGCCGCCTACAATAACGGCATTAGAACCTGAATCGTAACGCCCACCGTCTCCATCCGTTGCGTCAGTACGCAAAGTCAGAGAGCTGGTGGTCGCTCCTGTCTTGATGGATCCTGCCACGTATGTTGTGTGCGCGGGTATAAGATCGGTAATCACAAGTGCTGTAGCTGTGCCGTTACCAGAATTGGTAGTCGTTACCTGATAGGTTATGACTGATCCTGGAACAAGAATGCAGGGAGAACCATTAGTCCCGTCAGTTGGTGTGCAGGTCGCTCCGCCTCCCGGTGCCCCAACAGCAGTGATTGCCTTGGTCATGGACAGGACCGGAGCCTTGACCGTTGTCGTAAAGGACAACACATCTGTCTTTGTCGGGTCGAAGACAGAAACTCCGGAAATCGTCAGCACATCCGTTGATCCATTCGCTGTTCCTGGCGGAATAGTCACTACTGCCAACAGATCGATATGACCGTATTGGACCAGGGTTCCGGTATCAATTATGCCGTCCGCATTTGTGTCGGTCAGGACAACATCGCCATCCGTTCCGGGAATACCGTTGCCGTCAACATCATACCAGATTACCCATGTCCAGCCGGATGTGGAAGCGGTAGTCAGGTTGATCTTGTCATCGGCATTTCCGTTATTCGTCGCCATAAAGGGGTAAACAATCTGATCGCTAGGATTACCTGTCTTGTTTGTGGCTGTGGTAGATAAATCTATCCCCGCCAATGTAGCAACAAGTACAGTGTCACCGTTACTCTGCACGGATGCGGTATAGCTTCCGGTAGAGTATGTTGCCGAAGCCTGGTTGGTTATGGCAGTGCCTGAAGGAACACCGGCATTGACCGTAACTTTAATCCTGACATAATAAGTGTAGTTATGTCCGCCAGGCAGATTGTAAGGACTTGGATCACTATTGCCCGGGATCCTGATTCTATGATTCGCCGAATCATAGCAGGGATCCGGTCCATCGTTGCAAGCATCATTCCTTGGCGAAAAATCCGCGTCACCGGGAGCCTTAATTTCAATTGAACCCGGTTTGAACGTAACATTCGTCGGCAGGATATCCTCTGCATTTATGGCCAGCGCATCACCTGTGCCCGTATTGGTCATTGCCACTGTATAAGTAATTTCATCGCCGGGCTTTACGTAAGTAGGATTACCCGTCGGGGTATGACTCTTCACCATGGAAATTGTCGCCGCCTGAACAGTGGATGTGTATGTTCCGGTTGCCGTCTTCGTCGGATCAAAGTCGGACGCTGTGGTTATGGTAATAGTATTATATTGGCTATCGAGTAACCCGCTCGGCGGAACGGTTACTTCTATAAGTACATCATAATCGTCATCAGGAGCTATGAGAACTGCAGCTCCTCCCGTGGTAACCGTCTTGTAGGTCTTCGATCCCGGTGAAGTTTCCGTAAGAAGAATATCTCCCGCATCGTAGACGTGATTATTGTTAATGTCATAGAACATCCTGACCTGTGTGGGATTCCAGTCACCGGAAGAAACATAGCTGAATGTCTGACTATCCGGCCCGTTACCATGGTTGAACAGTTGAACCAGATAGTAGATGACATCACCATGTTTGACAGCCTGTGAACCAGTTGGAGGATCAACGGCCACAGCTGCCACCTGAGAGACTGTCATTGACACCGTATTGGAGTAAACACGGGTCATGTCATTTCCGTTAGCGTCCTTGTAATCACCGTACGCCTGATTGGTAATGGCCGTCCCCGCCACAGTTCCTGCCGCCATTACAGGCGGCGCCGCAATGACTGCCATAAACAGCATCGCGACAATGGTTAAAAATAATTTCCGCATGATTTTACCTCCTTAAAATTATTCTCATTTAAACCTGTTTTTCGACTAAACATTTCTTTTCAGTTGCCTGTTATTTTACAGTCACCTTAAAACTAACCCGGCCGGACTGACCCGAAGCGACTGGTTTTTTGATCATCCATTTGATATGCGTATACCTCTCCACCGAAACCGGCTTTTTTTCTAAAGAACCATCCGGCTTTCTAATTTGCGTTTCTATCGGCGGTGTCTGCCAGGTACGGCCGTTATCCGTACTGTACATGATTTCGGCATCTCTACCTTCGGCCGTATCCGCGATGTAGCGCACGCCTTTAGGGATGGGATCAACAATCACCGCATCCAAGACAGATCCCTTACCTACATTGCTGTAGGTTATTGTATAGACCACAACATCACCGGGGCTTGCCTTATCGATGGGAATCCTTTTTGTCGTCACCTTCCCTTCTTTTCTTACCCTGACCTCCTTTTCTGCTGTCGTCTTTAGATCCAGCTTGGTGTTTTGCTGTTGGGCATAAGACACCCCGGCAAGGAAAAATATTGAAGTCATCAAAACGATGGACATTAAAATCTTTCGGCTCCATAAAACTTTCATATGCATCAACCTCCTTTAAAAACCGTTATTTTATATATTTATAATTACTCCCTTTCGTTTTAAGGATAACTCTCAATTAATTTTTACTTTGAAATAGACCTTGCTTTCGTCAGTACCGGAGTCAGCAACACCGTCGTCACCGGCAATAGTGGTAATGTTAAAAATTACGTTTGAACCGCTCATGTGACCTGCATCGGCATCATCCGCATCGGTAAGAGCTGTGGCTGTTGCGTAAGTCGAAGAGGCGTTTCCGATTTTGAGACTTCCTGCTACATAGGTTGTATTCAGAGGAACCGTATCGACGATGACAAGATTTATCGCAGTGCCCACACCCAGGTTTTTGTAATGGATTGTGTAGATGACTTCCGTTTGCGGCTGGACAGATGAATGATCCGCGCTCTTGACCAGACTAATGGCGGGCGTCAGGGATATAACATATAAGGAATCCGCTCTGACCTGGTTTTGATTGAAAGAAGCATCTATACGGTCAATATATTCAACATTCACCGTCGCGCCAGGCGTGACCTGCAGAATACCATCACCGGAGACGGCGGCACCGGACTGTGTGGTAATCGAACCGGTAAAAATCCCCGTATTGACGCCTGTTTCCGTAAGTGTAACCACGGACGAATCGCCGCTGGTCGCGGAAAGAGTTACGGTAACAGTCTGCAGAGTATTTCTATTGTAGTTCACATCACCATCAATGACCTTGATGAAAATGGTATCGCCAGCTGTAATCTGCACAACATCGCCGTTTCCCGCGAGATCAGCTACAAATTTTACGGAACCGGTTGTAGGAGTCGTTCCTAAAGGAGTTACGACATCAGAAAATCCCGCATAAAGGTCAGAACCGCCGACCAAATCTGCTGCCAGGCTGTTCGCGTTATTGGATGAACCGAAAAAAAGCCTCAAAGGGGAATAATCCGTAAGGCCGGTTGCCGATTTAAAAGTAGAATAAGGAAATCGCCAGTCTAAAAAATAATCTGCGTCACCATTAAAAGACGTGCCAGCCGCAGAAACCTGATAATTTCCTGATAAAGAAATTGAAGATTTAAGAATCTCAGAACTGTCCGACGGATCACCCAGTGTACGTTGAGAAGTATTTTGCCACAAGCCGATTACTTCCGTCTGGGAGATTCCGTCAACCATGATAAGCCATTCATAGTTACCGGAGTTCAGATTAGTATCTAGTTCGACACCCCAGCCGTAAGGCTGAAGCAATCCCTGACCTCCAGTTCCTGTCGGGTCTTTATCCAAACGTAAGCGAAAATAAATGTAGGTTCAGTCATTAAAGATGTAGGCCGCCGGATTTGTCGAATCGGAAACGACATTTCTGGAACCACTGGCATCTCCGTTGGGATCCTGCAAATAAACACCGCCTTTATATACGGGAACCCACTCGCCACTCGCGGGCCAGGCGTAGACATGACCAGCCAAAAGAAACGTGATGAGAAATGAAACTAAAATAATGCGACAAAAGAAAATGGCTATTTTCGATTTACCGTTTATCGACATTTTATTGGGAAAAAGCATGAGGGTCGTTTTAATCATCATTCACCTGAAGTTATAAGAATCAAAATTTTATGATTAAAAATAATTGCTCGTTATCAGGCCGGTTTGTTCAAAGAACCGGTTTTATTTTTACGAACGACGTTTTGACGACGGCTTCTTTTCCTTTTCCGCACAAACTGGACAAATACCGTAGAAATTAACTTCGCTGTCTTTTATAATGAATCCCTGCCTGTGTTCATCGGAAACTCCTAGGTGCAAAGGAAGATGTATATCTGCTATCTCGCCGCAGATACTGCAAATAAGATGAGCGTGTGGTTTGACCTTTTGATCGTATCTTTTGTGACCTAAATTCGTAATGGCCAATTCGCGAACGATACCCTTTTTTTTCATCAGAGACAGCGTGTTGTAAACTGTGGCCAGAGAAATCATACCGTTTTTTTGAGAGACGGCCTCATAAATTTCCCTGGCAGTTGGATGAGATGTGTTGTTTTTAAGATAATTAATAATGGTTTTTCTTTGAGGTGTTTTCATAAAAGACCATTTAAAAATTATTTTTAACTTGGATTTAGAATAATTCTAAATTGTCAATAAGTCAAGATTGTTTAATGAATTTTATGGTTTACCAAGATTTTATTACAAAATCCTAGTTTAATCACTAAAGCAATCTTAACACAGTTAAGTATTTAATATTTTTAATAATAATGATTTTGCGTAATATGGTAGGCGTTTATATGACTTAAAGTTAAAAATTTATCTTCACTTCATCTTTAGAAAACGTCCGGCTAAGCGGGTAATACGCCGGTAAACAGGAAGTGAAGCGTTTATTTTTGCCAGAGACTCTCTGGCAGCTTTTTCTCCCGTCTTAACCAGATCATCTATCCGACTGAAATCCATCCAGTGAAGATCTCCAACCTGTGGACGGATGATAACATCCGCGCTCTCCAGTTCACTGGCCTGAAGAGCACTGCTCGTAATTTCTCCCGCCCGATACAAAACATCCTTTCCCGTTTCAATATTAATGAATGCAGGTTGTTCACGATCCACCGTTACGGCAATGACAACATCAGCTCCCGCCTCTCGCGCAGCATATACGGGAACTACACTGGTAATGCCGCCGTCGGCAAGAATCCATTCACCATGCCGAACCGGTTCAACCGCTCCCGGAACGGAACAACTTGCCAGCACCGCTTGACGCAGTGATCCTTCAAAAAAGACGATTTTTCTGCCGGTAATCAGATCCGTAGATACGGCACGGAAAGGAATTTTTGTTTCACGAATATCTATATCGGGAATAAAATAGTTAATTAAAGATTGGAAATCACCGGTAGGAAGCACAGAAGGCTTGAAGAATGCTTTGACAAACCAGAAACTGTTCAGGACAATGTTTTTCGCCTTTTTGAAAATATTTTTGTTTTCCGGCGAAAAGGTCTGGCCTACTGTTTTAAGGGTTGAAGCTTCAAATTCAGGACTGCGAAGATAAGCGTCAATTTTAGATTGAATGTCCCTGAGCGATTGACCGCTGGCATACGCACCACCGATCAAAGATCCGGCACTTGTCCCCACAATCAAATCGATAGGAATGCCATCTTCTTCCAGAACATTAAGAACGCCGATATGAGAAAAGCCCCGGACACCGCCTCCGCCCAAGGCAAGGCCAACTTTTTTACCTGTCCATTTCATAATATTCCGATTACAATTTCCCTGACTGTAATCAATATACTCAAATTCAAACTGGTGGGCGATGTGAGACTCGAACTCACGGCACCTGGCTTCGGAGGCCAGTACTCTATCCAACTGAGCTAATCGCCCACGCCTCGAACTTCTACACTATCTAAGTTCAATGTTCAATCAATAATCACAATATTTTTGATAAACGATGCATTTTTACAGGCAAGGGCAAAACAGCTTTTTAAGCTCCGGATGAATTACCACTTTGTCTTTTTGATGTATGATCTTTCCCTAAATAGAAATTGATCCAGGATGAGGTTTGATAAAGATCCCAGTTGCAGGGCTCGACAATACCTTTATCCAGTTGCGCTTCCTCTTCGTGTTTCTTCAACCGGGCATAGGCCCGGACATAAACACATTTTTTCTTCCCGGGATAGACTTCGCACCATCCTTCAAAACTTCCGCCACATGCTCCGTTACGCTGGTTCTTCGGGCATTGCGACATCGGACACAGGTAAGCTACATCTATTAGGGCGCAGTCTCCGCAATCCTTGCAGTCAAAGATGACAACCTTGGTCCAGTGTTCCAGTTTATGAAAAATGCTCTCTATTTTTGTTCCTGCCACTTTTCCGCTCAGTCCCTTCATGACGCCGTAAAGTTTCTTCCCCGGCTCGAACATGAGGTTATGGACGAATCGCGAAAAGCCATAGGATAATCCAACTGTCGCATCGAGCGGCCGTGAGTGTCGCGTCGTCGGCTTATCCAGATTGAGGCCGCTTTTGGAATCATGTTCATAGTAATAAAAACCTCCGGGAATCGGATAATCAAAGTACTGGATTAAATCTCTCCATTTAGAGGTCAGCGCTTCACCCTGCAAAATAATATTTTCTACCTGTTCATATTTGATATTGTGACCGCCGATATGAACACCGCTGAAGCCCATCCCTTTCATGATCGCATACATCCTTGCAGCGCGTAGGATTCTGGCCCCTTCTCCTTTATCGGAATCATTTCGCTCCCGCTCCAGTTCCGCCAGAAGTTTATCTGTAACGACGGAACCAGGCAGTTCATTACGATTCATCATTTTGGCCGCACCATACGGGAGAATATAAATATTCCCGATAAGCGGTAAGTTGAAACCGCTTTGTTTCATAAAAAGAAACACTTCATGAATTTTTCGGGCATCGTATCCCAGCTGCGTAACTATGAATTGGGCGCCCGCATCGATTTTCTTTTTCAGTTTATAATACTGGATCATCTGTTCTGCTTCGGTTGCCTTGAAGGGAGAAACGACAGCACCCGGGAAAAAATCGCTGGGTTGATGACGGATATTACCCTTGACTCCCGGATACGTAAGCCCCTTATTCATATCCGACATTAGTCGTAGAGTATGGATCGGATCCAAGTCAAAAACCGGCGCAGGTCTTCCACAGTAACCTGACACCGGGTAATCACCGCTCATAACCAGAATATTCCTGACTCCTGCCCTATCCAGAGCATAAAGCTGACTTTCGATCTGATTGCGATTTCTATCTTTGCAGGTAAAGTGGACGAGTGGTTCGATACCCAGCTTCACAATTTCACCACCCATAAAATCTGCGGACATAGCTGGAGTTCCGCCCGGATTATCCGTCAGGGTAAGGGCACATATTTTTCCGCTTTCAGCGGCCTGTTTGGCTAGGCTCAGGGTTTTTTCCTGAACCGATTCTTTTGCGCCTCTCCCCGGTACTAATTCCCAGGTTACCGGAAACACGGACGGATTCAGCAAAGCTTCTTTAAAAAGATTTTTCCGCATAGATATTATCAGTTATCCATTTTTAATTTTATTTGCTCAGAAAATGACACTATCAACAAAGCTTGTCAATATCTTTTCTATCTAACAGTTGCAGTTCCTCAACAAATTTGCTATTTTTCATACATGATGTGCAAAGGAAACAATATTATAAAGAAATATACTTATTTCCTGATAACTCTAATCTTAAGTTTTATTTCCACCAATTGCTATGCCTCTATAGAAATATTGAATGTTCGTCATTGGGCCGCACCGGATCATACACGAATTGTTCTGGATGTGGATGGCGTGCCTGCTTATGAAGTTAAAGAGAGTGAAAATCTTCTCGTTCTGAATTTCAAGGAATCATCAATACATAAGTCAATACCCGCTAAGGTTATCATTAACCAACCGGGAATTAAAAAGATAATTTTTCATCACACTGACGAAGATATGGTTGAGATCGAATTCTTTCTGGATAAGCACCAAAAAGTTGAAGTTTTTAAATTAAAAAAATTCCAGGATAAGCCTGACCGGGTTGTCGTGGATATTATTTTGGAACAAATTCTCAAAGAAGAAAAGATAACTGACCGGCTACCGGAATCCAGACAGAAAAAAATAATTGTTATTGATCCAGGACATGGCGGTGAAGATCCCGGGGCGATAGGGAAAAAAAGAACCTATGAGAAGAATATTGTGCTTTCAATCGGCCGTGAAATCAAAAAAGCAATTAATAAAATTCCCGGTTACCGCGCAGTCCTGACTCGTGATGGCGATTATTATGTTTCTTTCAAAAAGCGTCTGCAAAAAGCCAAAAATCTCGGTGCCAGCCTTTTCATCAGTGTTCACGCGGACGCGGCCAGGAGCCGTATCGCCAAAGGCAGCTCTGTATATTGTCTTTCTACCGGCGCAGCCAGTAATGAAGCCGCAAAACTGCTGGCCAAAAATGAAAACTTATCGGATATCCTTGGTGGTGTACTCGACAGCGAAGGGAATAATGAATCTAATCAAATTATAATGAACATGTTTCAAACCAATACAATCAATCTGTCGAAAATTTATGCGGGTATTTTAATGAAATACCTCGATGCGGTTAATTGTTTAAAATATGAAAGTGTTCAGGAAGCGCCTTTTCGCGTATTAAAATTACCGGATATTCCGGCAATATTAGTCGAAACAGCATATATATCCAATCCCGATGAGGAAAATTTGCTCAAAAAAAGAAGTTTCCAAACGACGCTGGCAGAATCCGTAGCATCCTCAGTAGAAGAATATTTATCAGGCGAGGCCATCGCTCCTAAAAGCGACAAAGAGTCAAGAACAACTTATTATAAGGTAAAACGCGGTGACACGCTTTTTTCGGTAGCGGCACTTTTTAATACCAAAGTTGCAATCCTTTTAAAGCTTAACGACATGAAACTGGAAGACACGCTTTTTGTAGACCAAAAGATCATTGTGCCTGCGAATAAAGACGAAGATAATGAAAAGATAAGTAGTACAGCACAAGACAAAAAGGACAAGTCTTATGGTAGAAAAAAGGCTTTCAGAATTTATACAGTTAAAAAAGGAGATACTCTTTTTCTTTTAGCGACAGATAATTCAATAACAGTGCAGGAATTACTCAGAATAAACAATATGAAAAGCACTGATCCGTTGTTATATGGAAAAAAGATAAAGCTACCTGAAAAAGCAGGAAATATTTGATGAAGTATATAAAAAAATTCATCGCATTAAATATTATCATATTTATTTTCTGTCTAACGTCAGTGATATCAGCCAACGCCGCCGGATTTATTTTTAGTTGGCAACCTTTTATCGCAGATGCTGCGTTGACATTAGACAACCCCGATAAGAAAATTTTAATAAATAATTTATCTGTTGCAGATATAAACATACCTATTTCTGAAGATTCCAGAGATATATTCCCCTCATCTGCTGATCAAGATAGCATCGCAAAACAAAAATCAGAAAAAAAGTTCCTGTCAGGCAACATTAAATTTACTTTTTACCAGATAAGCGAGTTTATGCCGGATAGATACGAAAAGTATACTAACAGCGAAGATGAACAATTATCAAAAATTACAAATGCCATGACATCTTTGATATATGGTGATTCGAAAATTAAATCATTGGAAACAATTGGCAAAATAATTGAACCGCAGGTAAATTTATATTTCGAATTTTAAAAGTATTTTTGTTAAATTACACAAAATCGCATCAATCTGACGTTCCCCGATAAACCCTCTTAATTCTATAATCAGAAACTGCACGGCTGATAGCCGGTAGCCAGCGGTTACCCCGTTCCAGTAATCGCGAGATGCGTCCGGGAATGATAAGATAACGATCACGCATGATGCCGGTAAAAACTTCGTCGGCTACATATTCGATCGATAAAACAGAGGCAGTATGAGCCATTTCACGATTTTCTGCCGTACGGTAGGTGTTAAGATCATCCACCATTGGCGAATCGAATTCGGGAGGACAAACCAGTTGAACCTTAATATTCATTGGCTTTAGTTCGCAACGCAGGGTTTCTGAAAGACCGACAATAGCGAATTTTGAAGAACAGTAAGCGGTATATCCGAAGCAGCCAAACTTACCACCTAATGAAGCGATATTGACGATTCGGCCTCCGCCCTTTTTTTTAAAAAACGGTAAAACCGCTTTAATGCAATTAAGCGTACCAAAATAATTAATGTCCATGACTGCACGAAAAGTTTCAGACGACAGTTTTTCAAAATAGCCTTCTTTTAGAATGCCTGCAGAATTAACCAATATGTCTATCTTGCCCATACTGCCGATAATATCCTTAAATGTTTTTTCAGTTGCAGAAAAATCAGCCACATCGCAGTTGAATGTCGAAACCTTGCTGTCGTTTCCACAAGATTCCAATAGTTCATTCTTCGCCGCCGCAAGCTTTTGCCTATCCCGGGCAACGAGCGCGACGCTGGCGCCCTTTTTAACAAAACGCTGCGCTAAAGCCTTTCCCAGTCCACTCGAACCACCCGTGATAACAACAACCATGTTTTTAAACATATCACCTCTCCGTTATAAATTTTAAATTCTATTTTCACCTCGCTATAATAAAGATAAATATAGATCAACCATATTAATTGACTGTCAATGTCTTTATTAAATGATGACGGACCAGGTTATTAAAATTTTTTATAATTAACAATGACCACGACACATATGTGTTTAATTCCCACGTGCCTGCGCCTGTTTAATCGCGTTGGCCATACCCAGTTCGTACATCAGCTTTCTTCCCACTACTTCCGTGGGAGCGAAACGACGCACGAAATTGATTTCCGCGTCAGTTGGTCTTTCAGTTTCGGTTACGTTATCCGCCACATTTAAATTCCAGGGAACATCCTTGCGGACACTATCCACGCTCACTCCGTGATGAACCTGGGCAAGATACATTTCCTTTGTTTGCTCATGGAAACGAAAGATACCTTTTGTGGTCAAAAGCATTGTGGGGCCGGAACCGGGCGGAAAAAGCCCTGACTTGTCACGACTGTCGCCGCCTTCAAGATAACCGGGAGAAGTGAAGTAATCCAGTTTATTGACAAACTCTCCACCGCGCATTGTCAGAATGGTACGCTTGGCATAGGAAAGAAAGTCCGGCGCTCCTCCCGCACCCGGCAGGCGCGCCTGGGGATTATAATAATCTCCTACAACTGTAGTGTTGATATTGCCGAACTTATCAATCTGCGCCACACCGAGAAAGCAGACATCCACAAAACCGCGGTAAGTCATGGTGAAGGCGGAAAACAAATCCGTGGCGTAGGAAAAACCGCGGCAGGCGTTGGCGTCCGCGATATGATTGGGAGGAACCAGTGGTTGAAAATCAATGATGCCGGATTCCATCATCAAGGTCGCCTGCGGCGCGTGCAGGGCCTTGGCCATGGCGCCCGCAGTTGTAGGCAGACCAACTCCCAAAATAACATTTTCGCCGTCATGGATTTCGCGCGCGGCTGTTATTATTAGCAGTTCGTCGAGTGTGTATTTTTTAGCCATTGAGTAACCCCCTTTCTTCCAGAATCTTTTCCATTTCTTCCAAAGTTATGCCCATTGTGCGTTCCAGATCATTGTTATCCCAACATGAGACGTAGGCACTGCCGTAGTCAGCCGGCGCCGAAAAATAAGGTTTGGCCTTTATGGCATCCAGTTTCCCCGATCCGTAGGATGCAATATAGTGATCGATATAAGCCTGCCGGTTCGGACAGCCGTAAACCCATTCGTTCATCCATGTTTTCAGGCTGTCACCGGCCATATCCATCAGGAAAAACATCGCGTACATTGTGCGATCGAGATTGTAATATCCCAAAACTTCCGTGGGATGCGCTCCCCATGGCACTTCGACTACCGCGTCCACCCGGTAGGCCGGTATCATGGTCAGATGTGGGCTGGATTGAATAATATCGTGTTCGACAATTTCTTCGCACGAAACTACTATCTTCTTACTGGCAAGCGCCGCGGCCGCTACACTGCCCAAAGCACCCCAATACTGGGCGTTGCCGAACTTGTCCGCTCGCTGGACATGCACAATGCATACATCCGGATTAGCTGCCGGCACAGTCAGTATTTTTTTCCCGGTATAAGGACAGTCAATGACTTTATATTTGTTCTCACCCATAAAGGAACGCTTTTTGAAAAGGTCGGTCACCATAGCTCCTTCCAGCACCTGCATGAATGAAAAACCGTGCATACCGGCCACAAGACGGGCGTTATACTGAAAATTGGTATAGTCCTCCATTAATAATGTTCCGGCTTTCAGCGCGCGTTCCACGGCCGAACCGCCTTCCTTGCCACCGGCACGATAGACATACGTGGATATAAGCCTGTCCACACAGCCCCCTGCTACCAGAACCTCCACATCAAAAACACCGGACTGCGAATAGAGAGTCAGACTTTTTTTCTGTTGGCGGATAACCTCAAAAACAAGTTCGGCACAGGTACCCACTGTGTAGTTGCCAATAACAAGATGATCGCCGTCTTTTACAAAACGGTTGATCGCCTCCTTCGCGCTCATGACTTTATTCTGCACTTTCGCCATTTATACCTCCATAGCGTTTAATTTTCAGTGGCGTTTTTTACAACAATTTAGCTTCTGGAAGAATACTTATACGCTAAAAGAATATGTTTCTAATTATTAGGAATCTTAAGAGAAACATTCATGCATGTCAACGAATTAATCAAGACGTTTTTCTCCTTTTTATATTGACAACATACAACTGAACATGCTACTTAGCCGCTTATTCGTTTTAAGATAAATACTGGCAATATTACTGGAATTTTTCGCTTAAAACACAAGGAGAAAATTGTGACTTTTCAGGAATTAATTTTTGCTCTCGAAAAATACTGGCATTCTCAAGGCTGCGTTATTCAACAGCCCTATGATATGGAAGTCGGTGCGGGCACTTTTCATCCTGCAACCTGCCTGCGTGCACTGGGACCAGAGCCATGGAACGTGGCCTATGTTCAGCCGTCACGCCGCCCTACGGACGGACGCTATGGCGAAAACCCCAACCGTCTACAGCACTATTACCAGTATCAAGTAATCATGAAGCCTTCTCCGGTCAACATTCAGGAACTTTATCTTGATTCGCTCAAGAGTTTCGGCATTGATCCCCTTGACCATGACATCCGCTTCGTGGAGGACGACTGGGAATCTCCAACGCTGGGTGCCTGGGGATTGGGCTGGGAAGTATGGCTCGACGGTATGGAA
Source organism: Deltaproteobacteria bacterium HGW-Deltaproteobacteria-2 (assembly GCA_002840505.1). Classification (NCBI taxonomy): domain Bacteria; class Deltaproteobacteria; species Deltaproteobacteria bacterium HGW-Deltaproteobacteria-2. The sequence continues at coordinate 84,308 of PHBC01000006.1, read as the reverse complement.
ATCTCGCAATTTACTTATTTCCAGCAGGTCGGCGGTTTTGATTGCAATCCCGTCTGTGCCGAACTGACTTACGGCACTGAACGTATTGCTATGTATATCCAAGGCGTCAACAACGTCTACGATCTCCAATGGACGGATAAAATTAAATACGGCGATGTGCATCACAAAAGTGAAGTGGAATTTTCCACCTACAATTTTGAAGTTGCCGATATTCCGATGCTGCGCAAACTCTTCGATACCTACGAAGAAGAAGCGCTGCGCATAGCTGAAAAAAATCTGGCACTGCCCGCTTACGATTACTGCCTGAAATGTTCGCACACCTTTAACCTGCTCAACGCCCGTGGCGCCATCAGCGTGGCCGAACGTACCAGCTACATCGGCCGGGTGAGAAATCTGGCACGCATCAGCGCGGAATTGTATATGAAACAACGTGAAGAGCTGGGATACCCACTCTTAAAAAGATAATAGAAGATCTGGAGATAAAATGAGTAATGAACTTTTGTTTGAAATTGGCACTGAAGAAATTCCCGCTGGATTTCTATCCAAAGCGATTGTTGATATGGAAGACATTATCCGTAAATCCCTGACGGAAAAACGCATTGCTTTTGAAGGGATCAGGTGTCTGGCCACGCCGCGGCGCCTTGTTCTTTATATCGCCGATTTGTCTCCCCGACAGGAAGATCAGTCTATTGAAAAATTAGGACCGGCGAAAAAAGCAGCCTTTGACGAAAACGGTCAGCCGACAAAAGCCGCTATCGGTTTCGCCAGAGGACAGGGGCTGGAAGTTTCTAAACTGGAGACTATCACAACCGAAAAAGGCGAATATATCGGCGCGCGTAAAACAATTGCCGGACAACCGACAAAAGAACTGCTTCCGGATATTCTCAAAGATTTCATGATGGCTATTCCCTTCCGCAAATCAATGCACTGGGCAGACTACGCTCTGCGTTTCGCCCGTCCGGTCCACTGGATTCTGGCGCTCTACGGCGGTAGTGTTGTTCCTCTGAAGATTGAAAATATCGAAAGCGGCAATACATCTCGCGGTCATCGTTTTATGAGCCCGGCTTCTTTTGCCGTTACCGGTTTTGAAGATTACCTGCAAAAAACCAGAGAAAATTTTGTAATTGCCGATCCTACAGAAAGAAAAAATATAATTCTTGATGAAGCGCAGAAAGCTGCGGCAGAAGTTGGAGGAAAACTTTTTTATACTGACGATCTGCTGGAAACAGTAAGCTTCATCGTGGAATATCCCGTAATAGTGCGCGGCGGTTTCGACGAGGACTATTTAAAAATTCCCAAAGAAGTTCTTACAACGACCATGATCTCGCATCAAAAATACTTCCCCGTTGTCAATAACGAAGGAAAGCTTATTCCTTATTTCATCGCGGTCAGCAACACCAGACCCCGCGACATCACGGTAGTGGCAAAAGGCAACGAAAGGGTCCTGCGGGCACGTCTGGCTGACGCATCTTTCTTTTTTGAGGAAGATAAAAAAGTCTCCCTGGAAGACAGAGTGGAGTCGCTTAAAAAAGTTGTTTTTCATACACTGTTAGGAACATCACACAAAAAGGTCTTACGCTTCCGTAAGCTGGCAGTAAAGATAGCCTCCAAAGTGAAACCCTCCGTTAAGAAAAATGTTGATCGCGCCGCGCTGCTGGCTAAGGCCGATCTGGAATCGCTGATGGTGGGTGAATTTTCCGAACTTCAGGGCATCATGGGGCGTGAATACGCACTTATAGCCGGAGAAACAACGGCAATCGCCAATGCCATCTATGAACATTATTTACCGACTGTCGCAGGCGGTGACCTGCCACAAACAGATGAAGGAGCAATTGTCGGCATTGCCGATAAGATTGACACTATTGCCGGTTTTTTTGGCGTGGGCATGCCGCCGACCGGTACCGCCGACCCCTACGCACTGCGCCGTCAGGCTTTAGGCATCATTAATATTATTTTATCCCGCCGCTATTCTTTAAGCCTGAATTTCCTGATTGACGAAAGCCTTATACAACTCAAGGATGTTCTAAAAAAACCAGCTAATGAGGTTAAAAAGGATATTCTGGAATTCTTCAAAGGACGCCTCCAGAACCAACTTATTACCCAGGGGTACGCTTATGATACCGTAGATGCCGTCTTGTCCACGGATATTGATGAACTTGTCGAGGTTATGGAAAAGGTTAAGGCTCTACAGTCTTTTCGTCAGAATCCTGATTTTGAACCCATTTCCATCGCCTTTAAGCGTGTGGATAATATTTTGAAGGATTTCCAAAACGGTCAGATTGATGTCAACCTGCTTTCCCATGAAGCGGAAATAAAACTCTTTTCTACTTTTGATGATATAAAGACCCGGGTGGAAAAAGGTATAATTGAGAAAGATTTCAGCGCCGCGTTGAATAAACTGGCCGCTTTGCGTCCACATGTGGATGATTTCTTTGATAATGTAATGGTTATGGATAAGGATGAAAAAATTCGTTTTAACCGTCTATCGCTTTTGGCGGAAATATCAGCCCTTTTCCATAAAATAGCCGATTTTTCTAAAATTGTTACGCCAGATTGATTTTTTTCTGATCTCTCCATAAGTTAAAATGTCAGGCGAATTGACATTAATATAAATCCTTGTTAAGATAAAAAACAGTTTTTCGATATTAAGGAAAATTTTACTCCATGAACGATCAGTTAACTCCACCATCCGCAACAAATATTAATGGAACTTCTCGAATACGCAAGGAGCTATTGGATATAACCAACCGTATTCATGCGGCACAGAATATCAAACAAATTCTTATCGATTTAAAGAGCGGCATCCTCAACCTTTTTAACGCTAATTCCATAACGACTTACGTCGTCGATAAAGCACGCAATGAAATTTATTCCATGTTTCTGGCCGGCACACAACTCAAAGAAATCAGATTGCCAATAAATAATAAAAGTATTGCCGGCTACGTAGCGAACACCGGCACAATAATTAACATTGAAAACGCTTACAATCAAAAGGAACTTAAGAGCATCGAAGCGGAGTTAACTTTTGATGACAGCTGGGATAAAAAATCAGGCTTTAAGACCAGGCAGATTCTTGCCGCCCCAATATACCACAGCAGCCAGCTCATGGGTGTCCTTCAAATTATCAACAAGAAAGTTGGTGATGGAAAATTCTCGGAAGAGGAAATTGCATTAGCGCTGGAGATTGCCGAAGTTCTTGGTGTCGCTTTTTACAATCAACAACGTTTTGTTCGTCACCGGAAAACACGGTTTGATTATTTAATCACCCACGATCTTCTTAAAGAAGAAGAACTGGAAAGAGCATGGAAAGAAGCGCGTGAAAAAAAAGAATCAATGGAAAATTTCCTCATGATGAAATACAAAATATCTAAAGAAGACATTGGTCACGCTTTTGAGGAATTTTATAACTGTCATTTTATCAGATATAACGAGAAAATACCTATCCCTGGTCACTTAATTAAAGATTTGAAAAAAAATTATCTGCGCCGTGAACTTTGGGTGCCACTGGAAAAGGTCGGTGACAAAATTCACGTAATCATGGATGATCCGAACAACATTATAAAGAGAGACACCATTGAAAATCTTTTAAAAACCAAGCAGATAAATTATGACGTCGCTCTGGAAGAAGACATAATAAAATACATTAATCTTTTTTATAATACTCCCGATGACGAGCACTCTTTTACAGAAATATTAGGGCGGATGGAGGGTGACGATGCGACGTCAGAAGATGAAGAAGGCGACGAAACGGTCACCGAATCGGATAGTGTTATTATGCAACTCGTTAATAAAATTATTAATGATGCTTATAATCGCCGTGCTTCGGATATACATGTCGAACCCAATGTAGACAGAAAAAATGTGGAGATTCGGTTCCGTGTCGATGGCGATTGTGCTCTATATCAAACGGTCCCTTTCAGTTACCGCGCAGCCCTTATTTCGCGCATTAAAATCATGTCCAATCTGGATATCACCATTAAAAGACTGCCACAGGACGGTAAGATTAAGTTCAGGCGTTCTAATGGAGACGAAATTGAATTGCGTGTAGCGACAATCCCCACTCAGGGAGGTGTGGAAGATGTGGTTATGCGTATTTTAGCTAAAGGCGAGACAATGCCTCTGGAAGATATGGCTTTATCTTCGCGCAATTACAACGAACTAACCAGTATTATTTCCAAACCTTACGGCATGATTTTGTGTGTTGGTCCTACCGGTTCCGGTAAAACAACTACACTGCATGCCGCATTGCACCACATTAATCGTCCGGACAGAAAAATATGGACGGCGGAAGACCCCGTGGAAATCACTCAATACGGTTTGCGTCAAGTACAAGTGCACCCAAAGATCGGTTTTGATTTTGCGGCAGCTATGCGTGCATTTTTACGTGCTGACCCTGATGTCATCATGGTCGGCGAAATGCGCGATTACGAAACAGCAAAGACAGGTGTTGAGGCATCCCTTACCGGTCACTTGGTATTCAGTACTCTGCATACTAACAGTGCCCCGGAAACTATTGTACGCCTGCTGGATATGGGCATTGATCCCCTTAATTTTGCCGATGCCTTGTTGGGCATTCTCGCTCAACGCCTTGTACGAACTCTTTGCAAAAAGTGTAAGGAGCAATATCATCCTACAAAGGAAGAATACGACGAAATCGCTGAAAGTTACGATCAGAAAGAATTTGACAAATTAAATATCCCTTACAATGACGAATTCAAGCTTTACAGGCCTAAGGGTTGTGATATATGCAACAATACTGGCTATAGAGGCAGAATGAGTATTCATGAACTCTTAGTCGCAACCGATGGTATCAAAAGAATGATTCAAAAGCATGAAACCGTAGAAGTCATGCGGAACCTATCCCGGAACGAAGGCATGACGACACTTTTACAAGACGGTATTCTCAAAGCTCTCAAAGGTTTTACTGATTTTAAACAGGTACGCCGCGTCTGTATCAAATAATTATATTATTCTAGATACGTATTTACTCTCCCGAACAAGTAGGATTATTTTAATTTATTTTGACCACGGAAAATAAATCAAGAACCACAGTATTTTACCGTATTCTCTTCTAACTTTTCTCCAATCTGCTGACGATAATTCCCAGAATTTCGCCGGAGCTTTTTCGTAATGTGTCGGCACAAAATAAAAAACGTTATAATTTGTATCAAATACCTTCATCGCAATTAATTTAATACGTCGCATGTGATACGGTGAACTGACAAATATCGCGGAATTCAGTCTGTAATCAGACATTATCTTTTGGGCTTCGACTATTTCCAAATGTGTATCTTCATAAAATTCCGGAGGTGCGGTAACATTCTTTTGATTCGATTTATAAAGATATATGTTTCGTGATAAATATTTCTTCATTTCCATGTCATAAACCCTGAAAACTTTATGATAGGCCGGAATAATCAAGTAATCGGCCATTCCTTCGTTTATTAATTTATAAGCTTCTTTTTGACGTGCCTTGAAATCCGGTCCCAGAATAAGTACGATCGCATTTGCCTTCCTGTATTCCGAAGAATAAAGCAAAAACTTTGGAGAGTATAAAATAAATCCCGTCAGCAGAACTAAAAACAGGATTCCGACAAGATAATATTTACCGATTTTTATCACAAACAATATCCTTCAAATAATTATCTGTATTGAATTTTGAAGACGGAATATTCAGCAATTAATCCGTATCGCCGAAATAATTCGCAGAGAATATAAATATTTCCGTTTCTTTATCTTTCCATGCTTGCGCCGGCAATCCGGCTTTATGGCAAGTCTCCTGGAGGAAGGTTTCTCTGTCCCATTTATACTCGACGGCCACCTGCGGTAATAATAAACCGGCGTTGTGTCCTCGAACAATGTATAATCCGTGTTTTCCTACTTCAATTTCGTTGATATCTTTGATTTGTTTCAACGGACTCAGTACCGATATTTCAAAAGTTAAATCTTTAACTTCTTCCTGTTTTAAGGAAGGAAATCGTGGATCACGAAAAGCGGCAGCCAAAGCCATTTCCTGTACTGTTTCTCCGAGCGGTTTATATGCTTTTATATAACCTATGCAACCGCGAAGATGACCGTTTTTTTTCAGAGTCACAAACGCACCGCTCTTCGATTGTAGGTTTTTTGAATCCATTTTCAGTTCAGGCATTTTTTTATTATTGATTTTGGCCGCAATCGCTTCTTTGGCTATTTCCAGCAGGGTATTTTTTTCTTTCGTTGTTAATTCCATTTTATGCTCCTTTATTCTACACGATGTATTCAGAGGATTAACGACTTTCTAGAAAAGATTCTTTTCAATACCACTAATAAAAAAATTATTCGAAAAATGATAACCTAAAATTATTTACAGTAAACCGCCGCCGCATATCCCACAACCGAACTTTTATCGCCGGTTATATCTCCTGAATTGGCATATTTTAAGAGATGTGCTTTATCAGCTTTCATCATACGTGCAACCGACATTGTCACTGCCATGGGCCCGCCGCCACACGCTTCAACAGTTCCATTCTCCATGGCCTGCAAAAGACCGACGGCATCGCCATTTTTCAAATATCCCAAAGCAACGGCATCCATTTTTTTTGCCGCGTTATAGTTATAAAAATGAGATAAATCGGAGCTGCCTACTATCAATGTTTTTTTGTCGCGTACAGTTTCATATATAGCCGCCGCAAGATCTCGACAGGTATCTATGTCCTGATTGCCCATAACCAAAGGAACAAATGAAAATTCACCCAACGCGACCTGCAAGAAAGGAATCTGAATTTCCACGGAATGTTCCTGACGATGCGCTTCCGGAATATCAGATGTTATCTTACTTAAATTTTTAATTTTCTGCGCAAATTCTTCAACGACAGGCACGACACCAAGAGGTGTTTCATAACCGCCCCTGCTAAAAACGGATACACCATTAAAGGCAACTCTGTGACTTGGTCCTATGACGACAACAACATCATACTTATTACCGCGAATAAGCTTGTAAGCGTTCGCCGCTACTTGTCCTGAGTAAACGTAACCGGCATGGGGGGCAACCAAACCTACAATCTCTCCCGGCAATGTCAAATCAGGAACTGATTCAAAAAAGCTTTCAATATTTTTTTTCAGAATTGACGGATTTCCCGGATACCATGAACCGGCTATTACTGACTTTCTCACGGTATTCATAACTACCTCACTTAAATCGCCAGACTACCCCTTGTGGAGTGTCTAAAACATCAACGCCACGTTTAGCTAGTTGCGATCTAAAGGAATCTGCCTCCTTCCAGTTACGAATTTTTCTTGCCGCTTCTCTTTTATCTATCAACATTCTTATTTCCCCGTCAGCAACCAGCGCCTCAAAATCCATTATGCCCAAGACTTCGTTTATATTTCCCAACGCCGTCAGTATTTTCTGGGCATTATTTTTATTTATCATACCCTGGGTCAGAGGAAAGTTTATTTTACCAATAAAATTAAAAAGCGCAGCCAGTGCTCCGGCAATATTTAAATCATCATCCAAAGCCGCTGTAAAATCATGTTTAAGATCATATATCAGTTGATCAATTTCCGTAAAAGCTTCTTTATCATCGCCATTAACGGCATTTAATCGGCTAATGAACGTATGGATTTTTTTTACCGTATTTTTTGCCGCCATTAAAGCGCCATCTGAATAGTTAACCGGTTTGCGATAATGTACTCCCAGCAAGAAAAGACGGATATCTCTTCCGCTGTAACCACTTTCCCGTAAGTGTGACAGCGGCAGCGCATTATCCAGGGAACGGGACATTTTTCGGCCGTCAACCATCACCAATTCCGCATTAATCCAGTGATTAGGTCCTTTTTGACCGGAAAAAGCTTTATTGATGGCTAAAACATTTTCACAATGGGGAAATATCTCATCGGCTCCGCTTACGTGAATATCATACGTCGCTCCAAGATATTTATTGGAAACAGCCGCGCATTCCATATGCCAACTGGGTCTCACATTCCCCCATACGGTCTTATAATAAATGCCTCTTTTTAATTCGGCCAGACTTGACCTCTTCAATAAAGCAAAATCCGCCGGGCTGTCTTTTTCGTAATCATCAAGATCTATTGATTTCCCCTGTCTTGTTTTACCCAAATCTATATTGGAAAGAGTTCCATAATCGGCCAATTTGGAAATATTATAATAAACTGAATGCAATTTTTCGTAGGCATAATCTTTATCCACTAATTTCTCGACAATTTTTAACATAACGTCAACATTTTCAGACGCTTTCACATAGATATTATCCTTATTAATGTTGAGAAATTGTACATCTTCCATAAACACCTGCAAATATTTCTGAGAATAATCTGCAAGTTCAAGCCCTTTTTTTTCCGAGCTTTTTATTGATTTATCGCCAAAATCAACAATGTCCAGGACATGCTTTACCTTGTAACCTTTATAAATTAAATATCGGTTGATTAAATCTGAGACCACCATGCGCCGGTAATTTCCCAAATGGGGAGTATCATGTATTGTCGGACCGCACGTACGCATGGTTACTTCATCAAGTTTTATCGGATTAAATAGATTTTTCTGGCGCGCAAAAGCATTGTAGAGATTAAACGTAGAAATCTCCTTTTTAAAAGCGAAGAGATCCGTACTTAAATATCGTTCTCCACCATCAGGGAAAATAACGACGATTAACCCTTCCTCCAGAAGCTTCGCCTTCTGAGCAGCCACAAACATAGCCGCACCAGAGCTCATTCCTACAAATATACCTTCTTCACGGGCTAACCGCCGAGACATTTCAAAAGCATCTTCATCTAAAATATTCACTTTTTCGTCGAGCCTGGTTTTATCATATATCCCCGGACGATAAGATTCCCGCATGTTCTTTAGTCCTTGAATTTTATGCTGCAGATAGGGTTCCACACCTATAATCTTAATTTCCGGATTCAGTTCTTTGAGCCGCTTGGAAATTCCCATGGCAGTGCCTGTGGTACCCAAGCAGGATACTACCATTGTAACCTTACCATCTGTTTGTTCCCAAATCTCCTGCGCTGTACCGTAATAATGGGCGGCGATATTATCCTCATTATTGAATTGATCGGTACCAAAATATTTATCGGGATTTTCGCGCAGCATTTTGTAAGCAATTTCAATAGCACCATCGGTACCTTGAGCAGCCGGGGTGAAATACAATTCCGCTCCCATGGCACGCAGAATCTTTTTTCTCTCTTCACTGGCCGATTCTGACATCGTCAGACACAATTTATATCCCTTCGCCGCCGCAATCATTGCCAAGCCGATTCCCGTATTGCCGCTGGTTGCTTCCAAAATAGTTTTCGACGAATTCAGATCACCTCTTTTTTCGGCATTCTCGATCATGAATAATGCGGTGCGATCCTTGATGGATCCACCGGGATTGACACCTTCAACTTTTGCAAAAATCTTTACTTTTTTATTGGGATTAAGCCGAAAGATTTCCACCAAAGGTGTGTTACCGATGCTTTCAATAATGTTTTTGTAAAGTTTATGCATAGATTTATCCTGTAAAATAAAAAACCCGGCTTAAGCCGGAAGATGTTCACTTATGCCGGCAGAAAGCATTCCGGACAAAAAAGTGGAACTCTCGCGGCTGGAGCTGGCTAATTCCAAGTCATTAAATTGATCAACTATCCATTTTGGGTAAAGAAATTTTAATAAACTGAACGCCTTCTTCCTTTAAATTTTCTTCTTCTTGCGGCGTACTTGTCCCTTTGATATTTCGTTTTTCTTCATCTCCGTAATGTATCTTTAATGCAGTTTCTGCAAATTTATTACCCACATCCTCAAAATTATTATCAATATATTGATGTAATATTTTCATGGTTTTAGCTACAGAAAGTTCCGTTTCCTGGTTCTTATCTGCCATCCGTGAATTCTTTCCTATAATCGTTATCGAAGAAGGTATAATTTCGACACTCGAACTATTACACACGGGACAAGAAACCAGTTTTTGTGAATTTTGTAAAATCCAGGCTTGCCGATCTTTAAACCAGCCTTCAAATGTATGTCCTTTTTCGCATTTTAAATCGTAAATAATCACCAGATCACGATCCTTTGCACAATAATTTGTATTACTTATAACATGCCCTTGAATAAAATACAATTATATATAAAAGGATTTATGGCTAAAGAGTTTAGAATTAAATGATTTTTTTATTATACTCTTATTTTGATTGATAACTGAATCACGGACATGAACCCCAAAGCAAGCTTTGGAAACATTCTGCAACAAGCAGCGAGGTATTATACCATCCGCTTCGCGGGATTGTTCAACTTACCAATTCCAATACGCCTATAGTGACCTTTAGGTTATTCGCTTTCGGAATTGGAGTTTCACAAGATGTGGCCCAGCTTGGTAGGGCACTGCGTTCGGGACGCAGGAGTCGCGCGTTCAAATCGCGCCATCCCGACCATTTTAATGAGATCCAAGTTTCAGAAGCGAAGTGTACTGAAACTTGTTGATCGAATTATCCCAGGAGCGAAGCGACGTGGGATTTAAGAGTTAGTGAAACTATTCCCCGTGCATAGCGAAGGGCAATATGCCCGTGATTACATCCTGTTCTGATATAATATCTTTTATTAACCGACAACTGATGCAAGTTTGAAGATCGGCAGATACATAGCTATAATCATACCGCCAACGATCCCCCCCAGGAAAACCATCATTACCGGCTCCAGCAGCGCAGTCATCGAATCCACCGCAACATCAATTTCTTCGTCGTAAAAATTAGCAATTTTACTGAGCATGGAATCCAGAGCACCGGTGGCTTCGCCCACGGAAATCATCTGTATAACCATGGGTGGGAAAATGTCGGTCTCCGCCAATGGTTCTGCTATAGAACGGCCTTCACTGATACTTTGGCGTGTCTTCATTAAAGCATTCTCAATAACTTTATTTCCGGAAGTTTTACTGACAATGGTTAATCCTTCCAAAATGGGAACACCGGAAGTCATCATTGTTGAAAGCGTGCGCGAAAATTTAGACACAGCAACCTTTTTCATCAATAGCCCGAACACTGGAGCTTTAAGGATCAGGGAGTCAATCACCAAGCGCCCTTTCTCCGTTTTATAATATCTCGCAATGGCGATGTAAATGGCAACAAATATGGCTATTATATATAAAAAATAATGTTGGGTAAACTCACTTGCATTAATTAAGAATGCAGTGGGACCCGGCAATTGTCCGCCCATACCTTCAAACATTTGCTTAAATACAGGAATAACCTTGAGCAGCAATAAAGCCACTACAGCAACAGCTATGACCAGAACAGCGATGGGATAAGTCATTGCGCCCTTAACACGTCGTTTTAACTTCAACGCTTTTTCCATGTAATTGGAAAGACGTTCCAAAATAACATCCAGCATACCGCCTGCCTCACCAGCAGCAATCAGATTCACAAAAAGATCATCAAATATCTGGGGATATTTTTTTAAAGCATTGGTTAAACTGGTACCGCCCTCTATATCTTCCTTTATTGATCGAATAATTTTCGCAAAGTTCTTATTCTGTTCTTGTTGAGCTAAAAGGTCCAAGCACTGAATAAGCGGCAGGCCGGCATTGATCATTGTGGAAAAAACCCGACAAAAGACAACCACATTTTTTTCATTTATCTTTGCTTTTAAGAAAGGTAAATATTCAGAAATATCTTTAGGTTTCGACTTAACTTCAATGGATTTATACCCCTGCCGGCGTAAAATACCACGAACGGTAATCTCGTCGACCGCATCCATCTCTCCTTTTTTTACCTCATTCTTTTTTGTTGTACCTTCCCAAATAAAAATCGGCATATTCTAAAATCCTTTTCTTACATTAGAATAACTTTAATCCGTGAATACTTTAAACCAACTTCTATATAAATTCAACAAGTTAAATTAGAAAATTTATTGGAAGCCGCGAGTTGTTTATTTTTAAACTGCTCTGGCCTGACTGCGTTGACAAAATATCTCATACTGAATAATACCGGAAGCCACAGCAACATTTAATGAATCAAAGCTTCCCGGCATGGGAATTGTCAGTAAAAAATCACATTTCTTCTTCACTAAAGGCCTGATACCTTTTGCCTCTCCCCCTAACACCAAAACTACAGGACAATTAAAATCCATCTCGTGCAAATTACTTCCACCGCGAATTTCCGCTCCGAAAACCCAAAATCCTTTATCTTTCAAATAATCAAGCGTTTGCGATATATTAACTACTTTGGCGATAGGTATTTGCGCGATGCTTCCGGCAGAAGCTTTATTAACAGCCGCAGTAACCGGAGCCGCTCTGTCCTCAGGAATTACGACACCGTTTGCGCCTAAACAATGAGCAGTACGAATTATTGATCCCAGATTGTGGGGATCCATGATACTATCAAGTACTAAAATTAAGTCAAAATTGAAAGATTGATTACGGTTTTTTATTAATTTATCTAAATCCGCATAAACAAAAGACTTGCACAGGCCGATAACTCCTTGATGATCAGAAGTTCCTGCCAATTCATCCAGATATTTACGGTGGGAAAACTCAACAGGAATTAATGTTTGTCCAGCTATTTCTATTATTTCTTTTACAGAAGATCCACCCCGTCCGGAAGCAATGATAATTTTTCTTAATCCGCCTTCCCGTCGCCGGAGGAGAGCCATAATGGAATTTATACCGTAAATTACCTCCATGTCCTGCTTTCCATTTTTGCGACTGAATCACCTTGCTGCTATACCATCAGCAATTTCCTGAACAATTTGCCGGCAAGCTTCCAGAGGTTCCTGGGCCGTGCTAATCGGCCTCCCCACGACAATATAATCGGCACCTGTTTTCACAGCTTCATAAGCACTGAGAGTTCTTTTTTGGTCGTCTTTTGTTGTTGCACCAATACTGCGTATACCAGGCGTTACGATAATAAATTTATCGCCCAAACCCTTCCTTAACGCTGCTATATCCTGTGCCGAAGCTACCACACCCGATGCTCCTGCATTTTGCGCCAATCTGGCCAGATGAAGAACCTGTTCCCCGGTGGTTCTAGGAAATCCAATTTCTGCCAAATCAGCGTTATTCAAACTGGTAAGCACCGTGACCGCCAAAACAATTGGCCGCGTTCCGGCAATATTATCAGCACAGGTCCACGCGGCGGTTACTGCTTCTTTAATCATCTGAGTGCCACCCGATGCGTGAACATTAAACATATCAACATTTAACCTGACAGCGGCCTGGGCTGCACGGGCTACTGTGTTGGGAATATCATGAAATTTCAGGTCTAAAAATACCTTTTGGCCTCTCTTTTTGATGCTTTCAATTATTTTCGGCCCAACAGCAGTAAACAATTCCTTGCCAACTTTAAACATACCGACATGGTCCGAGAGTAGCTTCACCCATGACAATGCTTCGTCATAATTGTTCGCATCAAGCGCAAAGATCAGTTTATCGTTCGCCGTTTTATTCGATATATTCTTCATCGCCGATGAACTCTGAGCTATCCGGAATTGGTTTGAAGTCTTCCTTGGTTCCGTTCAAATATTCAGGATTGGCATAAACTACTTTACCTGCGGCAATTTCGCGCAGAGCCAACACAATTTCCCTGTTTTTACTTGTTACTAAAGGTGTTGCCTCTTTCAGTAACTGATGAGCTCGTTTCGACGCCAGCGATACAAGTCCAAATCTGGTTTTGGCAACAAGTAAAGAATCTTCTATTGTAATTCTAGCCATGGATCCAAAATCTCCTTAAAATATATTATTTTTTTTAATAAACTTTTTAATTTCACTTTGCAACCTGCTTCTTTTGCATTTTTGGGCTTTATAAATAGAAATCAATTGATTGACAGCAGTGTCCAAATCTTTGTTAAAAATTACATAATCATACCACGAAATTTCTTTTAATTCACTTTCCGCCTGATCAAATCGATCTTGAATAACTTTATCGGTTTCGCAACCACGTCCTTCCAAGCGCCTTAAAAGTTCGTCACGAGACGGGGGAAGGACAAAAACATAAACACCTCCCTTAAACTTTTTTTTTATTTTTTTCGCCCCCCGCGGTTCGATATCCAGCAACAAATCCTGACCTTTATGAAGAAACGACTCCATAGTTTTCTTTGAAGATCCATATAAGTTACCATAATTTTCTACCCATTCAACAAATTCATTCTGATCAATACGCGCCTGAAATTCTTCACGAGAAATGAAATGGTAATCTTTCCCATTCACTTCACTAGGACGCGGAGGCCTTGATGTATAGGAAACAGAAAATTTAATTTCAGGACAAGCTTCAAGCAGTTTTTGGCAAATACTGCTTTTCCCTGTGCCCGAAGGCGCGGAGACAACTATAAATAATCCTCTTGCCATAGTATTTACTCTATATTTTGCGCCTGTTCACGCAATTTACCCAATTCACTTTTAACTTCAATCACCTGACGAGTTATTTCCACATCGCTGCTTTTTGAACCAATTGTATTAATTTCGCGATTCATTTCCTGTAAAAGAAAATCTATTTTTCTGCCTTCTGTTCCCTCGCTTTGCAACAATTCTTCAAACTGTCCGATATGACTATGCATCCGCACTATTTCTTCCGTAATATCACTTCTTTCCGCCATAATTGCAACCTCTTGATTTAAACGGGCATCTTCAAGCGCGTATCCGGCAGTTAACTCTTTTATTCTTTCCGCCAGACGCTTTTGATACTCGATAACCACCTGTGGGGCACGTAATTTAATGGTTTCCAGAATTTCCGTAATCGCCTTAAGCCTCATATCCATATCTTGAAACATGGCAAGGCCTTCATCCTGCCGCATATTGCTCAGCATCGCCAGCGATTCCAAAAACGTTTTTTCCACCTGATTGAGAAAATCCGGACTCAATTGCACCTCCGACGATGGCGTAAAAATATCACGAAAACCAACCAACGTTTTTAAACTGATGGGAGATTCCAGGTCGAATTCCGCTTTAAGCCGGTTCAAAACATTAAAATAATCACGGGCAATTTCTAAATTGAGATTGACTTTGGATACATCGGCACCTTCGCCTTCCAACCGTATGGATACTTCTATGCGTCCGCGTTTGAATCTTTCACTAATCTTCTTTTTGAACTCCGCTTCCAGAGGAAAAAGCGCTGAAGGCGTCCGCAGAAATATTTCCAGAAAACGATGATTTACAGACTTAGCCTCCACAATAATATTTCTGCCTTCTTGAACTGTTTCTACCCGGCCATAACCGGTCATGCTTTTTATCATTTGTACACCATATACCAATTTAATAAACTTTACGTATTTTTTATTGTGAAGCTCCAATTCCTAAAACAAAGCGTATTAGAATTGATAAGTTGAATCCCGACACTGTCGGGACAAAACGGGGGGCAAGATACTCCTCAGCTTGCGTCAGGGTTCATGCCCGTTTTAACTGTTGTGGCATTTTTAACTGCAATAAATATCTATTCCTGATTTTACCAAGCATTAAGAGTTGCTTTTCATCCGCATAATCAGGGTAAGTCCAGGGTAAAGAGCAAAACTTCTTCCCCTGATAAATCAGGGTCAAGTCGGCATAAATTCCATCCCGCAAATAGGGACGGTGCGTATACGCCTTGCCAGTAGCCAATATCAAATGTGCCTTTGATATATAACCGGGATCAATATTAACCTGCCTCCGAATATCCAATGCCAACCTGTCTTCAATACTGTTTGTTGCCAGCTTTATATCGGGTAATTCCTCTGGCCGGATTAATTTTTCCATGGACAGAAAGCGCCGCACAAGATTCTCTCCCATTTCAGCGCTATAATAATTCGTATAATCAAAGAGCATTTCTTCGCTTACAAAATCCGGCATTCCATATGCTGAGGACAAAATTTTTATCGTCTCGTTTAACAGTGGAGTATCTTTCGCAAAAATGCTGAAGACCAGTTTTACCGGTTCAGCCGAGTTCGGCTTGCTCATAATACTTCTATAAGTTCTTTCTGAGAGACAGTGGCCGTGCCAATTTTTCCGACCACAATACCCGCGGCCAGATTAGCCAGGCATGTCGCCTCTTTTATATTAGCCCGCGCGGCGAGACCCAGGGCAAGCATGCCGATAACTGTATCACCGGCACCGGTCACATCATAAACTTCTTTGGCTTGAGTCGAAAAATGAGTATGAACAATTTTCCGGCCATTTTCAAAAAGACTCATGCCTTCTTCTCCCCGAGTGATGAGCATTGCATGAAAGGCATATTTTTTTAAAAGGGATTCACTTAATCGCTGAAGATCATCGGCATTGGTAATTTCCATACCGGCAGCACGCTGGGCTTCATGATGGTTAGGAGTAATCACATGCACCCCTTTATATATGGAAAAATCGCTTTGTTTCGGATCAAGACAAATGAATATTTTTGAATCTTCCGCTATTTTCTTTATTCCTTCGATAAGCTCGCTGGAAATAACTCCTTTGTTGTAATCGGAAATAACAATGGCTCCGATTTTTCCGCGCAATGATTTTACATATTCCAGAATTTTATCGGTGCTGGATTTAGGAATAGGCTTTCTGTTTTCCTTGTCGAAACGCACCATTTGCTGTCCGTGCGCGACAATTCTCGTTTTCAGAGTAGTCGGCCGTCCCTTTTCCACGACAATGCCTTTTGTGTCAATCTTTCGTCCGTGCAACTCCACAAGCAGTTTTTTCCCTATATTATCGGCTCCGATAACACCGGCCACATAAACTTTACCTCCCATCGCGTAAATGTTATTGAGCACATTGGCACAGCCACCAAGCAAAATGCTGTCTTTTTGGACATCAACTACAGGCACAGGAGCTTCAGGTGAAATACGGGAAACATTTCCCCAGATGAAATGATCAACCATCACATCTCCGACCACAAGAACACCCGCATGGGGGAAATTGGCAATAATCTTCAATGCTCTTTTTTTTGTCATAATTCTTTGCACTGTTTGAAAATCACCCCTGAAATAATTAACCTGAAAATTAAAAAAAGCGCTTATAGCGCCTCCATTGTAAAAAGCCCTGTAATACTATTACCAAGACCTTAATTTGTCAAATGTTTTCTAAAAATGTGAATAGCCTATACGAAATCGATTTTTACGATTACCTTGACACATAAATGCCATTTTCATTATATTCAATACATTAAATAATTAGTCCTGATTAAAATCAATGTCTAGCAATAAAATATTTTAGGACTTTATAATAAGGTTTTATATGTTAAATATTGAGCAATTTCGTTATGGATCTGATAATTTCGCCTACGTAATACATGGGAAAAAACAGGCAATGGCTGTTGATGGCGGTGCATGGGAAGAAATACTGTCTTTTTTGAAAACCACTAACCTGGCGCTTGAATTTGTTACCAACACACATTCGCATTACGATCACACATCCGGCAATGATCACCTGCTTAAATCTACCTGCGCAAAATTTTTAAATTCTGCTACCCTTTCCGACAATCACAAAATTATGATTGATGGAGAAACAGTCCTGGTTTACCGGACTCCCGGACATACGGACGACTCTGTTTGCTTTCATACGGGAAGCATTTTAATCACCGGCGATACTATTTTTAACGGAACAGTGGGTAATTGTTTTTCCGGCAATCAGAAAAATTTTTATCTATCCATTAAGCGGTTGATGGCCTTACCCGATGAAACAATAATTTACGCCGGTCATGATTATATTAACGATTCCCTTGCCTTCGCCAGGCATCTGGAACCAAATAATGAACATATTGATCGCTACCTGAAATCATATAACGGCAATCACGTCTATTCAACCATAGCCGACGAACGCCAGATCAACCCTTATTTGCGCTTTAATGAAGAGGCAATCGTTAATCTACTCAAAAATAATAATCTTCCCTGTGCTACAGAATGGGAACGTTGGAATTCTTTGATGTCTATAGAATAAGATACTTTTTGCTAATTATCACTTATTGATTGACACACATGTTTAATTCTTTTATAATTAAAAGTGTTTAGCACTGTTGCAGAACATCTTCAAGAGTCCACAAAAGACGGACCGGATGGAAGGATGAAGGCAATCAAAACAGCAACGAAGAACTCTCAGCATAAAAAGACCACAACTTCCCGTAAATCATTAGTCGTCAAAACAAAAAAATCGCAAAACATTTCCGCTTCCAAAAATATGAACGTCAAAAAGAATAATTCCCACGAGCGGGAAGATTGGCTGCAAAATTCTAATCTTCTTTTCAAGCTCAACCCTTCATCAATAGTTTTGATGAAAATGCCGGAAGGAACACTGATAGACATCAATGAAACATCCTTGAAAACATTTGCTTTCTCACGGGAGGAAGTTATCGGGAAAACCAGCGATGAACTAAATATCTTTGTACACCAGAACAAGAGAAAGAAAGCCCTGGAAAAGCTGATGAAGCAGGGCCATATTGAAAACTGCGAGATGAAGTTCAGGAGTAAAAACGGAAAAATAATTGACGGCCTTTTTTCTGCGGAGATAATTAATCATCATAAAGAAACATATTTAATTGCCATTATTACAGACATTACCTCCCGCAAGCTTGCAGAAAAAGCTCAACGCGAAAACGAATATAAGTACCGGTCTATTCTTGAAACCACCGAAGAAGGGTACTATGAAATAGACCTTGCCGGCAATTTCACGTTCTTTAACGATTCAGTTTGCAGCCTTCTCGGTTATTCCAGAAAAGAATTAATGGGTATGAACAACCGGCAGTATATGGGTAAAGATACCGCCAGAAAAGTCTTTCAAACGTTTAATAGAGTTTATCGAACAGGAGAATCTACTAAAGAATTCGACTGGCAGATAATAAGAAAAGACGGGACTAAAAGATACATCGAACAATCTGCATTGTTACAGAAAGATTCATCAGGCAAACCAATCGGGTTTAGAGGAATTATACGTGATATCACCGAACGCAGAAAGACGGAAGAGCTGCTGAAACAGAGCGAAGCTCAATACCGTTTGCTGGCCGATCACATGAAAGATCAGGTCTGGCTAATGGATCTGGACCTGAAAATAACGTATGTAAGCCCTTCCGTGGAAAAATTATTGGGATACACAACGGAAGATGTTCTAAAACTCCCCATGTATAAACTTCTCACGAAAAAGTCTTCAAGGATAGCAATGGATACTTTTTCCAGGGAGATGGAAAAGGCGTCGACAGCTCCGTCCTATAAGGTTTTACTGGAACTTGAATGCTGCTGTAAAGACGGCCGCTTTATATGGATTGAAGCCTCGTTTAGTTTTATTATGGACGAAAATGGAAAACCTATATCCATTTTAGGCGAAGGAAGGGAAATCACCAAGCGCAAACAAATAGAGGAATCCTTGCAAAAAAGTGAAGAGAATTTCCGCCACTCCCTTGACAATTCACCGCTGGGAGTACGCATATCAACATTAGAAGGCGAAACAATTTATGCCAACAAGGCTGTTCTGGATATGTATGGATATGACAGCATTGAAGAACTTAAAAAAATACCAATACAGGATCGCTATACGCCGGAGAGTTATACTCAGTTTCTGATAAGAAAGCAAAAAAGATTGCTGGGTGAGTTTGGCCCATCTGAATATGAAATAAGTATCATAAGGAAAAACGGCGAAATACGCCATCTCCATGTTTTTCGAAAAGAAATCTTTTGGAGCGGTAAAAAACAGTCTCAGGTCATTTACGAAGATATCTCTTTGCGCAGACAGGCCGAAGAGAAAATCACTACTATATTGGGGAATTTACGAAAATCTATTAGAACAACTATTCAGGTATTAGGTACAGCATCGGAAGCAAGAGACCCCTATACGGCCGGACATCAGAAAAGAGTCGCCGATCTGGCCCGCATGATTGCCACCGAGATGGGTCTTCCCCAGGATTCAATTGAAGCAATCCGTATGGCCGGCGCCATTCATGATATCGGGAAAATTTCTATACCATCGGAAATTCTGTGTAAACCGACAAAACTGACCGACCTTGAGTACTCTCTTGTCAAGGCTCACACCCAGTATAGTTATGAAATAATGAAAGATGTTGAATCTCCCTGGCCATTAGCCGACATTGTTTACCAACATCATGAGAGAATAAACGGCTCTGGTTATCCGCAAGGGTTAAAGGGTGAAGATATTCTCATTGAAGCCCGCATCCTTGCGGTTGCCGATGTGGTTGAGGCCATGGCATCCTATCGACCTTACAGACCTTCTTTAGGACTGCAAAGTGCGCTCACAGAGATTGAAGATAACGCCGGAATTCTCTACGATAGCAAAGTAGTGGACACTTGTATAAAGCTGTTTAGGGAGAATAGATTCAAACTCGAATGATCAGGCGCCAAATAGTGTCATAGGCGCTTTGAAGAATTGATTGCTAAGTCATTCATTTTATTTCTCAAAAATATATTTCATTATTGACTTCAATAACATTATTAAGTAAATATTTACAAAATAAATTCCAATTTTAATTAAACCTGGAAATGACAAGCGAAGCACAGTAATATCTGTAAGTTGTAATGAGGCTAAAACTTCAGAAGCAATGCGCACTGAAGTTCTTTAGCCGAATTATCCAGTATAAGCGGCATGAATTAAGTAATTTGCCTCAAAAATAAGGGCGTTTATGCTTTATTCAGTACTATTAGTAACGTTAGGTTTAGTTATAACCTTATTTATGTCCTTTTGGTCTATAGTTTTTTCAATCTTCTCCGACGCCGACAATAAAGTGCACAAGGTGGCTAATCTGTGGGCTAAAAGTTTACTTCTTATATGCAATATAAAAGTTAAAGTAATTGGCAGAGAAAATCTTTTGCGCGGCAAACCGCAAATTTTTATGGCTAACCATCAAAGCGATTTTGATATTTTAATTGCTCTGGCCTGCATACCTGTACAATTCCGCTGGATCGCTAAAAAAGAGTTATTCTGCATTCCTATATTCGGCGCGGCAATGAGAAGCGCCGGATACATTGGAATCGACAGGAACAATCGAAAAGAAGCAATGAAAAACATTGACAAAGCCGTTTTGCAAATATGGAAAGGAAAATCAATTATGACCTTCCCGGAAGACATAAGAAGCCGCAAGGACGATATCAAACCTTTTAAACAGGGAGCTTTCTATCTCGCCATTGAATCTGGTGCGCCGATTGTGCCTGTTACTATTATCGGCAGTGATGAAATCATGCCCCAAAAATCGCTGAGAATAATTCCCCGTCCCATAAAACTGATTATCGGCGAACCGATAGAAGTAAATAATTTAAATATTGAAAACCGCCATGAGTTGATTGAAAAAGTAAGAAATACAATCATAAAAAATTATAACTACTGGCAGAATACGGAAAACTTAAATATTAAAGACTTAGAAAGTGAGACTACTTGAACCTCTCTACTGTTATAATTTTAGGCATAGTCCAAGGCTTGACCGAACTTTTTCCTGTTAGCAGCTCCGCTCATCTTGTTATTCTTCAAAGTTTTTTCCCGGATTTTCATCAACCGGGAGTTGCTTTTGACGCAATAGTGCATCTGGGCACACTGTTTGCCGTCGCTTTCTATTTCCGCGTTGATATCTGGAGGATGCTCAAAGCTCTTCTGCCCAACCAATCGGTAACACTTTTCAGTACAAAGGAAATCATCTCTTTAAGAAAGATCTTTATTTTTTTAATTATCGGCACCATGCCTGTCGCTTTTTTCGGTTTCTTATTTAAAGACTATTTACATGGCATTTTCGGATCAGCTCAGGCAGCAGCATTTTTTTTAATCATTACGGGATTCCTGCTATTTTTTTCCGACAAAGTAACGGATGCCCGGCGCGACGGAAAAGATATGAATCTTACAGACAGCATTTTAATCGGGCTCGCCCAGGCTGTGGCCCTTTTACCAGGTATTTCCCGCTCAGGAGCTACTATAACCGCCGGCATTTTTCGCAAGCTAAACCGGTTCACGGCAGCACGTTTTTCCTTTCTGCTTTCCCTGCCGGCCGTTAGCGGCGCCGTAATATTAGAATCCAGTTACTTCAAGCAAATTCCATCTTCGGAAATTTGGCTATATCTTGCCGGTTTCATCTGCTCCATGATAGCTGGTTTTATATCTCTTAAACTTTTTTTTCTTGTCATCCGTGAAGCGCGCTTGAAATATTTTGCTTACTATTGCTGGATTTTAGGATTGTTTACTTTACTTATCGTCAATAAATAGAAATTTTTTATTTGCAGCAGCAAAACTGAAAAAAAGATATTTTCTTCCGTGAAAGAGTCCAAGCTGTAATTCAGCAATAAGTTTAATTAAGAATTTTTATAAATAAATTTCCGCTTGAATTAATTAACAAATTATTTGATACTCAAAATAATTTCATAATCAGAATTGATGTAAAATTTTTCTAGTTATATCAGTGGCTTCATTAAGTAATTCTTTGCAATAGGAAAGATGAAAAATCATGGAAAAATTTGCAAATTACATTCTAACTGAAAAGATACACGAAACCAGAAATTCAATTATTTACCGCGGAAACAAAGAAAATGAAACTCAGCCGTTCATCATTAAACTGCTTAAAACCGCATATCCAACACCTTCGGAAATTGCACGATTCAAACAGGAATATAATCTTGTAAAAAATCTTGATATACAAAACATCATCAAAATATATGATCTTGTTGAGCATGATGACAAATACGCCATTATCGAAGAGGATTTCGGCGGTGAATCGATTAAAGAGACATTAAAAATAGAAAAGTTTGGATTAAAATCATTTTTACAGATTTCAGCAAAAGTATCCGAAACACTGGGATTAATTCACAAGAATAATATTATTCATCTGGATATAAAGCCTGATAATATCCTGATCAATTCGGAAAAGGGTGAAGTCAAGATAACCGACTTCGGTATTTCCGCAATCTTAACACATGTAAATGACGAGCTGTATAATCCTGATGTTATTGAAGGAACCCTGTCATATATGTCCCCGGAGCAAACCGGCAGGATGAACAGGGGCGTGGATTACCGCACGGATATATACTCCCTGGGTGCAACCTTTTACGAAATGCTGACCGGCGAGGTTCCCTTTAAATACAAGGATCCGATGGAACTAATTCATTCGCATATTGCACGCCAGCCTTTGTCTCCCAGTGATGTGAACTCTTCCATTCCGCCGGTATTGTCCGCCATTATTTTGAAGATGTTATCAAAAAATCCGGAGGAGCGATATCAGAGTTGTCTGGGATTAATGGCTGATATCGACGAATGTCTGAATCTTTTGAATCAAAACGGCAAGATTGATGAATTCCCCATAGCAACAAAGGATATTTCCATACGATTCAATATCCCCCGTAGTCTTGTAGATCGTGAAAATGAACGAATTGAATTAATGAGATGCTTTGAGCGAACGTGCAAGGGCTTAAGCGAAATGATGCTTGTGACAGGCCAGCCGGGAATCGGCAAATCAGCTCTGGTTAATGAAATTTACAAACCGATTATTGCTAAAAAGGGTTATTTCATTTTTGGTAAATATGACCCGTTTAGAAAAGATGTCCCTTACAGCGCTATTATTCAGGCTTTTCAGGGACTCATTCGGCAAATAATCTCCGAGAGCGAGGAAAAAATTCAATCGTGGAGGAAAAAACTGCTTTCCGCCCTGGGACCAAACGGGAAAGTCATAACTGACGTCATACCTGAGTTGGAGATTATCATTCATAAACAGCCCGACTTACCGTTACTTGGTCCGGAAGAATCAATGAATAGATTCAACCTGGTATTTCAAAACTTTGTAAATATTTTTACAACTGAAAAACATCCCTTGGTGATTTTCTTAGATGACCTCCAGTGGGCTGACCAGGCCAGCTTAAAGTTCCTGGAAAACTTAATGACCACTTATGAAACAAAATATTTGTTTTTGATAGGAGCTTACCGGGATAACGAAACAAATGATGCCCATCCTCTTACACTCACGCTTAATAATATTCATAAGAAAGGCAGAAATATACACAGCATAACACTTGGCCCTCTGGATGTGACCAGCATCAATATGATCATCATGAATGTGCTTTTATGTGATGCTGAAAGATCCATGCCTCTTGCCGAGCTCATCAACAAGAAAACGGCCGGCAATCCATTCTTCGTTATTCAGTTTCTGAAAAACGTTTACGATAATCATCTGCTGGAACTGAATCCCAAAACCGGATGGGAATGGGATATAAATAAAATACGGGAGATGCAGGTTACCGAAAACGTTATAGAATTTATGGCCCAAAAAATATCCCATTTCCCGAAGAAAACTCAGGAAGTACTAAAGATATGCGCTTGCACCGGCAACAGGTTCGATCTTGAGTCATTGTCTGTTGTTTCCGGAAAATCAATCGACGAAACTCTTGCCGATCTCACCTCCGCGATTCAAGAAGATATGATCAGCCTTCATGGAAACATTTACAAGTTTCACCATGACCGCATTCAGGAAGCGGTATATTCCATGATACCGGAAAAAGAAAAGGCGGCCATGCATTATCGTATCGGCAGTAACGTACTCAAAAAAACCGGAGCTAATAATCTTAACGAAAAAATATTTTATATTGTCGATCAGCTCAACAGAGGAATCCGGTTCATAAGTGGAGCGGACGAAGAAATTATGCTGGCGAAGCTTAATTTGCAAGCCGCGCAGAAATCGAAAAAATCGACGGCATACGCCTCGGCTTCATCTTATTTAAAAACCGCCATCGGACTCCTGCCTGAGTATTGCTGGAAAAGCCATTACGAACTTACCTATTCCATATACAGAGAAGCAATAGAATGCGAGTATTTCAATCTGAACTTCCGTGAAGCCGAAAAAATATTTGATATTGTGGTAAAAAACACAAAATCGAATATTGACAAGGCCAATGTTTATACCTTGATGATAGTACTCTACACAACACAGGGAAACTATGAAGCCGCACTGAGGGTGGGTTTGGAAGGCATGAAAATGGTTGGATACAAGACACCTACAAATCCAAGCGATGTCCGTCTGGGGTGGGAATTGCTGAAGCTTAGATTACGATTCGGCCGTAAGAAGATAGAAGATTTAATCAATATGCAATATATTTCCGAACCGAGAAATCTAAGTCATATGGAAGAATTAGCTGCCGAATATGTGCGGGTGCATCCGTCCATGTCGTTTAAAAATCCTACTCTGGAATTATGGGAAAAGTTATCTTACGCTTACCTGGCAATCCATACCGGCACCGTAGCGTTTTATTATAATCCCAATTTATTTGCATACATCGTCATTACCGGAGTTGATCGCTTGTTAGACTTTGATATCAATTTCGAATATTCTCCCTTCGCCTATATTGCCATGGGTTCCATTGTAGGATCTTCCCTCGGGTTTTATCAGCACGGCTACAGGTTCGGATCAACGGCATTAAAAGTCAATGAAAAGATAGCCGACAAAAAGAACAGATGTCGGGTAGAATTTGCTTTCCCGATGTTTATCCAGCATTGGCAGAAACACGCTAAATACGATCTTGATTACTTCAGAAACGCCTACAAAAACGGGATCGAAAACGGCGACCTGATCTTCAGCGGACACAGCGTAAATCTGATAGGTATGACCCGCATCATGCTGGGAGACAACATCGATGACATTCTGGAGGAATACGGAAAGTACAAAGATTTTCAACTGGGAGGTAAGGATCCTTTTATCGCGCGCAACTACATGGAAAACACAAGTATGTGTCTCTGTCTTAAAGGTCTGACCGAAAGCAGAGGCAGTTTAAATAGAGATGGTTTTGATGAGGAAGAGCAGACTAATTATTATAAAGCTGAAAACAACATGCTCGGCACATTTTACTTCTCCCTGGTCAGATTGAGAATAAATTATCTTTTTGGTGAATACTCAAAATGCCGCAATCTTGTCCGTGATATGCAACGGATTGTGAGAAAAAAAACTGCCCTGGGAAATCTGCATATACCGGAATTCTATTTATACTATTCGCTGACGCTCACAGCATCTTATGCCGAAGCTGATTCACTGAGAAAAGCAAAATATTTGATTTATCTCCAGGCCAACCAGATAAAAATGCTCAGGTGGGCAAAATCCTGTCCTGAAAATTTCCGGCACAAATATGACCTTGTGGCCGCAGAAATGATGAGAATGAGAGGACGCTTCCAGGAGGCGCAGAAACACTATCACGCGGCTATTGAAGGCGCGATGGTCAATGGTTACAAGCAGGAAGAAGCCATTGCCTGTGAACGCCTGGCACTCTTATATCTCGATTCTTCCTGTAAGGATGAGGCCGGGTTTTTCATGCAAAAGGCTCACAAATCCTATTTATCATGGGGAGCTTCAGAAAAGGCCAAAGAACTGGAGGAAAAGTACGCGTCGTTGATCCCTCGAGAACAAAAGCAGCAAGCCACCGGAACTATAACGGTGAGCGGTTCATCGGGCAGCCTGACATTAAGTGGAGCCACCGAAACCACAAGCAGTACAAAAATACTCGACCTGTCCACAGCCATGAAGGTCTCCCAAATTATCTCCAGTGAAATTATGCTGGACCGTCTTCTGCAAAAGATCATGAATGTATCCATTACCAATGCCGGAGCCCAGCGCGGATATCTGATTCTGGAGTCGGATGGTGAACTGACTATTGAGGCCAGTGAAGATATAGATAAAAACGAATCTATGGTTATGCAATCCATGCCGCTAAAAGATTGCTCTGAAATCTGCCGTTCTATCGTCAATTACGTCTATCACAGCGGGGAAGACATTGTCCTGGGCAATGCCTTGAAAGAAGGCCTCTTTACAAGCGACCCCTACATCATGAGAGTACAGTGCAAATCCATTCTCTGTACCCCCATCATGAGCAAGGGCAAATTATCGGGCATCCTTTATATGGAAAACAACCTGAGTGAGAATGCTTTTACGCCGGAACGTCTGGAAATTCTCCGAAGCTTTTCCGTTCAGGCCGCCATATCCATCGAAAATGCAAGACTCTTTGACTTGGCCACGACCGACGGCATGACCAAGCTCTATGTGCACAGGTATTTTCAACTTCTCCTGGATCAGGAAATAAAACGTTCGCGCCGTCATAACAAAAAGTTTTCGCTGATCATGATGGATATTGACAATTTTAAATCTTTCAACGACACCTATGGCCATCAACTGGGCGACAAGGTGTTGAAGGACGTGGCCGTAGCCGCCAAGAGAATCTCACGCTCCGAGGATATCACGGCGCGTTATGGCGGTGAAGAATTCGTCATGATCCTGCCCGAAACTGATTCCCGCCAGGCCATGATCGTCGCCGAGAAAATACGCGCGAGCGTTGCCGAAATAGAAATACCCCATGAGAATCAAAAACTGCATGTCACTATCAGCCTGGGAGTCTCTACTTTTCCGGGAAATGCCGATGAAAAGGAAGCTCTTATCCACGCGGCCGATGAGGCTCTCTACACATCGAAACATAGAGGAAAGAACTGTGTGAGCCTGTTTGAAAAGAAAAGTACGGCTGTAGAAAATTGAAAACACAAGCACTAAAGAAAGTTAAGCAATACCCTTCATCAATATAAAGACAAAAGCCGGATGCGGAAAATAAAGATTCTTACTTTACTTGTCAAATCCTCTTTTTTCTGAAATAATTCTTGCGGTTGACAAATTATTATTTTAAAGTACAAAAATAATATGGAAGAGAAAATAACCGAGAAACAAAAGGATAATAAAAGAACCAGGGAGATTAAAGGAGTGGTTTGTCTTTCCCTGGCTTTATTTTTGCTTTTGTGTCTGGTTTCCTACCGTCCGCAAGATCCTTCATTTACCCATTTTGTTGTTAGTGGCCAGGCAACTCATAATTTTACCGGCAAAGTCGGATCTTATACAGCCGATTCTCTGATTCGCCTTTTGGGCATTTCTTCATTCCTTTTTCCGTTCATTCTTCTGGCTTGCAGTTTTAAATATTTTTTAAGACCGGCGTTTACTATTAACACCAAAAGAATTGTCGGGTTTTTATTTTTTGTTCTCTCTTTTGCCGGCCTTATGGCTCTTCTTTTCCATGGAAGCATTACCGTTTACGGAGAATCGCTGAAGAACGGCACCGGCGGATTAATAGGTGTTTCCCTTGTCGACTTTCTACGAATATCTTTTAACGTTGCGGGAACGTATATCATCTTAATTCTGACTTTTGTGGTAGCACTGACTTTCATGATTGAATTTTCAATTATGTCTGTAACAGAAAGAATCACTCAATTTTTCGCAGCACTATTCAATCTCTGCAAAAGCCGTATTTCTTCATTTGTAAAT
The DNA here is from genome assembly GCA_002840505.1 of Deltaproteobacteria bacterium HGW-Deltaproteobacteria-2. Lineage (NCBI taxonomy): Bacteria > Deltaproteobacteria > Deltaproteobacteria bacterium HGW-Deltaproteobacteria-2. Next base: position 56,150 of record PHBC01000006.1, on the reverse strand, counting down.
TATGTTCTCAACAGTGTAAAAATAGAAAAAAAACCGCAAGCGGTGATTATCGAAGATACTCCACCGGTTGTAAAAAAAATAAATCTCAAAAAAATCGAGCAAACCAATTTTAATTTCACTAAAAACACCACAGACGAAAAGTTCCAACTGCCTCCATTTACATTACTGGAAGAGGCCCAGCACAAGGATGTCCGGGTAAAACGTGACTCTCTGGTTACCAACTCCCGTATTCTGGAAAAGAAATTATCCGATTTCGGTGTTGACGGACGTGTGGTAGAAGTAATGCCCGGACCTGTAATCACAATGTACGAGCTGGAACCGGCCCCGGGTGTTAAAATCAACAAAATAGTCAATCTCTCCGATGATCTGGCTTTAGCGCTGATGGCGCCGAGTATTCGTATCCTTGCCCCCATTCCAGGCAAATCTGTCATCGGCATCGAAATACCCAATCTAAAAAGAGAGCCGGTTTTTCTCAAAGAAGTCCTCGACAACGAGTCTTTTCTGGAATCATCTTTCCGTCTGCCGATTGCGCTGGGTGTTAATTTTGTGGGCACACCCGTGGTCGCCGACCTGACAAAAATGCCTCATCTGCTCATTGCCGGCACTACCGGCTCCGGTAAAAGCGTCGCTCTCAACGCCATGATCTGCAGTATCCTTTTTAAAGCTCAGCCGGATGACGTCAAATTCCTGATGATTGATCCCAAGAGGCTGGAGTTATCTTCTTACGAAGGCGTTCCACATTTAATACATCCTGTAGTCGTTGATCCGAAAAAAGCTTCGCAGGTGCTGCGCTGGACGGTAGAAGAAATGGAAAGACGCTACAAGATACTCAACGATCTCAAGGCAAAAAGTATTGACGCCTATAACGAACTGCTTTTAAAAGGCCTGAAGAGCAAAACTGTTCTGGCGCTACCCAAACAGGTTGATCCTGATATAGAACCTGAACAAACAACCGACACAACTGACAGTGCCAACGTTGAGCAGCAAATAAAACACACAAAACTTCCTTACATTGTCGTAATTATCGATGAATTAGCCGATCTGATGATGGTTGCGCCGCGGGACGTGGAAGAATCACTGACGCGTCTGGCGCAAATGGCTCGTGCAGCCGGTATTCACCTTATCATCGCCACGCAGAGGCCTTCTGTTGATGTCATCACCGGCTTGATTAAGGCTAATTTCCCCACGCGTATTTCATTTCAGGTTTCTTCCAAAATTGACTCGCGCACAATCATTGACCAGCAGGGAGCGGAAAAACTTCTCGGGGCCGGAGACATGCTTTTTATTCCACCGGGCACATCCAAACTTTCCCGCATCCACGGCGCTTACGTTTCGGACAAAGAAATCTCGCGTATTGTTGATTTTATTAAAATGCAGGCGCAGCCGGCGTACGATTCTTCCATCGAAAAATTCGCACTGGCCGCCGCGCAGACTCAACATGAAGGTGATGATGATTTCGATGTAAAATATGACGAAGCCGTGGCGTTGGTCGGAGAACTGGGACAGGCATCCATATCACTTGTCCAGCGGTACATGAAAATCGGTTACAACAGGGCGGCGCGAATGATTGAAAAAATGGAGTCCGAAGGAATTGTCGGGCCGTCGGATGGCGCAAAACCCAGAAAAGTTCTCATTAGAAAGCTCCCCAGTTGAAGAAATCAAATAATAAAAAAATACGTATCATTAGTCTGGGCTGTCCAAAGAATCTGATTGATTCGGAAGTTATGGGAGGCCTCTTAAATCAATCCGGCAGCATACTTGTTGATAGTAATGATTCCGCTGACATTGTCATCGTCAACACCTGCGCCTTTATCAATCCCGCCAAGGAAGAAGCCATCGAAGAAATATTAATGCTGGCCGAAGAAAAAAAGAAAAACCAGCGGCTGCGGATTGTCGTCGCCGGTTGTCTCGCCCAACGCTATGGCCGAGAACTTTTCACCCAGATGCCGGAAGTGGATTTATTTATCGGCACAGGAGAAGTTGGCAACATCGTCAGCCATATAGACAAATTAAATCAGGAAAAACACAAACGGAATACAGTAATCACCAAACCTGATTTTTTAATGAACTTCAAGCACCAGCGGATATTATCTTCAACCGCTGCAAGCGCGTATTTAAAAATTTCCGACGGCTGTTCCAATCGCTGTTCCTACTGCGTCATACCCTCCATTCGAGGTAAGGCACGCAGCCGCAAACCGGATGATATTCTTCAAGAAGCCGAAACACTAATCAGAAGAGGAATAAAGGAAATAATTATCACCGCTCAGGACACCACAAGTTTTGGCAGGGATTTAAAAGGCCGCCCGCGCCTGTCCGCTCTGTTAAACGATATGACTAAAATCAAAGGCGTTAAATGGTTACGTCTGCTTTACGCTCATCCGGCGCGTGTCACCACAGAATTACTGGAGACCATTGCCGCCAATGAAAAAATTTGCAACTATATTGATTTGCCCATTCAGAACATCGACGACGATATTTTAAAAGCGATGAACCGTAAAGTCACCGGCGCAAAAATCAAAGAAGTTATCGCTCAGGCGCGCCAAATAATTCCCGGCATCGCTCTGAGAACATCTCTCATTGTCGGATTCCCGGGCGAGACGCCGACAAGATTTAACCGTTTGCTTGATTTCGTGAACGAAACAAAGTTTGACCATCTTGGCGTTTTTACCTACTCGCGGGAAGAAGGAACAATCGCCGCGAACTTAAAATCGCAGGTATCAGAAAAGGAAAAGGAACGTCGCCGCGAAACAATCATGAATGAGCAGGCGGCAATTTCCGCCGCTATCAACAAAACGCTGATCGGCTCGATTCAGGAAGTGCTTATCGAAGGGGAAAGCGACCGCGAAGATTACGCCTACATTGGCAGATGCCGCAGACAGGCACCGGAAATAGACGGCGTTACCTACATAAAAGATTCCACTTCTGCAATCGGCAACATTGTAAAATGCAAAATAACCGCTGTTGACGAATACGATTTATTCGGCAAAACAATCAGCTAAATCAAATGAATATGGTGGCCCAGGTCATTTATCCAGACGTAATTTGCTTTTTTTCTTGAGCATAGTCGCTTTTATATCTTTTCTGCAAATATTCCATTGACACACGAAAACCTTCTTCATATAATTCCATCCAATAAAAAAAGAATGTTCTTTTCCAACAAACAACAAGTTTTGTTTTTTATCAAACAAGGAGGCTTTTATGCGGCTTGTAAACACATTGACCGTAGTCCTCGTCAGACTTGTTCTTTTCTCTTTATTCTTTTTCATTACAAACATATCTCTTTACGCAGGAACAACAACGGAAACTATCGAAATAGGTTCATATCCCGTCACGATGAAGGATATAAAAAGCGGAGCAGAAAGCACGGAAATGTGCCATGTCGATGTCGAGACGGAGTTTTTCGTCTGTGACGAGCAGGAAAAGGAGATAAGCACCGCTCAACATGATCTCGGCAAGGTATTCTGCGAAAGGCATTGTCTGACTTGCCCCGTCTGCGGCGGTCCCGGCAAAGACAAATGCGATAAGGATCATTCTCTGGAAAAAGAAGTTCCCGTAAAAAAATGCGACCGTACCATCAGCCAGATTGTCGATATGGCCAAAAAGCAGGTATTAAAGGATTTGCAGGGTAAGAAAATAACTTCTTCCAAGGGCAAAAGTGTTTATCTGTTCAAAGCCGGTGAAAGCGGTAATATTCTTGCCAAGCTCGACACGGCCATAAGCAACGCCATCAAGGATGGAGAAATAGATCATTCGGACTTTGTCAAGGCTGGCGAAGAAAAGGGGAAAATCAAAATCAACGCGGAGGGACACGCGGGGATCTGTGAAAAAAGTGAGAACCAACTTTCCTATGAACAGAAAAAATACAAAGTTACGGTGCACGTAAAAATAACTATTAAGCTTGTAAAATATTATCCTTTCAAAAATCCAATAACCGGCAAGCCGGAAAAAGATTTGGTCACTCCGGAGCAGGACAACGAAGTTTTCACTTACACTTACGACGAGAGAATTCCCGTCGGTTACCGGTATAAGTACAATGGAAAATCAAGCGGCTGGCGTCTTATAAAACGCTGCCCCTGCTGTCATCAGGGTGAAACTGTTAAGCCCGTTTCTACGACACCTACCGTTACACCTATTACACCCACACCCATTGTAACGCCTGCACCTAAACCTACGGCTAAACCTGCAGCTACTCCTACACCCACGCCTGCACCTACGCCCAAACCCACAGAGGGAACACCTCCAAAGAAAGCGGACGAAGCAAAAACGACCGGATCTGAATATCGCGAGGGTATTAAACTCCCCGCCAGTGGCGCGTTGGGCAGCTTTGTCATATCACCGGATACAACTGTTGCTGTAAAAGCCCGCGGAGCAAGCTCCTCTTTCTTTATCAATGAAGAAGGCAAAAAAACTCAGGAGATGGAAAAGAAGGGAGATTATTTTATCGGCAAAGTTCCCAAAATAATTACCGGTGGAATCGTTGCCGGAGGAGTAATTACGGCGATTCTTTCAGGTGGAAAGAGTGAAACAGCAATTTCCCCATCCGGAATTGCTGCAAGCGGCTTTTACGACGGAACAGTCTCTCCACCGGTAACGGCCACCGTACCGAACGTCGACATCGGCAATCTTAGCAATTACCACCTTACAGCAACACCGACAGCGAGCGGCAAATCCGTCAACTACGGTTCACCGGATATGTATCTGATAGACAATAAAACAAACACCGCTTCGGCTGTTTATGATATTGCCGCCGGAGACCGGCTTCCGGCGGGTACAACACGTTTAACGCTTACCGACCCCAAAGGGACCGTCGTTGATGAAAAGAAAATCTCCGTTTACTCATACGGACTGACTTTTAGCCCTCCGCAGGTGATGCGTGGTGTGCCTGTTACAGGAAATGGAACCGTCACTGGAGTGGATGCAACAACTCCGCTTGAAGTCACCATCACCTTCGACCCAATACTTGATGTAAGCGTGCAGGGCGGAAAAATCATCAAACAGGCCCCCGGAATGGTGACATTTGAAACCAGCGCCGGCCAGATCAACGCGCTTCCCGCGGACTTCACTTTCGATACATCCAAAGGCCTCGGCAAACAGGATGTCATAATGACTGTAACGCCGAAAGAAGTTGATAAATGAAAAAATATCTACCGCAAATATTCCTGTTTTTTCTGATAACTATTCCGGTCATCTTCGCACCGGACGCAATCAGAGCAGACACCATGTCGTCTTTTACCATCGAGCAGGAAAAAGCCGGCCAGCGCTGGGAAATCATGGGAGAGTTTGAGAGAAGCTGGATTTCCATGACAGCGGCAAACAACTATATCTCCTGGATAAACACCACATGGGGTGGCAACATTTCCAAAATGAATACAGCCGATGGTTTTTCCGTGCGGGCGATTTACCGGATAACCCCGATTATCGGCGTCGGTCTTGGTTACGAACGTTTCTGGGCGGAAGCTTCGGGTTCACACAGTATGGGAGCTTATAAAATGGAGACATCTGCTAACGGAGCACTGGCAATATTCTCTGTCCGCTATCCGGTCGCGGCCTCACGTCTTTCCTTCAACGGAGAATTTGCTCTTGGCTATTACTTCGCAGACTTTAAGGAATCAGAAAATTCATGGGAGCAGAAAGGTGACGATTCGGCGCCTGGTTTCCGATTTGAGGGAAAGGTAAGTTTTGCAGTTACAAAAAATTTCAACATCACAGCAGGAGGCGGATATCGGTATCTCAAAATGGATGATTTCGGCGTAAACTTTTTTTCGCCGCGACATCCCAAAGCGGAGGTGGATTACTGCGGATGGTTCGTTGGTGGCGGCATCAGCATTGGTTGGTAAGACTAATACCCTAAATCAATTATTTTTTACCATTCACTATTTAACTTAGAACTTAGAACTTAGAACGTAGAACATTGAACGATCTTTTTCACCCTTCACTCTTCACCTTTTACATTGCTCTTCCATTGCGGACACAACTCCGAAGATCCAGGATGATATTCACGGCAGACCATTGGCCTTGTCTCGTATATTGAACAGAGAAACACATCACCTGAACTATAAAGAAAGGGACATTCCCGAGGATAATCACCGGTTTCCGAAGAAACCATTCTATCACCCGCCCACATAAGATGACGGTGTTCGATCATTTCCAGAATGTCCTGCCTGTTTTCGGCGCGCCAGCGGTCAAAATCTTCTTTCTCCGCATAGGCGGTCAAATCCACAAAGCAACATTTACCGCAACACAAACAGGAAAGCTGTTTATTCATGACTTTTCCTCTTTGTATTTTTTACTATATTTTTTTGAAATTTTCAATCCACTCGCCCGCACAACGCACGGCTAAGTTTATCATTCTCTATCGATGTCATTCCGGCAGTCACTTAGCCGAAATGAAAAGATTGTGATGCTGAATTGCCAGGAAAGTCAAACAATGACAGAAGCGAAACTTGATTATAGCATTCTAAACTGCATGGTATTTTTCATTTTGCCCCGTTTTCTAATTTTAACTGCCGGATTAAAAAGCTGTCCAACTGGTTGGCAAATGCCTGTCGGTCTTTTTTGCTAAACTCAGCAGGACCGCCTGTCATCAGGCCATTATCTCTTAGTTCATTGAGTAAATCACGCATGGCCAACCGATCTTTGATGTTGTGTTCCGTGTAGAGCTTGCCGCGAGGATTAATAGCAAAAGCTTTTTTGGCGACTACCCGGTCGGCAAGCGGGATATCGGCTGTTATCACGAGGTCGCCCGGTTGTACTAATTGGGCAATGCGATCATCAGCCACATCAGCCCCCTCAGGAACCATAATCAGGGATACATTTGGCAATTTCTCCAGGCGCAACGGTTTATTAGCCACAAAGATCAGGGGAATGTTTAAACGCAAGGATGCTTTGATTAAGATGTCTCTGATAACATTCGGGAACGCATCCGCATCAACAAATATCTGCATAAAACCTCTGTTTAGATTTGTGCATAGCAAAGTCATGTGTCATCTCTTATACCATTTTTAATTTAAAGATAATATCGCGACGTACAGTGAATTGCCTATGCCATAATGTCCCCCGCTGGCGGGGGCAGGGGGTGGAAATTTCAAGGCATCCATAATGTTTATCCAAATTATAAGCCGAAAGTTATTTTTCCACCTCCGTCACTACGTGACACCTCCGCCAGCGGAGGAGAGGCAATGATATTTTCTCCCATTTCTACAAAGTCTTATACGCTAGTCATGCCACCTAGGGAGGGGAAAAATAACTGTATTCCGGCCGGAGTTTATCCCGCGCATGGGGGCCGGAATGACAAAACAAGGATCTGAATTTACCCTTTGAAATATGCATATAATTGTTATATTAATTTATATATAAATACTTTCAGTTAATCAATGGAGTCCGCAGTAAAATGAAAAAAGACACAGACACGAAAATGATACGTCCTGAAATGGCAGAAATGATCATAAGGCATTCTTTCGGCCTTGATGAAAATCGTCCTGACGCAGTGGCAAAACGTCAAAAAAAGAATCAGAGAACAGCCCGCGCCAATGTTGAAGATTTATGCGATGCTGGAAGTTTTATTGAATACGGTGCTCTGGCCATCGCTGCTCAACGAGGGCGGCGCTCTGAAGAAGATTTAATCAGCAAAACTCCCGCCGACGGCATGATTGCCGGTGTCGGCTCGGTAAACGGTTCTTCTTTCAAAGATGACAAATCCCGCTGTATGGTCATGGCCTATGACTACACAGTTCTGGCCGGCACGCAGGGTTATTTTAATCACAAAAAAATGGACCGGATGCTGAAACTGGCTTTTGAGCAGCGCCTGCCTCTGGTTTTATTCGCGGAAGGCGGCGGTGGAAGGCCGGGAGATGTTGATGCTATCGGCATTATGACAGCTGGCCTTGATTTATCCACCTTTGGCGCTTTCGCTAAATTAAGCGGAAGAGTTCCGTTGGTCGGCGTTGTATCCGGACCATGTTTCGCGGGAAACGCGGCTCTGCTGGGATGTTGCGATGTTATTATCGCGACAAAAAATTCCAATATTGGCATGGGCGGACCGGTAATGATTGAAGGTGGAGGTTTAGGTATTTTTAAGCCGGAAGAAATCGGTCCGATAGATGTGCAAAGTCAAAACGGCGTGGTGGATATTGAAGTAGCCGATGATGAAGAGGCGGTCGCTGTCGCCAAAAAATATCTTTCCTATTTTCAGGGAACAACTCCCCAATGGGAAGCTGCTGATCAGCTTCGTCTTCGCGATCTGATTCCTGAAAATAACAAACGCGCTTATAAAGTGCAGACGGTCATTAAAGCGCTTGCCGATACGGATTCGTTTTTAGAGCTACGCCCCAAATTCGGGCCCGGCATTATTACTGGATTTATCCGCATCGAAGGCAGGCCTTTCGGTCTAATTGCCAATAACTGTATGCATATGGCCGGAGCCATTGAAGCGGAAGGCGCGGATAAGGCGGCTAAACTTATGCAGATTTGTGAAACGCATGGTTTGCCGATTTTGTCTTTGTGCGACACGCCCGGTTTTATGGTTGGTCCGGAAATAGAAAAACGCGCGCAGGTGCGCCACGTTTGCCGGATGTTTGTCATCGGCTCGCATTTGACAGTGCCTTATTTCACGGTTGTTCTGCGCCGCGGCTACGGACTAGGCGCAATGGCCATGACCAAGGGAGGTTTCCATGAATCCTTCTTCACGGCCGCCTGGCCGACCGGAGAGTTTGGCGCCATGGGCATCGAAGGGGCCATCAAGGCCGGTTTTAAAAAGGAGTTGGCCGCGATCGAAGACCCGGCTCAACGCGAAAAGTTATATAAACAACTGGTTGATGAACTATACAAGCGCGGCAAGGCCATCAATATGGCTTCTTATCTGGAAATAGATTCTGTTATAGATCCGGCCGATACCCGCAAGTGGATTATGCAGGGCATTAAATCCGTGCCCGCTCAACGATTACCGGAAGCAGGCCATTCTTTTATTGATCCCTGGTAAGAATAAGAAAGGTGAGGTTATGCGTGCTTTCAAAAAGATACTTATCGGCTTGGTTGTTTTTTTGGTTATTTTCGGCATTGCCGGTTTTTTTATTGTACCCGCTGTTCTCAAGCCGCTGATCACTGAAAAAATTTCAGAGGCTCTGCACAGGAAAACATCAATCGCCAAAATCGACATAAATCCTTTTGCACTTTCTGTAACCATCAAAGGGTTTTCGCTGGAAGATCCCGGCAACAAATTGCCGTTCGTTGCGTTTGACGAACTCTATGTGAATGCTGATGCGGCTTCTTCAATTTTCCGCAGAGCATTGATTCTGAAAAAAATCAGCTTGAAGAATCCCTACGTCGGCATATTCCGTAAACAGGATGGCTCATATAACTTTACCGACATTATCACTATGTATGAGAAAAAACCCAAACCTGTCAAAGAAGAGAAGCCTTTTCTTTTTTCTTTAAACAATATTCAGATTATCAAAGGAAAAATTGATTTTCATGATGGGCCCAGGCAAACCAATCATACCGTGCGGGAGATGAATCTTTCCATCCCCTTTGTTTCCAATATTGAATACTATCTTCAAGAATACGTCGTACCGAATTTTTCCGCCATCATCAACGATGATAAATTTGAGCTTGCGGGCAAAACTCAGCCCTTTCTCACATCACGCGCCACGAGTTTTGATCTAAATGTTCAGGATTTAGACATCCCCTTTTATCTGAATTACTCTCCTGTAAAAATGAACTTTAAACTTAACTCCGCACGGCTCGACACGAAAATGAAATTAAATTTTGTCATGCATAAAGACAAATCGCCTTCTCTTGTGTTATCAGGCAATGCGATTTTCAAAAAAATAACTCTGGACGACTTGCAGAAGAATAAAATTCTGCATATGCCATACATGAGCATAAACATGACATCCGTCGAGCCACTCGTACCGGATATTCATCTTGCTGATATTACCATTCAATCGCCGGAATTGGTTATCCACCGCAATAAGCAGGGTGATATCAACTTGCTCAAGCTGGTGCAAAAGCAAACAAAAAAAGAAAAGACTACCCCCAAAGGAACCGCCGCCGCAACCCCTGCAAAGGAAACCGGATTAAAATTCCGGCTGGATAATTTTTTCATCGATAAAGCAGATTTTACTTTTATTGACGCCAAAACACATAAGCCGGTAAATATTCATCTCACACCGCTGCAATTGAAAGCGACCAATCTTTCCTTGGAAAAAGGCGCACAGGGCAATATTGATCTGGCGTTCACTCTGGATAAGAAAAGTGAATTATCAGCGCATGGACCGTTAGGTTTGGAACCGCTTAATGCCAATTTGGCATTGGATGTAAAAAATATCAGCATCCGGGCATTTCAGTCCTACTTTACCGATAAAGTTAAAATTGATGTGACACGCGGTACGGTTTCCACTGCCGGAAATCTTACTTTGGCTAAAGACAAAAAGAATGAACTTATCATTAAGTATTCCGGCAAAGCTTACGTAAACAATCTTGCTACTATTGACAAGGCCCAATCCAATGATTTTCTAAAATGGAAAGCGCTTTCTTTTGATCAGCTTCAGACAGGATTCAATCCTTTTTTCCTGCGTATTAAGACTATCTCGCTTGCTGATTTCTATTCTCGCATTATCATCAACCCAGACAAGACAACTAATATTCAGAATATATTAAGCGATGACGGCAAAAAAGAACCGGAGAAAAAGCAACCTCCCGCTAAGCCTGAAGAAAAGAAAAAAGAAATAAAACCTTCTGAAAAACCAGCTGATATCAAAATAGGCAAAATAATATTTCGCGGCGGCAACATTGATTTCCGTGACAATAACATAAAGCCTAACTATGCGGCAAATATGCTCAACATGACTGGCAGCATAACCGGGCTTTCTTCTCAGGCTATGACGCGTGCTAATGTCACGCTCAAGGGCAACCTGGGTTACGGCTCGCCTATCGACATTGCAGGCAAGATTAATCCGCTGGCCAAAGATCTTTTCGTTGATATTAAAATCAGTTTCAAAGATATTGAAATGAGTCCGGTTACACCTTATACGAACAAGTATCTTGGCTATCCCATAACCAAGGGAAAGCTTAGTTTCGATGTGACCTATCTGGTGGATAAAAGGAAACTCGAATCACAGAATAAAGTGACGATCGACCAGCTCACCTTTGGAGATAAAGTGGAAAGTCCTGACGCGATTAAAGGACCGGTAACGCTGGCGGTATCTCTTTTAACTGACCGCAAAGGGCAAATCAATCTGGATGTTCCCGTATCCGGCAGCCTCGATGATCCCAAATTTAGAATCTGGCCGATCATCTGGCAGATACTTGTAAACCTCATCACTAAAGCCGTTACATCGCCTTTTGCACTGATAGCCTCTCTTACCGGCGGCGGCGAAGAGTTGAGCTTTATTGAGTTTGATTACGGGAATGCTTTAGTTACAGATGAAAGCCGTAAAAAAATAACAACCATCGGGAAAGCTCTTTATGAAAGACCGGCTCTGAAGCTGGATATTGAAGGATATGTTGATCCCGTAAATGATAAGGCCGGTTTTAAAAAAGATGAATTAAACCGCAGGATCAAAGCGCATAAACTCAAAGAAATATTGTCGAAAGGCGGCGAACAGATTGCTCTTGAACAAATTCAGCTTACACCTCAGGAATATGAGAAGTATCTGAAGAAAACTTATGATGCCGGGAAATTTACCAAGCCGCGTAACTTTGTTGGCATCGCCAAAAAGATTCCGGCAGAGGATATGGAAAAATTGCTGTTGAACAGTATTGAAGTGACGGATAGCGATTTGCGACAGCTTGCTGAACGGCGCGCGCAAAACGTCAGAGAACTGCTTCTTCAGTCTGGCAATGTCGACGCCAGCCGCATATTTATTGTGGAATCAAAAACACTTTCTCCGGAGAAAAAAGAAAAAGTTAAAGACAGCCGTGTAAATTTCAAGCTGAAATAACACGTCAGTAAAGCGGCAAAAAACGAAAATGGAAACGATCAGACAGGAATCGTTTCACTCTTTTATTGATCCATGGTAAGAATAGAATAACAGCACTATAGTTCTCTGTTAAATAATTTAGTATGGTGCTACGTAATTAGAGGAATATAAAATGGATACCGGCCGGAGTTTATCTCGCAGGGAACCCCGGCAAATGAGACTGTGTAGTAATTAGAATAGATGTCATTCCAGGTGCAGGCGAAGAAGCTTAAAATATTGATGTCATTATACGGAAAGATTTCTCCCTACGGTCGAAATGACATTAAAAAGCATTGTGACACAGTCTCGAATGCCCGCGTATGCGGGACTCGATTTGACAAAAAAAGAACTGGATTGCCGGATCAAGTCCGGCAATGGAAAATTAATTAAGGTACGGTTATAAATGCTCATTCAGGATGTTTTTTCCGCATATAAAAACGACCTCCAAAAGGTCGAAAAATGTATCAATAATAATGCGACTTCCGAAATTAAATTAATTCCCGAAGTCTCGCACCATTTAATAGACAGCGGAGGCAAAAGATTCCGGCCTCTTCTGCTTTTGATTAGTTCCGGTCTTTGCGGTTGCCGTAATGAGAGCCGCTTTCCGATGGCCGCGGTTCGGCCAATATCATCTGGGGAAACGCCGCGAGCGTCCTGGTCGGCGACTTTCTTTATTCCAAGTCTTTCATTTTGATGACATCCATTGAAAATATAGCCATTTTGAAACTGATGTCTGAAGTCACGACCATTATGTCCGAAGGCGAAGTATTTCAGCTCATCAAATGCGGTGATGTCAACCTGACCCGGGATGAATATTTCAGCATTGTCGAAAAGAAAACGGCCGTTCTGATTTCTGCAGCCTGCGCGGCGGGAGCGATTCTTGGTGAAGCTTCAAATGAAAAAATAGATGCTCTGAAGCTATTCGGCAGGAACATCGGCATGGCTTTTCAAATTACGGATGACACTCTGGATTATATGGCCAAAGAAAAGAAATTCGGCAAGTCCATCGGCAAAGATCTGGAAGAAGGCAAAATAACCCTGCCGCTAATATTCGCCCTCCAACAAAGCACGCAGGAAGAGAAAAGCAAAATCAAAGAAATAATAACCGGCAAAAAAGGCTCACAAAAGGCGGTGCGGGAAATTCTCAGATTAATTAAAAAATATAAAGGAATTGATTCTTCCCTTCAAATTGCGTCCAGATATATCAGCGAAGCCAAATCACAACTTAGTATTTTCAACGACTGTCCTGAAAAAGATCACTTAAACACGGTTGCCGAATATATCCTCTCCCGAGATTTATAACTGTAAAGTTTGATCTTCTTTACCCATCTAAAAAAGTCATCCCCTTGCTTTCTCTTGCCTGTAAATCTACATGATGCATTCCCGCGGTACCTCATCATTTACCTTGTCATATTTACAATTGGATTTTTCTTTCGTGCAAACAAGAAGAAAAAGATTTATAATAAAACAATTAGATATCAGATTTTGAGATCTGATATCTAAAGAAATAATATAAATCTAAATTTGCTTATATCGTAAAGAAGACATTTATCCGAAAAATAGTATGAGGTTTTATAATGACTGATTTTTTCTTTGAAACCGTGACAGGTACAGAAAAACCATACGTCGCAGTTCTACGACAACTTTTAGAACAATTCCGGACACCTTTTATTTCCGGTGACAGCGTCGGAATCAAGCTCCATTGGGGCGAGCGGGGCAACAAAGGCTATCTGCCTCCTGACTATGCCAAAGAAATAGCCGGCTGGCTTACCGCACAGGGAGCTAAACCCTTTGTTTTTGATACAACAGTGCTTTATTCCGGCGGCCGGCGCACCGCCGAAGATTCCCTGAATACAGCGGCCAACCACGGTTACACGGCTGATTTTCTCGGATGTCCGATCATTATCGCCGATGGCATTGATGGAAGAAATATCGTTTCCATCCCGGCAGATTATAAACATTTTAAAACCGTCCAGGTAGCGTCTGTCTTTGACAAGACACAGGGTTTTGTTATCTTTTCCCATTTCAAAGGACATATGGTTTCTCTGTTTGGTGGCGCCATCAAAAACATTTCCATGGGATTTGCATCGCGCGCGCAGAAACAGCGTATGCATTCCGATTATCATCCTGTTCTGAATAAAAAGAAATGCACCAGATGCAGTGTTTGCGTCAACATCTGCCCGACAAAAGCAGCCAGTCTTTCTGAACCAGATTATCCCGAATATGATTTACAAAAATGCATTGGCTGTGCTCAGTGCATTGCCATGTGCCCGGAAATGGCTCTAAAAATATTCTGGAATTCGGATATGACGGTTTTTCAGGAAAAGCTCGTCGAAACAGCGGCAGCCGTCTGGAAGAAGATTCAGGAGAAAAGCATTGTCATCAATGCCCTGCTTAATATTACGGTAGAATGTGACTGTCTGCCGGGTAAACATCCCGTCATCAGCGAGGATTCCGGTTTTATCGGCGGCTATAATCCTGTGGAAGTGGATGCGGAATCCCTGAAGATGATAGGGCCGGATGTTTTTGAGAAAGTTCATCAAGGTATCCCCTGGCAACGTCAGTTTTCCTACGCCCGGGAAATTGGATTTATGAACTCTATAAATGATTAGCCGGATTAAAGCGGGGGATCAGGAAAAGCTGCTGTTTCTAACAGATCGTCAGGTTCCTGATCAAAAAACAAGGCTGCGAAAGATGAATCACCTTCCGCAGCCTGTGTAAACAAAATAGTTGTCTTCTGATTTTTTCAAATATATCCCGATTATCTCTATATGCTTAATCCACCTTATCCAGGCGAACTCCATGCTTCTGCTTCAAAGCGACCTTCATTATTTTGCCGGTCGCTGTCATGGGCATTTCATCTATCATTTCAACATGGGATGGATATTTGTACTTGCTGACTTTATCCTGGAGAAATGCGTGAATTTCCTCCTTAGTTATTGGTTTTCCGTCTTCACTCACGACAAAGGCTTTGCCCGTTTCACCCCATTTGTCATCAGCTATACCGATTATGGCAACATGTTTGATTCTCGGGTAGTCGTAGAGAACCTTCTCTATCTCAGCAGGATAGACGTTCTCGCCTCCGCTCCGATACATGTCCTTGGCCCTGTCCGCAATGTAGAAATACCCTTCTGCGTCCATATAACCTAGATCTCCGGTATGGAGCACACCGTTGACAATGGCTTTTGCCGTTGCCTCAGGCATATTCCAATATCCGCTCATCACTTTCGGACCAATAGCCACTATTTCGCCAATTTCACCCGGAGGCAGTTTATTGCCATCCGCATCTTCAATCCACATGTCGCTCCATTCCCTGGGTTTGCCGACAGAAGCGGGTTTGAGTTGAAGTTCTTCGTATGAAAGAACCGTCATGGCCGAATTCTCGGTCTGTCCGTAACCTACACCCACTTTAATTCCTTTTTCTTTTAATTTATCCAATAGAACCTTGGGCGTTCTTTCACCGCCTCCGATAGACATAAAAACGCTGCTGCGATCGACTTTGTCCAACATGCCCGAATCCAGAATAAGACGCCACATCGTGGTCAGGGCAAAAACTACATTTGCCTTGTATTGTTCAATATCAAGACAAAAACGCTCCGGATCAAATTTTTCTCTCAAGATCATCGTCATACCGCGGCCAACGCAGGATAATAAACTGATAAAAAGGCCGCCGGAGTGGAATAGCGGCAGTTGCGAAAGAAATACAATGCCATGAGCCGCTACACCGGTTAAACTTAAGACCTTAAAATAAGACTGATTATGACTTACGACCGCACCCTTGGGAGCTCCGGTAACTCCCGACGTGTAGATAATACCCAACGGGTCGTCCATAAATACATACTCCTCCAGAACCGGTTCATTTGTGGAAAAATTATCAAAGTGATCGTGGAGACGAACGGCCCAATCGGGACAATCAGGAGCATCTTTATCACTGCCGGGCAGCCAGATATATTTGTCCTCGTCCACCTGAATATTATTTTTAATTTTGGTTACATTGTCGATAAATTTGGCATGGAAAAAAAGCATACGGGACCCGCTGTTGTTTAGTTGGTATTCAAGCTCACGGCCTACCAACCTCAGGTTCAGAGGAACAATAATAAGACCAAGTTTGGCTACGGCAAAGAATAAGTAAATAAACTCGGGACAGTTTTGAAGGTAAACGGCTATTCTATCGCCTTTTTTGACTCCTGTGCTCTGTAAGTAATTGGCCATTTTATTAGAACGTTCATTCAATTCTTTAAATGTGATAGGCTCATCTTCAAAAATGAAAGCTTTGTTATTCGGTATTAAACTGGCCTGTTGTCTCGTTATGTATCCAATATTCCACACCTGACTCATACTAAATCTCCCTTCTTCATTGATATTTACAGTGAACAAATATTTAATCGAATCTTTATCAACAACTCTATGCAACCTCATTTTACTAGCAAGGATAGTGCCAACCAATAGATTATAACTTTTTATAATGTTTTTATTTATATACCAACTCAAACCTTATAATTATATTTGGTGTAGCTACCTCCAAGGAACAATAATTAGTCATTAATGTCCCCTAAAAAGCCCTATGTAACTTGCTAAAACTAAGAGAACTAAAGTAGTCGGATTATTCAAGACTCTAGACTAGTTAAGCATCAGCTAAAGTTATAAAAAGTTATCATGACAATAAGTAAAAAGCACCTGAAACGTTCAAGATTGTCCGAGGCCAAATTCAGAGATTTAGTCATGTATTTTTCTCCCGATTTGGACACTCATAAAAGTTACTTTTAAAACTGGTCTTAATCGTAATACGGTCAACCGTGTTATACCGATTAAAATAAAAAAGCCGCCTCTCCAAACACAGAGACGGCTTTTTAAACATATCCGGATATGTTTAATTGCCGATCTACTTTACCGCGTCTTTCAGACCTTTCCCTGCTTTAAATACAGGAACCTTCTTTGCGGCAATCTTAATGGCCGCTCCCGTCTGGGGATTCCTGCCTGTGCGGGCTTTTCTCTTACTTACACGAAATGTACCAAAACCAACAAGCGTAACAGTAGCGCCTTTCTTAAGTGCTTTCTGGATTGCCGCAAATGTTGCGTCTAGTGCCTGTTCGGCTTCTTTCTTAGTACAGGTAACTTTTGCCACTTCATCGATCAATTGAGCTTTGTTCATTGACTACCTCCTGTTTTTTATTTTAATTAGATTTATGACAAACTATACATTACCATTAGCCACAAATCAATCCAAATCACAACAATTAATGAAATTTGTCATCCAACGACATCTCTTTCCCCTCGGGATATACACAAGAGCGGAATGTAGAATACTACGTCTCTAAAATATTACCGGTGGATTATAATATTTCGCCTCAATAATTTCTTCGCGGTCATGCTTCAGCGCTTTCGGCAGGAATTCCATGATATCCGTTGCCGTGATGCCGTCGACGCCTTTTTTTGCCGCAGCCAGATCCCCGGCATAGCCGTGAAGAAATACTCCCTTGCGCACCGCCTCATCAGGTTTTAATCCCATGCCATACATTGCCGCAATACAGCCGGTAAGAACATCGCCCGAACCGGCTGTTGCCATACCGGCGTTACCGCTCAAATTGATATAAACATTGCTATCTGGTTTGCCAATCAGCGAATGCGCACCTTTCAAAACAATCGTTGCTTTGAGTCTTGCTGCAGTTTCCCGCAGAAATGTAACCTTATCACTATTGATTTGGGCTGCTGAGCAACCGGTGAGCCGCGCCATTTCGCCCATGTGCGGCGTCAGGATTGTCGCTGCTTTACGGTTGCGCAATATTCCGGGATTTTCCGCAATCGCCGTAAGACCATCGCCATCGATGAGTAACGGCACTTTTATTTTCTCTGTCAATTCCCTGACAAGCTTTACTGTTTCTTCTTGTAGGGAAAGACCCGGACCAATGACGACCATATCAACTTTTGCCGCAACATCAAGCAAAGTTTTTTTATTTTTCAGGGCAATGCTGCGCGTTTCTGTCTCTTCCTGCGGTAAATAGACCATTTCTCTACCCCGCTTCGCCACAACAGGAACAACTGATCGGGGCGCGGCAAGGCGAGCGTAACCGCCACCTGATTTTAAAAAGGACATGGCCGCGAAATAAGGAGCTCCGTAATAGTTAGCCGCTCCCGCAATAAAGAGAACATCTCCCATTGAACCTTTATAAGCTTCGACAGATCGCTGAGGAAGAGCTACATAATCATTGGTTGCAACTTTTAACTTGTTATCTTCAGTTAGCGATGGTGGAAAAGAAATGTAACTGACAAACAATTCCCCGCCAAGCCCATAACCCGGATAAAACATGTTGCCGATTTTGGGCAAACCGAAAGTAACGGTATAATCAGCTCTGATAGCTATTCCCATTACTTCGCCGGTATTGCCGTTAATACCGGAGGGAATATCGAGAGATAAAACTTTCTTTTTACTTTTGTTAATCAGTGTAATCACTTCTTCCGCCAGGCCGCTAATCGATCGATCAAGACCCGTACCGAAAATGGCATCAATAACCGCATCACAATGGGCAACTTCTTTTTTGGCTGCCGCGGCACTTTCCAGTCTAATTACTTCTATAGGTAGTTGCGCAATTATAGAGAAGTTTGTCTTAGCTGCTCCCTGATACTTACTGACATCGCCAATTAAAAAGACTTTTACGCAGCCGCCATGGGAATTAAGCAGGCGGGCAATTACCAGTCCGTCACCACCGTTATTACCGGAACCGCAAAAGATAACATATTTTTTGTCTTGTATGCCGATTTTATCTTTCAATACATGCACCGCTGCCATACCTGCATTTTCCATGAGAATTTCTTCGGCGATATTTAGCTTCTCTATGGCGTAACGATCCATAAAACGCATTTCGTCAACACTGGTTATCTTCATAATCGGTTCCCCGCAAATAGTATAACATCCTCCGGCCGAAGCCGGGGTTTTCTTAATTAAATATGCACTGGTTCAGTGGCCATTTATTCTCAAAACTTTAGCACCGCGGATTTTGCCTTCTTTTATTTCGACAAGAGCACGATTGGCTTCGTTAAGCGGATATTCTTCCACTTCCGGTATTATTGGTATCAGAGCAGCCAGAGTTAAGAATTCTTCGATATCCTGGCGTGTCACATTGGCTACGCTTTTTATTTCTTTTTCCAGCCATAGATGATCACCATAATCCAGTTGCATAAGATGATTCTTGTCTCTGTCTTCTTTACGGATAGCGTTAATGACTAATCTCCCGGCCGGTTCCAGATTTTTCAAAGTGTCTATAATCGTTTTCCACACAGGCGTCGTATCGATAATGGCATTAAGTTTTTTAGGTGATTGGGCACTTATATCCCCCGCCCAAACAGCACCCAGATCACGGGCAAAAGTCTGTTCATCTTTATTACGGGCAAAAACGAATATTTTCGTGTGAGGGTAGCGGTAACGAACCATCTTCAATACCAGATGAGCGGACGCGCCAAAGCCAGCCAGTCCCAACCGTTGTCCATCGGCTAAATTAGCCAAACGTAGCGACCGATACCCTATAGCTCCGGCACACAATAGCGGAGCTGCCTGAACATCGGAAAAAACAGCCGGAATAGCGAAAGCAAAATCCTCCGCGATCGCCAAATATTGGGCATAACCGCCGTGGACATCTCTGCCGGTTGCCCTGAAATCAGAGCAAAGATTTTCATTTTCGGAAATACATGCCGGGCACTGACCGCAAGCATAGTTAATCCAACCTATTCCAACTCTGGCGCCAATATCAAATTTTCTTGCCAGATTACCTCTTTGGGCAACCGTGCCGACTACTTGATGCCCTGGAATGATTGGTAGCTTCGATGGACGAGTTCTTCCTTCGATCTCATCCAATTCCGTGTGACAAATGCCGCAGGCAGATACTTTTACCAGAATTTCTTCCGCCCCAACCACAGGCTTAGGCAATTCAACCATTTTCAAAGGTTGTTTGTTTTCTTCTAAACTGGATATCTTCTCTAAGATTGCCGCTTTCATCTAGTCATATTCCATCAACCAATTTAACCCAGTTAGCGGGTAACATTAAAGTTGATTTAGTTTAGCCCTTCAGGGCAGCAGGCAACTCTATTTGCACATCTATCGGACGAACATATTTTTTAATGACGTCCTGTGTCGAATTCACTTTGAGCTTTTCGAATAAGAATGAGAATTGTTTTTCTAATTCGGCGCCCAACTTTTTGCGCGTTTCCGCCGGAAGATTCCACATGTCCAGTTTGAACGGACCGAATCCTTTCTTACGCGTCTTGTAAATAAATTGTTCCTCGGTATCTTTTTCTTTCCATTCGTCCTTCATTTCTTTTTTTATGTACTCATAAAGTTTTTCTCTTAAATCTCCGGGGAAATTAGGACTGTCGTAAATGATGTTCTGGAAACCAGTTGCCAGATGAATTTCAGCTGTGCCCATAGCCGGAAAGTTATCAAAGGCTTCATTGGGCAGAGTAGATGCACCGTGCTGGACCGCTCCGGCGAGGCCGTATTGAGAACGCGCCAGCGCGGATAATTTCTCCAAAACCGCAAAATCAATTTTAACTTTGGCCACGCTGCCGTCCGCCAGAGGAACGCCTCCATGCGTTGTTCCCGTCTGGACGCTGATTTTACTTATTCCTTTAAGCGATTCACCGCCTTTTTTGAGTTCTTCCAGATACCCTTCCATAAAAGCCTGGAGTTCTTCAACCGTGCTGTTTTTACCGCCGACCTCGCCGATTTCACCGCCTACGGATACAGTAATTCCTTCAGGCTCTAAATCGCGTATCATAGTGGTAAGCTCCGCCGCTAGGCTGTAGTTTGTCTTTTGCTGCTCTTTGGTGGTTGCTTTTGCCAGGTCCACCAGGGTGGAAGTGTCTATATCAATATTGTAAAATCCGGCTTCAATCGCTTCCCAAATTAAGTTTTTTACCGCCTGCGTTTCTTTAACGGCATCAGCGGCAAACTTCTTAGCATTAATTTGGAAGTGATCGCCCTGGAGGAAAATCGGGCCGTGATATCCGGTTTTGATCGCGGCAGCGGTTACAGCGCAAGTATATTCAAGAGGCTTTTGCGACGTATAACCTATCTCGGAACGGGCAATCTCGAAAATAACCGGACCTACCTGACCTTTAATTATTGCGCGAAAAACAGCCTGAGCCGTATCGTACGTTATTCCCCGAATGTTAATCGCCGGAACCGTGAAGCCTTTCAGTTCTCCTCGTCCCATTGCCTCATAAACAGATTGAATCGAAGCAGAAATAATTCCCAAAGCCGCGCCCGCGCGCCGTATCAGCCAGCGAGAAGCCTCCTGAGTCGCCTGATCAGGACTGAATACCGCTGTGTAAATCAAATCATCAATGAGTTCACTTTGAAGTCTATTTTCATCCAGAATGCGGACATCATTGCCATCCAGTTCAATTATCTTAGCACACCCATTTTGTAACTGATTCTTGTCTTTGTAAATCATAAATACTCCTTATAATGTGTATTATGCTGATAACATTTTTTTCGCCATTTGTACTTCCGTCACACTGCCAATGTAAATCGGCGAGAGCTGATTAACATTTTCTACTTTTAAAGATAAAATATCTTGATTACCGTCTGTCGCAAGACCTCCGGCTTGTTCTACAATAAAAGCCATGGGCTGTAATTCAAACAGCAAGCGTAATTTCCCCTGTGGAGATTTTTTTAGAGCGGGATAAGTAAATATGCCACCTTTTTTTATCAGGATTTGATTAATGTCGGGAACAAAACCACCACTGTAACGTAATTTGTAACCATCCTTTTCCAATTGTTCGACAAATTTAAGATGCTCCGGTATCCAATCACGGCGCAATCCACCCGGTGAAAAAATTGAGCCCTTCTCCTTCAGCCTGATATTCTCCTGAGACAAAACATACTCGCCTTCACGATCGAGAACAAATTCATGTGTACCCTTCCCTGCCGAATAGATCATCGTAATCAGCGGACCATACGTAATATAAAGCGCGGCTACCATTGTTCTTCTGCCGGAATCCAGTATGGACTCTTTATGAATGCCGATAATTGTTCCGATAGCCAGATTGGTATCGACGAGCGATGAACCATCAAGCGGATCGGCCGTTACAATGTACTTTTCTTTGCCGGTGCCGATCTTAACTATATCTTCCAATTCTTCCGAAGCGTATTCCCGCACGAACCCGGAAAATTTTAACTGACTTTTTAATATGTCATCGGAAATACGATCCAGCGCCAGTTGCTCGTCACCATAAACATTCTTGAATCCGGCAAGTTTTCTGTTGGACTCATGAATCTTTGCAGAGATATATTTACCAACAACGGCAATTTGCCAAATAAGACGCCGCAACTCTACTTCCACACCCTCCATCCACATGTGCCGTCTTAAATCAACGAAGTTTTTAGTATAATCACTATTTTCTTCTCCCATTTTATCCTCCTTTTTTGCAGAAAAATTCACGAGTTACGGCTGCCATTCCTGCATAAGTAAATATAGCAAAAAAAGTTTCTGTTATTTGTTATGCCCTGTATTATAAATCGAGCAAAATGTGCATATTTATTAACCAATATTCATTATCATTACAAGCAAATATTTACGCGGATTTAAACCGCATTAACTTATCCTGATTATTCCGGATAGCCTACAGTCTGCGACATAATAATCTTTTGATTATCACTAAGCCGCATAGCTTTTGCCAGAACATCTCTATCGATCGAACCTCTGATGACCGTTGCCAGCCCCTCTGAGGCACAGTATAAATAAACATTCTGCGCAATAAACCCGGTATCTGCGGCCGAGTAGAAATTTCTTTCTTCTGCGTTAGCTTTGCCCATTCTGGTATAATCGGCGACATATATTAAATTTACAGGCGCTTCTTTTACAAAAGCCTGCTTGCCCGTCAGCTCCCGGATATCGTTTTTGATAACCGGTTTTAATGTGTGTTCCTTGGCATTATAAAGATAGAGGCCGTCGGCCATGGCAACATAAATATCAACTTCCTGCCAATTTACAGCGGAAGGAGCGGTTCTTTTCCCTGATTCCTGCCTGTTAATTCCATTGGCAGCCCAGAGCAGATTGGAAAGAACTTCTACCGGCAGTTTTCTTGTACTGAAATCCCTCGATGATTTTCTAGCCTGCAGAGCTTGCATCAACGATTTACCACTCTTCAGATTCGGCGGCGGCAGTTTGATGGGTGATAATTCCGCTGCCCATAATGCTGTAATAAATGAAACTATAATTAACACTACAGTGCCTGTTAAAAATGTTTTCTTAAACATGATCAGCCCTCCTCTTTGAATAATGTTGGAAGTTATCTTATTCTCATAATTAATCCTTATATGTTTGACCGGATTGCCGGTCGAGATGAAGAATGATATTGAAAAATAAAATATCTGTATTAATCAGATATTTTATTTTTCAGCTCGTTCAATTTATTGAGTGCTTCCAGCGGCGACATGGAATGAATATCAAGAGTTTTAAGTTCAGTAACAATCTCTTCATTTTTATTTTCCCGCGCAATCGCGCTTTCTTTTCTCGCAAAAAGATTCAACTGGGGACTTGCATTTTTACCTTCGCGGGTTCCCCGGACTATGCGGGGCATGCCGATTTCGTCAAATTCTCCTTTTTCCAGATTGCGCAATATTTCTTTGGCTCGGGCAATTACTTCTTTGGGCACGCCGGCAATGCGCGCCACTTCGATGCCGTAACTGCGGCTGGTTCCACCCTCCATGATCTTGCGCAGGAAAATTATTTTTTCTCCCCATTCCTTAACCGCGATATTATAATTTTTTGCCCCTGATTTTGTTACCGTCAGATCCGTCAATTGATGATAGTGAGTGGCAAAAAGCGATCGAACGCCCCTTCCTTGAAAATCATGTATGTATTCGGCAACCGCCCAGGCAATGCTCAATCCATCAAAAGTGGAAGTGCCGCGTCCCACTTCATCAATTATAACCAAAGAACGTGATGTCGCATTTTTTAAAATTTCGGCTGTTTCCGTCATCTCCACCATGAAGGTGCTCTGACCTTTAATCAAACTGTCGGACGCACCGATGCGGGTGAATATTTTATCAACAATACCTATTTTAGCCCTGGCCGCCGGCACGAAACTTCCCATTTGTGCCAGAAGAACAATCAAAGCCACCTGCCTGATGTAAGTGGATTTGCCCGCCATGTTCGGGCCGGTAATAACAAGCAGTTTATTGCTTTGTAAATCCATCAAACAATCGTTCGGTACAAAGCCTTCTTTGGTCAATGCCACCTCCACGACAGGGTGGCGTCCATCTTTTATATCGATGGTATCGTCTTCATTTATTTCCGGACAAGTGTAATGATGTTTTTCGGCAACTTCGGACAGAGCGGACAAAGCATCAAGCTCGGCAACGAGAGATGAATTATTTTGAATGTCGGCGATATACTGGTCAAGACTGTCGCGCAGGGCAATAAACAGTTCCTGTTCTCTTTCCCTGATTTTTTCTTCCGCATTAAGAACAGTTTGCTCAAATTCCTTCAACTCCTGATTGATATAACGCTCGGCGTTAACCAGCGTCTGTTTTCTGATGTAGGAATCTGGAACCAGTGTGGCATTGGCTTTGGTCACTTCGATATAGTAGCCGAAAACGTTATTGAAACCGATCTTCAGAGAGTTGATTCCTGTTTTCTTCCGCTCCTCGGCTTCCAGGCCGGCTATCCATTTTTTACCGTCGCGGCTTATAAATCTCAATTTGTCCAGTTCTTCATCATAACCGATAGCAATAAAACCGCCATCCTGAGTTTTGGGCGGCGGATCGTCAATAATCGCCCGCGAAATCAACTCAACGACCGCGGACATTTCCGTAAACCGGGAACGGATCGCAGCAATCGCAGGAGAGGTGCAATCCCTAAGCATTGCTTTGAGCTCAGGTATCGCCATAAGAGAAACTTTCAGTGCGACCAAATCGCGGGGATTAGCCACCCGTAAAGAAACCCTGCCGGCCAGCCTTTCCATGTCATAAATGCGTGATAATATTTTACGCAGATTTGCCCGCAGGCTGTGATCGTCCTTGAGTTCGGCAACTGCAGCCAACCTTGTTTTGATTCTTTCTGTATCCACCAGCGGATAGTTCATCCACCAGCGCAGGCGGCGGGTTCCCATCGGCGTCAGCGTTTCATTAAAAAGTGAAAAAAGAGAGCCTGCTTTAGAGTTGTCCTGAATTGTCGCGAACAGCTCAAGATTACGGCGGGCGGTATCATCCAGCAGGAGAAAATTTTCCGTAGAGTACCATTTGATTTCGCTTATATGCTGAGGATTGATTTTTTGCGTCTGGTTGACGTAGCTTAAAATCGCGCCGGATGCGATCATTGCAGCCGGATATTCTTTTATTCTGGAACTCATCAAAACTTCGGCGGGGAAAATCTGATTCAGAGTATTCTGAACCATCGCGGTTTGAAAACAATCATCCTCCAGATAATTAATCCGGAGCTCGGGCATTTGCGTCTCCAGCGTTTTTAACAAAATCTTATCAGGGAAATCACGCGGAAGAATTAATTCCTTAAAATCCAACCCGGCGATAGCGGTGAAGAAAAATTCGCGGTCGGTAAATTCGCTGATTTGGAATTCTCCCGTGGAAATATCCAGAAAAGCCAGACCCAGTGTATCCTTGTGTGCACACAAGCAGGCCAGATAATTATTTTCACCCGCAGAAAGATTTTCTTCATCCAGAACAAGCCCGGGAGTGATAACCCGGATTACTTCTCTTTTAACAATTCCCTTTGCTTTTTTCGGGTCTTCAACCTGCTCGCATATCGCCACCTTGAAGCCCTTTTCCACAAGTTTGGTAATATAGGCGGAAGCGGCATGGTAGGGAAAGCCGCAAAGCGGCACGCTGTCTTCTTTGCCTTTATTGCGCGAGGTAAGAGTGATTTCCAGAACAGGCGCGGCAGTCACCGCGTCTTCAAAAAACATTTCGTAGAAATCACCCATACGATAAAGCAAAATACAATCGGGATGATTTTCCTTGATTTTTACGTACTGCTTCATCGCCGGAGTTAAATCGAGTGTCGCGTCTACCGCCATTTGCCGTCGTCCCCTTTTTTCAAGTCAATATAGTCAGGATCATCCGGCTTATCTATTTTATGAGTGATGATAAAGGAATTGGCCAGCCAATTGACCACACTGATGATCAGTGAACCGAAAAATGCAGCGAAAAAACTGGATACTTCAAATCCCGACACAAAATAAGCAACCAGTTTCAGCAAAAAAGCGTTGATGAAAAAATAAAACAATCCCAGCGTCAGAATGCTCAAAGGCAGAGTCAGAAGAACTACAACCGGTCTGATAAAAACATTGATCAGACCCAAAACACAGGCGGCAATAACCGCCGTTGAAAGAGAATCAACTTTGATGCCCGGAACAAATTGCGAAGCAAGCAGAATTGCCACCGTTATGATTAACCACCTTGTTATTATAACTATCATTACCCTACCTCTAATTTCAATTCACTCTTCACTCTTCACTATTCACTCTTCACCATTCACTTTTTTTCTTTTCACTTTTCCACATTAACAGTTTTTGCCGATTTGAAGAAAACCCAGGAAACACTGACACCGCTCATGATGGAAGTTTCCCTTTTTACCAAAGGACTGTCTTCAAAAGACGCTCCCTGAAGAAAATCAGTGCTGACAAAGGCATTAAAATTGAATTGTTTATAAGATTTACCCAAACCAACGGTGAGCGTTGAACCGCTGTATCCGCCACCGGCCGAATACGCGGGACGCGCTGGTGTCGCGTAAGCCGGTTCCACGGTGTAGTAATATGCATGATAACCGCTATCGGCAAACATGGGACCTACGGATATTCCCAGATTTAAACCGGTTTCGGGGATTAAATCATCTTTTACAAAATTAATTCGCGGACTGAATACCCACCCCTCGCGACGCACGGAAGAAAAATCAGTGGAAAAAAAAGCTCGCACCGGCAAGGACAAACTTAATTTAAACTTATCTTCTTTGCTTTCCCAAAGTTTAATCTTTAAGGCCGGTCCTAATTCAAAAGTTGCATCCAAATCCTCCATTCCGTTGCGGGCGGAGTTATCGGAACTCTTTACCGGCACAGCGCCAAAGCCGCTAAAATCCAGCAAAATCCGATCTGTTTTAAAAATCTGTCCGGTTATGCGCTGTTCGTCTACTTTTAAAAAGTCGCCGCGATAAACGAGATAAGGATAGGGCAGCAGATACAGCCTGTTTTCATCCGAGCCCCGGTAATCTGGCATCTGGAGCAGCCCCAAACCTACACCTAATTCCCACAAAGGCTTACCTGGCGGCTTCTCGAGAGGTTTTTCTTCGCAAATTGCACTGACGGGCAATAAAAAACTCAAAAGCAATAAAGCAATTATTACCCTGTAACGAATGCGCATATTTTCACCTACTGCCAATCCTAAATCAAATCTCTATTTATATCGTGTCATTCCCGCGTAGGCGGGAATCCAGTTTTCTTTTTTCTGGATGCCGTTCTGCAACGGCATGACAAAAATGGTGTCATTATCCGGCTTGACCGGATAATCCAGTATTTTACTTTATTGGGCGTTGATCATAATTTCTATTTATCAAAGGACACAAACATCTTCGCCTTCGCGCCGCAAACGGGACATTCATCAGGCAGAACGCCGTCGGCGACATAGCCGCATACTTTACAGACGTAGTAAGTCGTTTCCCTTTCTTCCATGTAGTGCGACATTGCCTCTTTATAAAGCTTGGCGTGAGTTTCCTCCACATCCTTGCTCTGGCTGAAATGCAGCACAGCCTCCTTATTGCCCTCTTCCTCCGCCAGTTTGACAAACTTGTCATAAGCAACTTCGGCAACCTGTTTTTCCGATTCGAAGCTGGCGGCCAGATTCTCTTCCGTGCTTTTTATTTCCTTAAGCACCCTCAAAGCTCTCGCGCCGTGAATCTCTTCCGAAAAAGCTATAACTCGGAAAAGCTTTGCCATTTGCTTGTAGCCTTCATCTTCCGCTTTCTGCGCGTAAACCTTGAGCCTAAGTGCGGCCTTTGCTTCACCTGTATACGCCTGATTTAAAGCATCCTGAATTTTATCCATATTGTTATCCTTGATTATAAATTTTTTTCCCCCAGTTTCAAATCAAAGATGATATCAAGGCGGCAAGGAGGAGGCTCCGCAGGCGTATATGAAAATACGTTGAGGAAGCTGACGACGAAGCCAACAAAGGTAGCGCTTTGATTTGAAATTGGAATCGTTATTCCGGAGAGAATTCACTCTTCGCCGCCCCGCACACCGGACAAGTCCAATCATCGGGTAATTCTTCAAATGGAGTTCCCGGAGCAATCCCACCATCATTATCTCCCTTTGCCGGATCGTAAACATAACCACATACACCGCAAACATATTTTTCCATCATTCACTCCTTAATATTTTTTAAGCTTTAAAGATTTTTGAAAAATCCCCCTCAATCCCCCTTTATAAAAGGGGGAAGAATGACACGTATTCTTTAATTGGTAATCGTTCTTTTTAGCAGTTCCTCTGCAATATTTTTCCCCAACTCATGACACTTCTTCAGGACATCGTCTCCGGGAGCGTTCTTCACCGCAATTGATTCAAAAACAATATTCACCTTCATTTCCTTGAGTATTGTCTCCAAATGTTTCACTGATTCTCCGCTCCATCCGTATGAGCCGAAAGCCGCGCCGATCTTATTTGCCGGTTTCAATCCCTTCAGATAAGTCATCACATCCGCCATCTGCGGCAGAATATTGTTGTTGAGCGTCGGCGAACCGACAATCAGCGCACCGGCGTCAAGTACTTCATAAACTACTTCACTGCGGTGAGTTTCATTCATGGACAGAAGTTTTACCTTCACGCCCGCCTCCGCCAAAGCCTCGCTGATGGCACGAGCCATTTTCTCGGTGGAATGCCACATCGTCGCATAAACCACAACCGCTTTGGCCGTAGGTTTTTGCGAAGCCCATTTTTTATAAAGATCAATTATCCAGCCAAGATCTTTGCGCCAAATCGGTCCGTGATCGGGAGCAATAATTTTGATTTTTAGCCCCGCTGCCGCAACCTTTTCCAAAGCCTTCAGAACAATTGCCGAATAAGGCAGAACGATATTGGCGTAGTAGGTCGCCCCTTCATATTCCAGAGTTGCTGCCGGAATTTCATCGGCAAAGCGCTCCAGCGTTGCCAGATGCATGCCGAAAGCGTCCTGCGAAAACAAAAGTCCATCATTGGCCAGATATGTAAACATGCTGTCCGGCCAGTGAATCATGCGTGTTTCCATGAAAGTCAGGTCCATATTGCCAAGGCTGAGAGTTTCTCCATCCTTGACGGGCATGATTTCATGTTCATCATGAAACAATTCTTTCAAAGTTTTTACGCCAGTTGCCGAAGCGAAAACCTTTTGAGGTTTGATTAAATCAATTACTTCGGGCAGACAGCCGGAATGATCCATTTCGGAATGATTGGAAACGATATATTTTATTTTGGAAGGTTCGACGACGGATTTAATACGGGCCAGCATCTCACCCATAAACGGCGCTTTGACCGTATCGATTAAGGTAATATCATCCGCCATCACCAGATAAGCGTTATAAGTACTGCCGTGCGGCGTGGTGTATCCATGAAAATCGCGGATTGTCCAATCGATGGCACCGACCCAGTAAACATTATCAGTCACTTTTACAGCCGAATAAATATCCTTCATTATTTCACCTCTTCCTTGATTTACGTTGCGAATAATATAAGTTCTCATAAGGCAATGTCAATCAATACTTATACCAATTTGCCTGTATTTCACACCTTGCAGAAATAACTGCCATTTTGCTTTTTTATAATATTGACATACCTCTCTTTTATTCCTATAGTTTTCAGAAAAGAGATATTGTTTTCCAAATGATTGACAAAAGAAAATTAAAGACTACACGCTTCCCCTGGCCAATTGACCTGTCATGGTTCTTACTGCAGCGGAAAATATTAGGGCGTAAACTACCGCTCCTGGCCAGCTTCAAGGTTACTTATCACTGCAATCTTACCTGCCGTGCCTGCCCTTTTCATCTGCGCTCTGATGATGAAAACGCTCAAATGTCCTGGAATACGGCAATCGGGGCATTGGAATCACTGCACCGCTTCGGCACCCGGATGGTCGTTTTTGAAGGTGGAGAACCGCTGCTGTGGCGCGATGGATCATATCGCCTTCACGACCTTGTCTTTTATGCCAGAAAAAACTTCCTGCGCGTGGCGGTGACAACCAACGGCACACTGCCGCTGGATGTTCCATGCCATACACTGTGGGTGAGTCTGGATGGCCTGAAGGAAACTCACGATTCTTTGAGGAGCAATTCCTTTGACCATATTTGCTCCAATATTAAAAAAACCCGGCATCCCCGGGTTTTTATTCATTGCACGCTTAATCGACACAACTGGCGTGATGTAGAATCTTTGGCAAAGTGGGTACAGAAAATGCCGACACTAAAAGGTATGACCGTCCAGTTTTTCTATCCTTATAATCAGGGAGAAGATGATCTTTCTCTTTTACCGGAAGAACGCCGTGCCGCCATTGAAAAATTGCTGGAACTAAAAAAATCGGGGTTGCCCATTTTAAATTCGGCAGGCAGACTCAAGGCCATGGTTGAAAATCGCTGGTCCTGCCATGATGATATCCTGATTAATATCGATCCTGATGGCACTATTTCGAAAGGCTGCTATGTCAAAAGCCGGGGCGAAATAAATTGCGACGCCTGCGGATTCACACCTGTCGCTGAAGCATCCGGTGCTTTGGACCTCATTCCGGGATCGCTGTATGCGGGATGGCAGTTGTTTCTGAAGACTTAAGTACAAGCTAAAAAAGAAATTTACCGAACAGGGCTACATCTTGGCGTCCTTTATGATCTTCAAAGCTTCCTGATACAATTCTATAAAGGAGCCGATGATGGCAAGGAAAAACAAACCCAGCATGAATTTCGGGCCAGTGCCCAGCAATTCATCCAGAAGGTGACCGAGCCAGAGGAACAGAACAGAAGCAAGCACCAGCGCAAATCCCCAGGCCGAAAACATAATGATTTCATGAAACGACACAGAGTCTATATAGCGTCTTTTGCGTCTGCTTATTGACATCATTGATTTCCTCATCTCCTCTGTTTGCCTTTGTTAACGAAATAATCCTGCCAAAATGTTAACGCGTCCCGAAAATATCGTTCTTCCTTAACTATAAGATAATTATCAATTCACAGTCTTTCAAGAGGAAACCGTATTTTGTTTATGAGCTTTGATAATATATTTAGACTGTTGAACAAGTCATGAAGCAATTCCCCTTTTTACTTGACATAATCCCTCCACCCTTCTATCTTTGTTTTTGTCATTTTTCTCGCATAGAGTAAATGTACTTTCGTCCGGGTTAAAGTAAAAAAGAGCATAAGCATGTCCGATAGAAATTATAAAAATATCTCCGTAAACAATCACATCAGCCGCAGAATAGCTTGCGGTAGCAAAAGCAGGTCCTATTCGTGGAAGTTTTTATTGCTTCTGGTGCTGATTTTGATTTTGCCTCTTTCCTCAGTGGCCAAAAATATTACCTGCAACCGCCTGCCCCTGCTGATGAAAAGTTTCCTGTATAATCATTACGCGATAAAGAATTTGACCGGAGATGTTAAAACTCACGCCATCGATAATATGATTCAACGTCTGGATCCCTCTAAAACGTTGTTGTACGCATCCGATTTGGGAAGATTGAGACCATATCTGCAAAATTTGTTCGCCAGTATGCAAACTGTCAATTGCGCTTCACTCAATCCGGTTTACGATTTGCTCGTCTCACGGGCGCGGGAAAATGAGGCTATTGTCAAAATGATTGTTGGTCCAGACTACCGCCTTGATGAAACTTTGGAGTTGGACATCGACGTGAAAAAGCGACCCTATGTGAAGACGACGGCAGAAAAGAAAATACTGCTGAAAAAAGTGGTACAATTCCAGATCGAAAACGATCTGCTGGCGGGTATCGATTTGGCCGAAGCCAAGAAAAAACAGATTCATCGTTATGAACTGCAGACTATGAGAATAGTCGAGCGTAATCCCGAAGCGCTAATTATGCTCGCCGCTGAGGCTTTCGCTCAATCCTTAGATCCGCATACGAGCTATTTATCTCCTGACAACCTTGAAGATCTCCGGATTCAAATGCAACTTTCCCTGGAAGGGATTGGAGTTGTCCTCAGAAGCGACAACGGTTTTACCATCGTTGAGGAATTGATCCCCGGTGGAGCCGCTGAACGCTTAGGTCTGCTGAAGCCTGCGGATAAAATCATTGCCGTGGCTCAGGTAAAAGAAAAACCAGTTAATATTATTGATATGGACCTGCGCGATATTGTCAAGATGATTCGCGGCAAAAAAGGTACACCGGTAACCCTGACAATTCTAAGACAAGCAGAACGCACATACCGCTTCGACACCACCATCATACGTGACAAAGTCGATATCAAGGAGCAGGAAGCTAAAATTACCTACGAGTCTCGAAAGGTGAACGGAAGGCAGTACCGGTTTGGCATTATCGACCTTCCGTCTTTTTACGGCGACGAGAAAGGCGACAAGTCCTGCTATGAAGATGTGAGAAACCTTCTTGTTGAGGCCCGGCATCAGCACGTCGACGGCATTGTGCTGGACCTGTCACGTAACGGAGGAGGACTACTCGCTGAAGCAGTGCGTGTTGCCGGTCTTTTTCTTGGCGAGGGTGCAATCGTGGCAACCAAAAACAGTCGCGAACAAGTCGCGATTTATGTCAATAGTTCAGCCAAATCGGAAACAAAAGGTAAATATAAAGTTATTAAGTTCCCTGCCGGGAATTCCCGCGAGGTATACACGGGCCCCCTGGTCGTGTTGACGAGCCGTTTAAGTGCCTCGGCCAGCGAGATCGTGGCGGGCGCCTTAAAAGACTACCATCGCACGGTTATAATTGGTTCTGACCACACCTTCGGTAAGGGATCCGTGCAGATACTTACGCCACTACCTGAAGATCTGGGTGGTATGAAAGTGACAACGTCATTGTACTTTCTTCCTGGCGGCAAGTCCACACAAAAGACTGGCGTAGAAGCAGATGTGCGGCTGCCTATCTTTTTCACCCTCGAAGATATTGGTGAAACGTCGCTGGATTACTCTCTTCCCTCCCAAACTATCGCACCCTTCCTGGACTTGTATGGAAATTCCGTGCCGCTGTGGACAAAGGTGGAACAGCCTATGCTAGTGAAGCTGTCAGCAAGGTCTAAGGATCGGGTAGCTAAAGATGCCAAGTTCGCCGAAATCATCAAGAACAACAAAGAGGCCGCCGGAAAGAAAGGCATTATCCGCCTCGCGGACTTGCGCAAAGAAGTGGAGAAGGAAGGCGGCGGCAAGGAAAAGAAGACGCCGACTGAACTTAAACAGAAAGCCCGGGATCAGTATGCTCCCTTCGTGAATGAGAGCGTCAACGTTCTCTTCGATATGGTGATGCTGAGTTCGGTCCAGTCTGTACCCCGTAACTTAGGTGCCCCGGCAGGGCGTTGAACAAAAACGTCGATTTCTCCGATAATCGAACATTAGAAGACACTATTTCTTTATTGTCTTTAAACTCTTTCCGGCACTACAGACTATATTCTTAAGTTTATCAGCATTGGAATCGAAAGGAATAGCATTCCATTTACTAACAAATGATTTAGGTTCCGGCGCAACAACAACACCTTTTGCATCATTAATAGTCATACGAGAAGATTTTACTTTATCATTAACGCAGTCAATTTCGATCAGCATCAACTGATGATTCAACATGTCAGGATTCTGGGGAGCTTTACCTATGCTTCTGAGAGATAAAAAATTATTTGTTTTAGCGTCTTCGTTTAACATTATTTTAATCCATACGCTAACAATGTTTTTATCTACTTTCTTAATGCTGGTTTTATCATAATATTCTTTACCTATGTTAGATGACGCATAGAATATCCAGTCGGCCGCCCATGCCTGATTAGCGAATAGAAAAAAAATTGCTAAACAAATAATGCTCTGAACATTTTTTATTTTCATCATCTCTCCTTACAATAATATTTCAATTCAACTTTTTTTACCGATAACCTGAATAAGCTGACGCATTAAAGGCCCTCGAGGTTATTTGGAATCATGCGTAAGTTGAACACACAATAGCACAAGTCATTATTTTAAAGAAATGGAAAATACAATGCGTCTTCAATAACGAATTGAAGTCTTAAATATTCTTTGAGGCTGATAATTTGGATATTTCCAAAAAATGGCAATAATTGGCATTAAATCATCTTAACGCCGGCGTCAAATGCGGTTAAATTTATTTTGCGTTTATTGGCAGGGAGACTTTTTGTTATTTCTTTTTCAAAAGCTTGACGGTTAATCGGCAGCAATGATGCACCCGCCAGTGCTCCGATCATAACGATATTACTCAAGACGGGATTGCCCAAATCAACCGCCACGGATGTAGCGTCAATAATCCAGCTTTTTGCCGCCAGTTTTGAAAACATTGATTTAACTTCATCAAGAGAAGGATAATTAAACTCACCGGTGATGACGCCCATAGGATAAACCATGCGCGAATTAGCCAGAACCACGACATCAGGATTGCCGTATTTAGTGAGCACTCTGAGCGCTTCGACGGGCTCCAGTGCAATGACAATGTCCGCTTTGCCCTGCGGAATCTGCGGACTTAAAACGGAAGTTGATGACACGCGCAAATGACTCATCACGGAACCGCCGCGCTGGGACATGCCGAAGGTTTCGCCGATCGTGACGATAAAGCCCGCGTTCACCAGCATTCCGGCGA
This sequence comes from Deltaproteobacteria bacterium HGW-Deltaproteobacteria-2, assembly GCA_002840505.1. Classification (NCBI taxonomy): domain Bacteria; class Deltaproteobacteria; species Deltaproteobacteria bacterium HGW-Deltaproteobacteria-2. The sequence continues at coordinate 21,422 of PHBC01000006.1, read as the reverse complement.
GTACTCTGGAGGCCATGACATTGCCCTGCCCGCCAACACCGGTAATGATAATATTTGTCGGTTCTTTGGTTAAAGATATCTTCATCTCGCTGTCTCTCATTTTTTAATTTCCTCCCTTGAGGGGAGGAAATTAAAAGGAGGGTGGAAATTATTAATCAAATCCCCCGCCCTTTAATTCCCGCCCACCAGGGGCGGGAAACCTTACTGGCTACCAAATGTCTGTGCCCCACGCATACGGAGTTGCCTCTTCCTTGCCGCCTCGGTATACTTTTTACTGCAAATTTGTACTTAAAATTCTTTTCCTCATCATCCCGCCGCCTCCGTTCTGGTAATCGCTTTTTGCGGACAGATTGAATAGCAGACGCCGCATCCCGCGCAGATGACTTCATCAACTGCAGCTTTCTTCTTTACCCGATCCCATGTCAACGCCGGACAGCGGAAAATTCTCGTGCATAAACGGTTGCAACCGCAATTATCACCCAGACAAAGTTCTTCACTAACTTTCATCTGGTATCGTTTCTTGCCTTTCTTTTCGGGACTCAACGCGCAAGCCTGCTTCAATATGAGTACCTTCAACGAGCCGCGCTCGGCCATAAAAGACGTCAGAATTTTACTGGTTGCTTCCAGATCGAAAGGATCGCTGACGGCAACTTTTGCTCCTATCGCTTCGCAGATTACGGCAATCTCTACAGACGGAAGAGGTTCACCTATGGCGCTCTCATTAATACCGGGATGCGGCTGGAATCCGGTCATAGCCGTCCCCGCATTATCCATAACTATAAAAGTTATATCAGCTTTGTTATGCCGGGCGTTAATCAGCGCCGGAATAACGGCGTGATAAAAAGTGGAATCGCCGCAAACCGCCATGACTGGTTTATCCAAACCGAAAGCTTCCAGTTTGGCAAATCCGCTGGCCAGGCCTGTGCCCGAACCCATGGAATGAAGAGTGCGCACTGTATTGAAACCGATTGCCGGCCAAAGCGAGGCCATCGCGTAACAGCCGATGTCTCCGCAAACAATGCCCTCACGGCCGTCCAGTTTCAGCGCCGTGTTGATATTCCAGAATGACGCGCGGTGCGGACACCCCGGACAAAACGTCTGTTCCCTTGGTGGAATCAATGGCGCTATTTTTTTTATTTCCTTAAGATAACCGGCGGGCAATGATTTGGTTTTGATCTTCATTATTTTGCCCAGAGCCGCGGCAACAATTTCGGGATTCAACTCGCCGACTGAAGGAAAAGTCTTATCTATTTTCCCGTAAAAAGTTTTGATGCCCGTATCTTTGAGCATGCCCATCGCGGCGACTTTGATATTTTCTTCGAGAAATGGCAGGACTTCTTCCACAACCATAATCTTATCGGTCAGGCACAGATATTTTTTCAAAAGCTTAACAGGCAGAGGCCAGGTGCAACTGAGTTTTAAAATTCCGACCCGTTTCTGCAGGCCCAGCATTTCAATGGCTTCCCTGCTGTAAAGGAAACAGGCGCTGCTGGTAATTATCAGAAGCTCCGGACGTTTGGGACCCGAGTATCCATTGAAAGGACTTTTTTCAAAAAGTTCTGCGGCTTTTTGTATTTTTTTCTGCTGAAGATTGTGTTTGATAACAACGGGTGTGCTCACTACCGGCCCTTTCAAAGGATCCATAAATGATCCGTCGGAAATAAAAAGGGCTGTTCTGGTTTTTTCCGGCAGTCTGCCGCAAATAACGTTACCGCTGGCGTGAGACATACGTGTCACCGAGCGCAGGATAACCACATTTCTGATTTTTTCCGATAACTCAAATGCCCATCTGGTTAAATCCTTGGCTTCCTGAATATTGGCCGGCTCCAAAAGCGGAATTTCGATCATGCGAGCAAAATATCGCGATTCTCCCTCATTGACACTTGATAGAGCGCCGGGATCTTCACATTCGACCAGAACTATTCCGCCGCGCGTTCCCGACGAGGACAGATGCAAAAGAAAATCGGAAGCAACATTGACGCCATTTTGCTTCATCACGCACATCGAACGTAAACCGGAGAAAGATGCGGCGGCGGCTACTTCCAGCGCAACCTTTTCATTGGTTGACCATTCCACATAGAGGTTTCTTTCACGGGCGACCTCCGACAGGCGCTCAATGACTTCCGAAGAAGGCGTACCGGGATAACCGGAGACAACACTAACGCCGGCCTCCAGCGCGCCGCGCGCGATTGCTTCATTGCCCATGAATAAAACTTCTGTTTTGGCCGGTGACAATAATTTGTTCATAATCTTATTCTCACATTTATGTCATTTCGATGCGGAGCGAGAAATCTTATCTTTAATTTGTTACTTAAAGATTTCTCATCCCGATAAATCGGGATTCGGAATGACAAAAAGGCATCTCAAAATCTTTGTAGGCCCTTCTATTTCTTGCTTTTCTTTTTAACTTCCAAATACTTTTTTACTGCCGGATCACGGCCATCTAAATACAACAGTTTTTTTGCCGATCCACTTTTTTCAATAATATTTTTCAGAGCTTCTTTTTTCTTCTTTACGGCCGCGCCCTTAAGCTCATTTAAACTTTCCAGTGAGGCTTCACGAATTTTCAGAACTCCTCTTTTCACGGCCAAGTCAACCAATTCTTTGCCTTTTGCTGTTCGCACAATCAATTGATTCCAATGACGAACTTCTTCCCAACTTCCGGCAAAACGCGCCGAGCCGACCGAAACATCGGCATACTCCGCTGTACTGTCCATGCAATATCGGCAGGATTCGCGAATACACGTCTGGATTTCTTCCATCGGAAGCAATTTAACACCATCATTAGTGTAAAATTCCAGAATATTTTTACCTGCCGGGACATCCATTTTGGTGATTGATTCCAGAGCAATATTTCTCTCCAAAAGTAGCTTTGCATATTTTTCCGCGGAAAGTGTCCAGCCGCAGTACAAACCAATAACCAGTTTCAATTGATTGATTTTGTTTTCATTCTCATTTATTTTGTTCAGTCTTATCTTGGCCAGCGCCAGCGCCTGACAGGGGGTTACCACAACTCCTATATTTCCATACTCTTGCGTGACCAGTTGATGAAAAGCCGCCACCGTAGGCGACACAGTAAATTTACTTCCGGCATTTTTCCTTATCTCTGTTTTATCTTTTACAATAGCACCATTTTGCATAAAGTCCTGATTGCGGATAGAAACGATAGCAGAATCAATCAAACCTTCGGCCAGCGCCAACTCCATTAAAACCGTCACCGTTGCTCCATGCTGTGCGGTCGCGCGTAATTCAGGATCAACAGCCTGAGTAAAATAATAACCTTTTACAGCGCCGATTTCCGGCGTCATATCATCCTGTTCGAAAAGAAGTTTTCTTAGAACCGTAAGATCTGTTGCCGCTCTGGGGCAAAAAGCATAACATTTGCCGTCTTCCAGATCACATTTATGTAATTGCACCGTGCGATCGTGATAAATAACCTGATATGGACAAAGATTAACGCAAGCGCCGCAACCGGTGCATAATCCCTCATCCAGTACGTGCTTTTTTAAAAATTCCTGACTTCCTGCTTTGGCTTTCGAACCCATTCCCTGTACCGTTCTTTAAAAAGTGAGCTTTTATATCCTATCGTGATTTATGAGGCAAGAAAATGATAAGGTTTAATAGAAAATATTTTAGTAATAAACTATGCAAAATTGTTAGAACAATTTAATTTTTTGATAACTTACGAACTAATTTTAAATTTTACATTAATATTTAATAGAGGTTGACATCCGCTTCTTCTTGTATTATGAAGCGCGGGACGAAAATAAACATGTTCCCCAGTAGTCCCGACATGGTCGGGATCGGTAGAGTCCCGATTGCATCGGGATTAACCAGCAGTTCCGGGAACTAAAACGGTTAGATTAGTTCTTTAAAATTATGTTCCCCAGTAGCTCAGTCGTCCCCAGTAGCTCAGTCGGTAGAGCGGCTGGCTGTTAACCAGCATGTCCGTGGTTCGAGTCCGCGCTGGGGAGCCAGAAAATAAAAAGCCCAACTTTAAAAGTTGGGCTTTTTAGCATATTTCGTTATTATATTAAGTTAGATAAATCTGAAGTGTCGACTTCTTCCAGTTATCAACGGTAATCATTCATTTTCTTTTCAGAATATACTATATAAATACCACGTTCTATGTAGGGGTGGGATCAATTATTGTATGGTTGAAATACTGTGGCGCCGCTTCAATAAATCATTCTTACAGGATCTTTTATTGGTATAACATTTCTTCAACATCAAATGATAACTTCATCGTAAATTCTTCTACTTCTATAGCGTTAATTATTATCCTGAATTAAAACTATTTACATAGTCAGATTTACTACTATTAACAGGTGGAATTATTTTTGTATTCCCAGCGCCTTCATGCGGGAATAAAGGCTTGTGCGTTTCATGCCAAGAATCTCAACTGCGCCACCTGATCCGCTAACCTTGCCCTTCGTGTATTTGAAGACATGCTGTATATAGCGTCTCTGTAGTTCATCTAAAGTGGGAAAGTCATCAAAGGTCCCCTTTAAATCTACATGGGATCCTGCCGGAAACAGCGGAATATGGAGCTCGTTATCCTTTGAAAGGATGATCGCTCGTTCGATGACGTTCTGTAGTTCCCGGACATTTCCAGGCCAAGCATAGTTCATCAGCATGTGGTGGTCCTTCGGGGAAAGTTCAAGGCCAGTTCTGCCGTTCTTCCTCGCATAAAAGTCAACAAAATACGTCGCCAGTTCAATGATATCATCTTCGCGTTCCCTCAGGGGTGGTATGGATATGGGAAAGACATTAAGACGGTAGTAGAGGTCTTCCCGAAAACGGCCTACAGCCACCTCATTCTTCAAATTGCGATTGGTGGCCACGATAAGGCGAAAATCAGACCTAATGGCCCGACCACCTCCTATCCTGACAAAAGTCTTTTCTTCTAAAGTCTTCAAAAGCTTTGTCTGCATATGTAGCGAAAGTTCGCCTATCTCGTCCATAAAGAGAGTGCCGTCATGTGCAAGCTCAACCCTACCTAGCTTCTGTCTGTCTGCTCCCGTAAACGCTCCCTTCTCATAACCAAACAACTCGCTCTCCACCAGGTTCTCCGGGATCGTCGTGCAGTCTACCACAATGAACGGCCCATCAGAACGTCGACTGTTTTCGTGAACCCACCGAGCAAAAACTCCTTTGCCAGTACCTGTTTCACCCAGAAGGAGCACATGCGTATCTGTTGAAGCCACCTGGCTTGCCATGGACAAATGCTCTCTCATAACCTGGGAGGAAGTGATGAGTTGAAATTTCTTAAAATCCTGCTGGCTGGTAGCACGCTCCCTGGACAGCTTTTTCTTTTCTTCGCTGATCCGCATGGTATTCAGGATGGAACCCACCATGTCAGAGGTGTGTCTGCCCAGAAGTATAAGCATCATGGGGTCAAGAAAATCGAAAGCGTCCTGCATGTAAGAATTGTCGTGGTAGAGGACGCCACGGGTCACACCCTGCACCTCAAAAGGAATGCACAGAACAGATCTGATTTTCTCGCCTTTCTTGGAGCACTCCGAAGGGTCATTCCTGACAACTAGCGGTTTGTTCGTACGGAATGCCTTGAGCACGAATTCCATGTTCGGCCTGAACTGGGGTGACTTCACCTCCTCTTTTGTTAGATTGATTACCGCCCGCAGCTCTGGGGTTCTGGTGTACTTACCCTCGGCAAACCAAAAGAGGCCGCCTCGTTCAGCGCCGAAGAACCGGTTCGTTGAGATGATGGTCTTACTCAATGTCTCTTCCTGGCTCATGCTGGATTTGATGGAAGTCATCTCTTCGAAATATTGCTTTATATAATCGTCTCTGTCGATTCGCGTATCAGTTGAACACTGCTTTTGCTCAAGAAGTGTCTTGTACTGGTCAGGGAAGAAATCGGCTGCATAGCCGCCAAACAGACGCCATGCCTCCTGAACATATCTCCTTGCTTCTTCTTTATTTTTGTTGAGGAGCTCAATGTGCGCCATCTCGAGGACCGTCTTTGCCAGCTGTATGTTATTCCCTGATAGCTCGAGACATGTCCTGCTGGCTTCGAGGTCGGCCATTATCGGCATCTTATCCACGATGCCATGGTCCATTTTCTCCCGCACCCGCAGACGCAGCGCAACGCCTCGAAGATGTACATTAATACCGTTCAGTGTCTCTTCCAGGACATCGGAATAATTCCAGTGTGGAAGAGACTTGAATCCAAGCCGATGATATTCATACAACATCTCGAGGATCCATGGTGAAGAATACTGTTGGATGAGTCCTGTACGCACTGCTTTTTCAACGGTATCTTTAATGACTTCATAGCTCTTTTCCAAGTCATTGGTCATGAAATAGAGAAGAGCAAGACCGCCCCCAGAATAATGGTATCCGAAGGCATTGTTACTGTCCAAAGACTCTTGACGGGCCTTCTTGAGATGAAACTCGGCTTCATGGTATTTTCTTACCAGGATCAGCGTAGTGCCCAAAACACTTCTCAAGACAGAAGCTAGGGCTTTATTAGATTTCTCCTCGGCCAGACGGAGATTGGAATCGAGGAATCCGAATGCGCGATGAAACTGACCTAGATACAATGCGCTATAACTAAATTGTATATATGTCATAGGCTGGATAGTCGCTTTGCTTATGTCGATGAGGTTCTCAAGCTGTTCCAAATGTTTCATTACTTCACGGAACTGGCCTTTCATGAAATAGAACACAGCGATGAATTCGGCGGACTGGGAGAGGATATCCTCATCTCCCAGCTCATTCACCTCTTCCAAGCCCAGAGACAATGCAAGGAAGGCCTCATCTCTACGGCCGGTGAAAGTATAAAGCATGCCCATATGTAGGTTGATTAGAGCCTGAGAACGTTTATCACCAAGCCTGGTTGCAAACGCTTGGGCTATATCCAGAATCTCGCCCAACTCAGTGATCCCCCTACCCAGGACATAACAGAGGTTCGAGAGCTTCAAGGCACGGGAAATGTAAAGTGAACTGGTTTCATCATCCAGGTCGATATTTTTCAATCTGCTGACAGCGTTCAGAAGCAGAGAGTGAACTGTTTCCATGTTTTTGCCATTTACCAGTTCTCGATCAGCCAAATCGAATTGCACTTTGCTAGCTTCGACGGTCCTTCCTGCTTTTTCCAGAAGATCTATGAGAACATGCGGGATCAACTCTCTGTCGATCTTTTGTGCATAGACAATGTCCACCAAGACTGAGAGGTGTTTCATTGAATTCATCCCCTCGATCTTTTTTACAACTGCCTTAGGTAGCGAAGTGTTCAGTGAAAACATGTCATTGTCGTCCTGAATGAGTAAGCCAGGGTCAGTTGTTTTCTTCAAAAGATCAATAAGCTGTCTGGCCGTAAGAGGAGCCAGGACATCGAGAATATTGATATGCGCAACACCGCCCAGAGCATTAAGAGTAGCGAGAAATCTCCATTGCTCCAGAGCAAGGTCAGGATATGGTTCCTTCATGGTTCACCTCTCAATAATATTATTTGCTATAACAACATTCCAAAATAAATCAATAAATGATTTGTCTGAATAAAGTCAAAAAGTGTCTTAATAAAAGCAATCGACACCATCTGTAATTAATTAACTTGTATAATCAAATAGATATCAACGATGCTAGTTTGGCACAGCCATTGCTTATAAGAACGAATAAAAAAAAAGTGGAAGTCCTGATGCAGGGTCACGATGAGGGAATCAAGTTCGAATGCCACCGTCTGAGCATTACGGGAAAGCACGCATGGCTCGTATGGAATACTGAACAAAAATCTAAGAAAGGAGGTATTGAGTATTCAGATTTCCCAGTACAGCAGGTTCTTATACAACTCATTATTATAAAGATGTTTTAAATTAAAAAGGAGGATGTATGGCAATATTTACCAAGAAAGTAGCGGAAGAACTGTTCGGCGAACTCTGGACAAGGATGATAAAGGAGTTCGGATTTGGGAAGAATCTCAAGGAGTCAGGAATATCAATTTATTTTGTCGTGACTGATCCTGATATGGTCATGTTTGTCGATGAAAACGGTCCCATTTTCGGTGCCGAGGCAGAGAAGAAAATACCTGTGGTTACCATGAAGATGAAAGGCGACATCGTACACAAATTCTGGTTGAAAGACCTGAACGTTCCTATGGCGCTGGCTTTACGCCAGATCGTGGCAAAGGGGCCAGTGAATAAAGTCCTGCAGCTTATGCCCTTAATGAAACCAGGCATGGAAATATATCCCGAGTACTGTAAAAAATTCAAACTGCCTATGAAAGCGTAAGGAGGCCAGATATGGAATACTTCGATATTCAATTCATGAATCTAACAGAAGATGACATAGCCATTAAAAAGGCAGCTCACAAGTTTGCTGAGGAGGTCATGAGACCTACAGCAAAGGAACTAGATAACATGTCCGCCGCTGATGTGGTGGCCGACGGCTCGCCCTTGTGGCCATTTTTGAAGAAGGCTTTTGAGCTGGGCTATCACAAGACCCTGCTGCCGGAGTACTACGGTGGTTTAGGCTTGAGCCCTCTCCAGGTCCACATTGTGTTCGAGGAGTTGGGCTGGGGAAGCTTTGGGCTGTCCGTACTGCTCGGTGTAATCTGCTTCCCGTTCTACGTTTCGTGCCTGGCCGGTAATGAGGAACTCCTCGAGAAATATGTAAAACCGTTCTGCGCATGCACCGATGCAAGCATCAGGGGGTGCTGGGCTATCACGGAGCCGGACCATGGCTCGGATTACATTGCCTCGGGTGAGGATTACTTCACCACTCCCAAGATGCGGGGGAATGTCCAGGCGCGGCTGGAGGGAGACGAATATGTCATCAACGGCCAGAAATCAGCATGGGTTTCTGGCGGCACCATTGCCACCCATGCCCTGTTGTTTTTGCAGCTCGACCCGAAACATGGTTTCGGCGGAAACGGCATCTGCGTTCTTCCTCTCGACCTCGACGGTGTAACCAGGGGCAAACCACTGGAAAAGATCGGACAGCGTGATCTGAACCAGGGTGAGATTTACTTCGACAATGTGAGGATCCCCAAGAGCTACATGCTTGCAGAACCGACATTCTATGAGCCCCTTTTGGAGATGATCCTTGCCGCAGCCAACATGTGCATGGCCACCTGGTCAACGGGCATTGCCCGGGCCGCATTCGAAGAGGCCCTTGTATATTCGAAAGAGCGGGTCCAGGGTACACGGCCACTCATCGAGCACTATGTGCATAAACAACGTGTCTTCAAACTGTTCGCGCGTACAGAGGTCATCCGGGCACTCTCACGCAACGTACTCAACCTCAACTTGAATGTTTCCCCCCCTCTTGCGGAATATTCGCTGGTGGCAAAGAGCCAATGCACGGAAATGGCCTTCCAGAACGCCCATGAACTGATCCAGATCATGGGAGGCAATGGGTTAACAAAAGAATATATCGCCGAGAAACTCTTCAGAGATGCCAGGGCCACTCTTATTGAAGATGGCAACAACGAGACATTGGAGCGGCATGGCGGACATATCCTCGCGGAGACGTACCCGCGTCCGCCGCTGGATTTCTAACCCGTCTACAGAACACTGGATCTTAAAAGGAGGAAAACGATGTCAAGGATTCATATTCAAGAATTCCCCCAATATACGCCATCTGAACAGGCAAAGAAGGACAATGTGCTGCTGGCGGCAAAACTCATGACCAACGCCGCTCTGACAGCACCGTTCACAGGCGGTGTAAGCGGGATTGAGGCTGAAATAGCCTATGGAGAGAAAGAACTGGAATACATTGCCAGAGAGATGGAGCGATTGGCTAACCACGAAGTACCGGAGAGACTAAGAAAGCCGTTTCTCTATGAAGCGGTAATGGTCAGAGAAAGCGATGCCATTGTCTTCATCGGCAACTTCAGAGCCCACAGTACACCGATGGATGCGGCATGCGGATTGTGTGGCGGCGAGCAGGATTGCTCGTTTGTCTACAATAAGGTTAAGCATGTCAATGGACTTGTCGATATCACCGACCGCCAGAGAAAAACTGCGATCAAGGGTCCCCTCTGCACGCTAAGGGCCCACGATGTCGGATATGCGGTAGGATCGGCCCTCTGGGTTGCGGCCAACCTTTTTGTAGATACCAAGCCATGCTACTCGGTGGGGCTGGCAGGAAGGAACCTTGATTTCTGCATGAAATCAGAGGTGGTCGTGGGCATCCTCGTGGGTGCCATGGCAAAGAATCCCTATGCTGACATCCCGACGGACTATCATTTAACGAACATGTCCAAGCAGATAGATGCCGTCAGAAAGATCTCCATCATTACCCGTCAGATGGCAAATCATCCGTATCACAGGTTCGATCCCAGCAAGTCCAAGGTATCCAAAGATAAAAAAAAGAAGGAGGAATAGGCCATGGCAATATATAGTGGAGAACAAGCCACCAAAGAATATCTCCTGGAAGTTACCAAAGGATGCGCCGTGGCAGCCGCCAAGGCCCCGACCCTTACGAACTCGTTAGGTCTTCGTACCGAAATAGTTACAGGAGATGATCTCAATCCCATAATCGACGTCCTGGAGACCTTCGGGCAGACATCCACGTTCCAGATGCACGATGCCGTAGCATTGAAATCCATGGCCGAGAAAGGTGTACTGCCACCCATACTGCTGATGGGTGCAGACCTTTGCAAGCCGGTCTTGTGGGACTGCGGGGCATGCGGTTTTCCTACATGCGGAGAGTACATCAAGTTTGTCAGCAGGAACAAAGGCCTCGGAATAGGAGCTTATGGCCCGTCATGCGTGTGGAAGGTTATCGATTTTGGAATGGCCGCAGACTATGCCTGCGCGGCAGCTGCGATGCACCGTGTCGAGGCCAGATTATTTTTCAGTATCGGAGCAGTGTCCATGTTCCTTGGACACCTAGAGGGATCATCGTTCGTTCTCGGATTGCCGGTTGGTCCTGTTGGTCTCAACAACTGGTTCGACCGTGAGAGCTGGGTGAATGCGTTTAATTACCAACAGAGGACAATGGGTCAACTGGCCGGCGGGCCCAATCTTTCGATGGCTTTTTCCGGAGGTGGGTATCCAGTTATCAAGACAAAACCCAACTGGTGGGAAAACCCGACCTTCTTGAAGGTGGAAGAGGATGAAGCATTCGTACAAAAGGACGCCGAGGGCAAAGCAAAGGTCTTTGAGAAGATCATGAGATACCGTGGCGCTATTTCTGAGGACGAATAATATCATTATGTGAAGAGTGGTTTTCCTCTGCGCTGGCGGAAGAAAACCATCTTTCACTATGAAATAATTAAACTAAAGATGTGCAAAGATCGGCACAGATGATGGAAAGAGGAAACTGAAAATGCGTGACGTATACATAGTTGCAGTGGGCATGACCCGCTTCGGGAAACACATGGACCGTACGGAAAAGGACCTTGTGGCAGAGGCCTTTGCGAAGACCATGGGTGATGCGCCCGATATAAAAATCAGTGACATACAATCGGCCTTTTTTTCAAACACGGCTTGGGGATTCTTCAACATGCAACATTCCATAAGGGGCCAGGTAGCGCTTCGGCCACTGGGTATAGAGGGCATCCCCATAACCAACGTTGAGAATGCATGTGCCTGTGCATCCACTGCGCTCCACTGCGCATACAAGGATGTGGCCGGCGGCATGTACGAATGCTCGTTGGCCATCGGAATGGAAAAGCTATATAACGAGGACAAAGCAAAGACCTTCATGGCTTTTAGTTCAGGCGTGGATGTTGCCAACATAGATGCACACATGAAAGCCCTGAGGGACATCATGGACGGGGTGAAGCTGGATATACCGGATGATGATGGCGGCTCCGGAGCAGGTAAAACCAGAAGTGCCTTCATGGATGTTTACGCCAGCGCCGTCAGGTGGCATATGGCCACCTTCGGAACCACCCAGCGCCAACTGGCAATTATTGCATCGAAGAACCACTTCCACAGTTCGATGAATCCCAATGCCCAGTTCCAGAAGACCATGACCGTGGAAGAAATCCTTGAGGGGCGCCCTGTAGTCTGGCCATTGACCGTGCCCATGTGTGCTCCTGTGGGTGATGGAGCTGCCGGCGCTATCGTGTGCTCACGAGATTTCCTGAATAAACTCAAGTCGGCGCGACCGGTAAAGATACTGGCATCGGTCCTGGGTTCGGGCACTAATCGGAAGCATGACCAACTTGATCTGGACATCGGAGTGAGACTTTCCAGACAGGCATACAATGTCGCTGGAATTTGCCCAGAGGATATCAGCCTGGCAGAGGTCCATGATGCTACTGCGTTCGGTGAACTTCATCAATGTGAGTCCCTGGGATTTTGTAAAATTGGTGAAGGCGGTCCTTTTGCAGAAACCGGCGCCACGAAGCTGGGCGGAAAGATTCCTATAAATACCTCAGGCGGACTAGAATCACGCGGACACCCTGTGGGTGCTTCCGGCCTCGGCATGATCCACGAACTGGTTACGCAGCTACGACACGAGGCAGGTCCTCGGCAAGTAGAAAGGTGCAGGCTTGCGCTTGGAGAAAATGGTGGCGGAAACATTGCTTTTGAAGAGGCCTCCATGACTATCCACATCCTCGAGCGGATGAATAATAAATAAAGGAGCGTTTCATGGAGCGTTTCAAAACAAAAACCGTGGCAATAACTGGCGCAGGAAGCGGTTTCGGCAGAGGCCTCGCATTGGATTTTGCAAAATTGGGATGGAAGGTGGCTGTCAGCGACATCAACATGGACAGGGCAGAGGAGAGTGTCCGGCTTGTCAATGAAGCTGGCGGCCAGGGCATTACCATTAAATGCGATGTTACAAAGCCCGAAGAGGTGCAGAGCCTTGCTGATACCGTGATCTCGAAGTGGGGCACCGTGGATATAATCATAAACAACGCCGGAGTCCCCGTGTTGGGATTCATGGAGAAAATCTCCCTTGAAGGCTGGCGGTTCGAGATCGATGTTATGCTCATGAGTGTCATCTATGGATGCAGGACGTTCATCCCCATCTTCAAGAAGCAGGGATGGGGGCATATCGTAAACACAGCCTCTTCTGCCGGGATTGTCTCATTACCCGAAATGTCACCCTATAATGTGACAAAAGCAGGTGTCATCTCTCTCTCCGAAACACTCCGCGGAGAGTTGAAAAGAAACAACATCGGGGTAACGGTCGTGTGCCCGACATTCTTCAAAACAAATCTCATGGATCAGGCACAGTGCACTGATGAACACCAGTTCAAGATGGCAGAAGCCTTTTTCTGCAAATTATCCTTTGGGACAGTGGAAAGTGTGTGCGCCTCCACTCTCAAGGCCATCAAAAAGAACAAACTCTACGTTTTTCCGCAACCGGATTCCAAGCTCTTCTGGTTCATGAAGAGAATGGCACCGAACACATACTACAATGGCAATGCATTTCTGTACTCACGGGGCATCTTGGATAAGATACTAGGGATTTAGGGGGCATTAATTACATAAAGAATGAAATCCGTGGAAAGATAACGACTTTCGGCTTCATCGAGCAACCATACGCATGAAATCGAGTTACCGATTCTCAAAGTATTTCAAGACTATCGACCATGGTGATTTGAATCTGCCGAGAATGAAACAGGACTCACAAAGGGAGAACAAATATCAGAAAAGGAGAACATTATGTTTGCTACAATCAACTGGGCAACCCTACTTGAAGAACAGGCAGCCAAGCTGAAGGACAAAACTTTCTTATACGTTGTGTATCAAGACCGCTTCGTCAGTTATGCCGACATGGACATGAATGCCAACAGGATTGCGAACTACTTGCTGAAACTGGGGGTAAAACCGGGCGATGGTATTGCTACGCTCATGAACAACTCATCTGAGTTCCTGGATATATTCTTTGGCATTCAGAAGATCGGAATGTACGTGAATACTGTGAATACCTCTCTGCGCGGCGACCAGCTAAGTTACACGATAGACAACAGCGACACGAAATATCTAGTGGTGGATTATGACCTCATAGATATCTACAAAAGTATAGCGGATAAAACCACAAAGCTGGAACGCGTGATAGTGAATACATTGGAAGCACCTGAGGGATTCAAGGTTCCCAATGGCATGTTTGATCTCAAGGATGCATATCATAGAAATATATCAACAACAAAACCTGAGATGAGATTCGACGAAAATTCCATCCTTATGCTCATGTACACATCCGGCACCACGGGTCTGCCCAAAGGTGTGGTTATGCGCTACAACAAGAACATCATCGATCGACTCAAGATGATTGCAAGCATAATACTTACGCCAAACTCTATATATTATACCGCACTGCAGTTGTTCCACGGCAACGCGCTCTATATAACCGTAACCTCCTCACTTATTGAGGGATGTACGGTCGCTCTGTCCAAGCGGTTTTCTGCCGGCAGGTTCTGGGAGGAAATAGTGAAGTCCAAGGCTACGATTTTCAACACTATCGGTGCCATTATTCCAATCCTCATGAAGCAGCCGGAGAGTCCCTATGAAAAAAGTCATCAGGTCGTGAGGATATTGTCGGCCGGGTGCCCTGCAGCCTTGTGGGTGCCATTCGAAAAAAGGTTTAATGTCAAAATATGGGAGGCCTATGCGGCCATCGACGGTACCGGATTCATCGCTAATTTTGGCGACGGACCAAAGGGATCCATCGGAAAGCCCATGAATTCCATTATCAGGCTCGTTGACGATAAAGGTATTGACGTGCCTGCAGGTGTCACCGGCGAACTTCTCTTCAAAGTGGATCCGAACAAGAAGAGCTCGGTGGAGTATTACAAAAATCCGAATGCATCAGGAGAGAAGACAAAAGGCGAGTGGGAATACACCGGCGATCTCATGTACCAGGACGAGCAGGGCTACATCTACTTCGTGGGCCGCAGTACGGATTCCATGCGGCGCAGAGGTGAGAACGTGTCGGCTTATGACGTGGAACAGGCCATCCTCAAACATCCATCGGTACTAGAAGCAGCCGTGTATGCAATACCTTCCGAGATGACCGAAGATGATATCATGGCCTCTGTCAAGCTTGTGGAGGGTAATAAACTATCCGGCAAAGAGCTATGGGATTTTCTCCAAAACAAGCTCGCTAAATTTGCCATACCACGCTACATTCGTATGGTAGATGACTTCCCCAGGACCGAAACCTTCCGGATCAAGAAGGGCGAACTGAAGTCTACGGGAGTCACAAATGACACATTCGATGCGGAGGCATAAACGAGACACAGGGGCCTCTAATCAATACATTCCAAAAAGTGCGGTTATGAAATTTTGTACGTTATCGACATAATTTCCGGCCGTCAGGAAAGAGCTTTGGGTTCAAAGTCAGGAACACTAGTTGCCCGATTGTCATCTATCAAATGTCGCTATGGTTCTTACGAAAAACTTCGACCCGACTATACTCACAATCGCTTATTTTGCGTAGCCTTTTTCACGTAAATATTTGATTGCATTCTTTGCCTCATTCTCGACTAAGTTTCGCATTTCTCTGGCTGTCATATCAGCATTTTTATCATTAAAGTATTTTAGAGCACGCTCGAAGTACTTCACGTTCTTTTTTAACTCTTCTTTTTTGGAGATGCGTGAAACATATTGAATTCGGCTGGCTATAGGCCAGAAGTAGAGAACCACCTTCTCCAAAAATGGATTCTTGGTCGCTTTACAGGCCGAACGGACAAAATCCAGTGTAGCATTAAGATAACCTGAAATATCTCCTGTTTCGGCATATTCCCCCAACGCTTTTCCTCCCTGAGTAATTATCTCATAATCTTCTGCGTTTGCATTTTCTACACCACGCTGCGCAAGAAGGCCTATGACTTCTTTGACCACATCGTTAATTAACAGAATAGATTTCTCCGTCATTTCGCTTACCCTGACACCGCGCCTGGGCTCAAATTCTACAAGGCCGTTCATCTCGAGTATGCGCAATGCTTCACGCAAAGGCGCTCGGCTGACACCCATTTCCTCAGCCAATTTTGCCTCAAGGAGACGTTCACCCGGCTTCAGCTCCATGTGAATGATACGAAAGCCGAGATATTCAGCTATCTGCTGCGCCAATCCTTTTGATGCCTTGAATTCTATAGCCATCCTATACCTCCGACGTTGCGATAAATATTTGTTCAATCGTGTCAGTAATATTTATCCTAAATAATATTGGAGAGCAACAGGAATGTATGGTCTTCTCCAAGTGTTTCTTTTTACGAGAATTTTAAAGAAATTCTTGACAATTAAAATATTCTATATAATAAAAGTCGTGAATTGTCGACAATAGTATTTTTGAACATGATTTAATATTCCTGATAATGGGATACGTTTATGAGTATCGCTGACCGAACTTTAAACTAGCAACGTATTCACATGGTTATTAAAATCAGTGTTGCAGAACAACCAACCGTATGTATGCCTATCAAAGCCAGATTAGATAAGCGGGTAAATATTTGCTCTGAACAGGTTGATCTCGTGACAGAATCTTACCGTAAACAGAAAATCAGCCCTAGATCATCAGACACGCCAGAGGGCTGAATTACTTGCTGTGGAACATTACAGTATTCATAACTAAAGATGTGTAGTTGCTTTCAGAATAAAGTTTAAAGAAGGAGGTCGGACTGATGATGAAAGGGATTAGGCTGTTTTTTAAAGGTACTGTAATTCTCTGGTTGATTTTTTTTCTTGTCGTAGGTTTATCCGGCTGCACAGCAACAAGGCACACTGTGCAGAGAACCGTCGTTCCTATGCTGGATAGGTCGGTGGACGATCTCGTGGATAATCTTCTGAGACAGAAAAATGGCGATTTTCTCAAAGACGGTCTTCCCGGTGCTCTGCTGGTAATTACCGGCCTGACCGAACTGGCTCCAAACGATTATAACCTTTTGGCAACAACATCTTTCTTGTATGCGGGCTACGCTCTTTATGTAGAGGATGAAGATCCCGAATATGCCATATCACTGTACAGAGTCGGAACGGAATATGGTATGCGGGCACTGAAGGTCAATAATTCCAAATTCCGTAAAGCGGTAGAAAGCGGAACTCCTGTTCCTGACGCCGTCAAGTTCCTGACAAAAGACGATTTGAAGGCTCTGACCTGGTATGGGGCTAATCTTGCCAAACGCTGTACGTTACAGTTGGAAACGCCGGAGGAGATTGTTGATATTCAGTACGGTGTTGCCACGGCTTATCGCTCTGTCGAGCTCGATCCTAAGTATTCCTGGGGGGTAAACTGGCTTATTCTGGGTATTTTTCACACACTCGTGCCCTCATTCGGCGGTATGGGCACTGGACCGGAAGCGTCCAGGGAAGCGTTTGCTAATGGCAACAAGGCGGAAAATGGTGAATTTGGAATGGTGGATGTATTGCAGGCAAGATATCTTGCCCCGCGCATCAAAGATTCACAATGGTATGACCAGTTGAACAACCGGGTGCTGGAGATGGACTCCTGTAAGGTGGGAGGTGGCTTGTGCATCCTTAATGAGCTGTCCAAACAGAAAGCGCGGTACAACATGACACATAAAGACCAGTGGTTTGATTATTATAAGAAGTAGTTTTCTCTTAAAAGAGTGGATGTGATTTATAGCTTCACTCTGGTTTAGCATTTGAAGCCAAAGTACTTTTCGACAGCGTCACAAGAAGATCAACTGCAATCGGCTAAATTTTTTTATGAACTTGATGCAGTAGAAACATCAAGAATAAAACAAATTTAGAGGTAATCAATTATTATTTCAGAAAGGGGAAGGGATTTATGAAATGTAAAAAGGTTGTGAGGCTTCTTTGTGTGGGATTGGTTGTGCTCTTTCTAGGTTCAGTGTCTTTGCTTCAAGAAGCATGGGGAGCTAATTTGGATAACTTTAAACACACTATAAACGGTAAAACCGTTTATGTTTTAAAGCTGGGTACGCTGGCGCCGGAAGGAGTCGGCTGGGCTGCTTTAATCAAAAAGATAGTTAATCCCGGGATTAAAAAGGTGACGAATGGCCAGGTGGAGTTGGATTGGTATTACGGCGGTGCAATGGGTGATGACCAGGATATATTAGCCAAGATGCGCAACGGGCAATTACAGGGAGGAGCATTTAGCGGACAGGGAATGGTAATGGCCTGTCCGGAGTTGTCATTGATAGAACTCCCGTTCCTGTTTGAGAATTATGACGAGGTGGAATATGTTTACTCTAAGTTAAGACCCCGGTTGAGTAAGTGGTTTGAAAAGAGAGGATATCACCTTATTTTGCTGGCAGAACAGGATTTTGATCAAATCTACTCCACGAAACGCGAAATCAGGACACCTGATGATTTTAGGAATAGCAGGGTCTTAACATGGTATGGGCCTCTGGAAGAGAAGGCTCTGAAAGCCATGGGCGCGAGTCCTTTACCCATTCGCATACCCGAGGTAGCTTCATCAATCCGCACAGGAGTCTGCGATACATTTATCGCCCCGGCTCTCTGGGCGGTCGGTACTCAGATGTATACTGTTATGAAATATATCAATCCTACTCGCATTCGATATTCTCCGGCAGCTGGCATTATAACGATACCGACATGGAACCTTCTTCCCAAGGATATTCAAATTGCGATGGATAATTTTACAATGGAAGTAGAGAAGGATTTCAGGCAGAAAGTCCGTGCAAGCAATATGAAAAGCGTCGATGCCATGATAAAATACGGCATGAAAGAGGTTAAAATGACGCCGGCGGAGATTGATGTTTGGAAGAAGAGACTCATTCCTCTTTGGGATGAATTTGCCGAGAAGGGATACTATACCAAAGCCGAATTAGCTGAAGTTAAGGGTTATTTAGCAGAATTCAGAGCGAAAAATAAAAACAAAGGAGGAGGTGACATTTAATGCCAATGTGTAAGGAATGCAAGAAATTCTTTCCTGTGAAGGAAGATCCTAAAAATGGAGATTGCGTTGAAAGAGCGGTTGATCCAAGACAAGCCTACTACAAGGCAAAGCCCGTAGTTGCAGACAAGGATGCAAGTTCATGCTCTTCATTTGAGAAGAAGTAACACGGATTAAACACTTGCCCAAAAAAAAGGAGCTTCAGCTGAAAAGCCAAAAGGCAGGAAAGGAGGGAATATCATGATGGAACCAGCAACGAATGCAAGTATTAAAGAACTAGAAAGAAAACAAGAATGGTGGTGGGCTGCGGAAAAGAAAAGATCGAAGAGATTGGATTATCTTCGAAAGGCCATGTGGAAAAAAGGAGCAATTGGCGGACTTTACCCGGCCGGATTGCAGGTTGATCTGGAGCAGGCAATACTTCATACAGAATCGGCATGCAACCTGGAGGCTTCGCCAGATCCTTATGTTGTCAAGTATGCCAGGATCCTTGCCGATTATCTTGACAAAAAAACAGTCTTCATCACTGATAATGCCCAGCTTGTGGGTTACGTAGGAAGTTTGCCTAATACGGTAGGTTGGAATCCAACTATCGCCACAATGCTAAACGCTGAAGTTCTCAATGATCCTACGGTTATTCCGGAACCTCTTGACGAGAGTCTGAAGGTGATCAATGATGTAACCGCTTACTGGTCCGGAAAAGGCGATGCCGACAGGGTAATGCCTATTGTAGACATGGCTGACATAATGAAGATTATTTCAGGTACGATCGGATGGGGTACTCCGATGGCCAGAGGCGGTTATTCCGGCAAAGATTATGAGTATATCATGACCGGCAAACGGGGATTTGAAAATGTCATTGCCGAAATTGACAAAAATCTCGATGAGGCGGATGCTAAGGCCCATGAACCTGATGCCAATGAAGAAATTGTCGCGTCATATGAAAAGATGGTCAACTGGGAAGCGATGAAAATAGTTCTGGAAGCCTGTATTCGTCATGGGCAGCGTTTTGCACGCCTGGCCAGAATCATTGCCGAAAATTTTGAAACCGATAATAAACGCAAGGAAGAACTCTTACAGCTCGCAAATTGCTGCGAGAGAGTACCGGCCAAACCACCGACTACTTTACAGGAATCGCTCCAGTATGATCTCTTCATTCAACTCTTCAGCCGGAGCGAAGCCATTGAAGGCGCCTGGCCGGCAAGACCGGATTACTATCACGGTCCGTATTACGACAAGGATGTAAATGTTCTCAAGCGGCTCACCAGGGAACAGGCCATGGATCTGGTCGGTGAATTCCTGATCCGGGCCGCCGAAGTATCCCAATACAAAGTCAAATGGGTCCGTGAAGGCTTGCAGGGTATTGAAGGAACCTGGGTCTGGACACTCGGCGGTGTCAACCAGCACGGCGACGATGCCTGCAACGATATGACTATAGCGCTGCTGCAGGCTGCCCGTCTGGTCAGAGTTGCCAATCCGACCTTCAGCTTCCGTTGGCATCCCAAAGTTAAGGAAGAAGTCCTGCGTGAATGTTTCGAGTGTATCCGCCAGGGTCTTGGTTATCCTTCCATGCGCAACGATCCTGTTCTGATTTCCAATTCCATGTACTGGCACGGACATCCTATCGAGGAGGCCCGCACTTGGGTACATCAGGCCTGTATGTCGCCGTCTCCTACGACCAAGCGGGGTTTCCAGCCGATGCGCATGGCTAATGCTACGGCCAACTGTGCCAAGATCATGGAGTATGTCTTTACCAGTGGATTCGACCCCATAGTTAACATGCAGATCGGAGCGGAAACGCCTGACGCGGCTACGTTTACCGATTTCGAGCAGGTATATGATGCCTGGGTTACCCAGATGAAGACTATCTTCTCCACCCTGGTCCGCGCGGTTAATGCAGGCAGAACATATGCCCCGCATTATACTCCGCGACCGTTTCTGTCATCTGTCTCCGAACGCTCGGTAGAAAGCGGTCTGGATGTAAATACGCCTTCGCTCAGCCGCGGCAATTCCTGGATTACGGCATTCACCTGGGTGGAAAACGTCGACAGTTTGGCGGCGATCAAGAAGCTGGTCTTCGATGAAAAGAAATACACCATGGCCCAGTTGAAGAAGGCTCTCGCTGATGATTGGCAGGGTCACGAAGAAATGCGACTGGACTTCGTCAAAAATGCGCCTAAGTGGGGTAATGATGACGACTATGTCGACAACATCATGCTTAGATGTCTGCGGTCTTGTGCCGCTTTCGGACACAAGCTTAGGGATCCCATGGGGAATACGTGGCCGATTCTCCCCGAAAACGTCAGTGGTAATATCCACTATGCCAATGTAGTGGGCGCTCTGCCCAGCGGCCGCAGAAGAGGAGACGCTCTGTATGATGGTGGAATTTCTCCAGGTCCTGGACTCGATAAGAAAGGACCAACCGCGGTTCTGAAATCATGTGGTAAGATAGACCATGTTGCTGACGGACGAGCCTTTCTTTTGAACCAGAGATTGTCTCCGACTCAGCTTGCCGGAGAAAAAGGATACTCCCTCTGGAAAGCTTATATGGATACCTGGTACAATCTGGGACTGGATCACATTCAGTTCAACTGCGTGTCCGATGAGACCCTGAGGAGCGCCCAGAGAGAACCTGAAAAGTATCAGGAAGT
>PHBC01000005.1 GCA_002840505.1 Deltaproteobacteria bacterium HGW-Deltaproteobacteria-2 | reverse complement strand
CATAGTCATCATCATTGCCCCACTTAGGCGCATTCTTGACGAAATCAAGACGCATCTCCTCATGGCCCTGCCAATCGTCAGCGAGAGCCTGTTTAAGCTGGGCCATGGTGTATTTCTTTTCATCGAAAATCAGCTTCTTGATTGCCGCCAAACTGTCAATGTTTTCCACCCAGGTAAAGGCCGTTATCCAGGAATTGCCCTGGCTGAGTGATGGCGTCATCACATCCAGGCCGCTTTCTACCGAGCGTTCGGAGATAGCTGAGAGGAAAGGCCGTGGGGTAACATCTGCGGCAATCGCTCTGGACGCGTTCACCATACGGGCCAGGATACTGAAGATGGTCTTCATCTGGAGAATCCAGGCATCATATACCTGTTCGTAACTGGTGAAGGTGGCCGGATCTGGTGTTTCAGCTCCGATCTGCATGTTGACCACAGGGTCGAAACCTGAGGTAAAGACGTACTCGATGATCTTGGCGCAGTTGGCGGTGGCATTGGCCATGCGCATCGGCTGGAAACCGCGCTTGGTAGTAGGACAAGGCGACATACAGGCCTGATTAGGATCATTACGCATTGAAGGATAACCGAGACCCTGACGGATGCATTCGAAACATTCGCGCAGGACTTCTTCCTTGACCTTGGGGTGCCAGCGGAAACTGAAAGTCGGGTTGGCAACCCTGACCAGACGTGCTGCCTGAAGCAACGCAATTGTCATGTCGTTGCAGGCGTCGCTGCCGTCCTGTTTCACCCCGCCCAGGGTCCATACCCATGTTCCTTCTATGCCCTGCAATCCTTCACGGGTCCATTTGGGTTTATACTGTGAAACCTCGGCAGCCCTAATCAGGAACTCACCGACCAGATCCATCGCCTCTTCCTTGGTGAGGCTCTTGTCGATGTTGACGTCCTTGTCGTAATACGGGCCATGATAGTAGTCCGGTCGTCCAGGCCAGGCGCCCTCGATGGCCTCGCTCCGGCTGAAGAGCTGAATGAAGAGGTCATACTGGAGCGACTCCTGGAGGGTCCGGGGCGTCTTGGCCGGTACTCGTTCACAGCAATTGGCGATCTGCAAGAGCTCTTCTTTGCGCTTATTATCAGTCTCGAAGTTCTCCGCAATGATTCTGGCCAGGCGCGCATAACGCTGCGCATGGCGGATACCGGCTTCAAGAGTTATCTTGTAAGCTTCCCAATTATTCATATGCTTATACATTTCGGAAGGATTTGCTATAGCCATAGGCTCGTGGGCTTTAGCGTCCGTCTCGTCGACATTGCGATCGAGTTCGGCGATGACATCTTCAAATGCCCGTTTGCCGGTCATGATGTATTCGTAATCCTTTCCGGAATAACCACCTCTGGCAAGCGGAACACCCCACCCGATCGTGCCGGAGAGAACCTTCGTTATATCGAGCATATCTGCCATGGGTATCAATCTGTCGGCATCGGCTTTCTGTGACCAGTAAGTGATAACGTCATTCATTATCTTTAGACTCTCATCAAGCGGTTCAGGAATAGCGGTAGAATCGTTGAGAATCTCTGCATTCAGGATCGTGGCTAAGGTTGGATTCCAACCGATCGTATTGGGAGCACTGCCCACGTAACCAACCAGCTGAGCCTTATCGGTGATAAAAATCGTTTTTTTATCGAGGTAATCAGCAAAAATCTTAGCTTGTTTGACTACAAATGGATCAGGTGAAAATTCCATATTACGCGCACATTGTGTTTGCAATACGGCCTGCTCCATATCAACATGCAATCCGGCCGGATAAAGTCCACCGACTGCTCCTTTTTTCCATATAGCCTTTCTGAGATAATCCAATCTCTTGGATCTTTTCTTCTCTGCGGCCCACCACCATTCTTGTTTTTTTTCTAGATCTTTAATACTTGCGTTTGTTGCTGGCTCTGCCATAAAATTTCCTCCCTTCTTGTTACCTTTCGGCTTTTCAGCTGACTCCCGGGCTTTGCTTTGTAGTAAGCTTGTCGCGGATCAACTGCTCTTTCAACACAATCTCCATTTTTAGGATCTTCCTTTATGGGAAAGAATTTCTTACACTCCTTGCATGATGGCATTAAAATCACCTCCTTTAATTGTTAACTTTTTTAATTTTAACTTTAATTCTGGTTGCCTTTATTAATTACATTAAACCTTTTACTTGCATCTACATTTTTCCGGACTCATGGCCGGCATATTTCGATACAACTTTCGCCGACGAGTTTCATCCAGATATAATGGGCGCACTTTGATGAATTCACATTGAAATAAAAATGAAAACTATTTCACCTTTGAACACATACAACTGCAATCCCATATTGATGTTAACAATGACTTAATCTCCTGCAACTTCCCCATCTATCAGATGATTATTTCTACTCAGAAAAGTTCTTATACAGGCCATAGGCAATATCCGGTATATTGTCTTCTTACTCCTACATTCTGGGACCGTTCTGTTTAACGCGTATTTTTTCACCTGATTCCTTTTATCTTAGCGTTATATTTTCCTGTTTCTTTATAATTTTCTTATATTTTCCCCTTCAGAGCCCTTACAACTCTGAGATTCCCGGGATATTTTTGCCGTGTCTATCTCTTCAAATCCGGATCCACCCACTGTTGTCACAAGACCATACTGGCGATAGAGGTCCGCATGGATTTCAAGAAACGAGGGATTGATGGCATCTGTTTCACTATATGACCAGTTTCTGCCAAGCCAGGAATACTTGTCCTGACAATAGTTGTGGAAGGGAATCAAATCTACACGCTTCACATTCTTAGAAAGCGAGGCAAGATAAGCGGATGCCTGGGTGTGAAAATCAACGCCGTCATTAAAGCCGGGTACAACTGGTATGCGTATCCATATATCGGAATCTGTTTTGCACAACAACTCCAGATTTTTCAGAATGAGATCGTTTTTTACGCCGGTTTTTTCGAGGTGCTTCGCCGGATCAAGATGCTTCAGATCAAAAAGAAATATATCCGTATATTCTGCAATCTGCTCCAATATACTAAAGTTGCAATATCCATTAGTGTCCAGGCAGGTGTGAATCACGCGCTTCTTTGCTTCTTTAAGCAGCTCCAGAGCAAAAGCAGGATGCGCCGTTGGCTCACCACCGCTTAACGTCATACCTCCTCCTGAAGTTCTGTAAAATGGCCGGTCCTGATCTACCACGTCAATGATCTCGGATATGCTCATGGGTTTTCCCACTGTCTCGAGAGCTTCATACTTGCAGACATCTACGCACTTCAGGCAATTATCGCACTTCGCGCGGTTTATTTTATGATAAGTTGATCCTTCGCTGTTGGACAACTCCGGTTCTATGGGAGGATTGATGGCATCCCTGGGACAAGCCTCCAGGCATGCGCCACACTGTACACACAGCCTTTTCTTCCAATAAACTTCAGGGTAACTCGGAATGGTTTCAGGGTTGTGGCACCACTCACACTTCAAGGGACATCCCTTAAGAAACACATTTGTCCTGAATCCGGGACCGTCATTCACGGAAAACTTGGCAATATCAGTGATCAGCACGCGCTCTTTCATTTATACTATCCTCCCTGGATCCTGATGATCTATGAGAATAAAGTATCCTGCCCCTTATGAATAATCATAAGAGAATCCTCGTCATACTTTTCATGTTCCGAAGTTTATCCATCGTCTCGATCTTTTTCTTCATAGCAAGTGATTTCTTTTCACCCAGTACAGGCTCGCACAGATCGAGAAACTTGCTGGCTACGCGTTCTTTCTTAATTTCCAGAGACGGAATCTGCTGAAGAATGTCAGAAAAGGCCTGGAAGCTTTTTCCGTTATTGGTCTCCACCTCAACAAGCGATTCCAGGGCCTGCATCTTAGGATCATTAATTACATTGATCTTTTTCATAATCGCCCGCACTGCGGGATCATTCACTTTTTCGTCAGTAAAGGCCTTCATGCCTGTTTCTTCCCTCAGCAGGGCGTTCGCCACGCAATAAGGAATGCAGAATTTCCCCTCCAGTCCGCTGGCCGGTTCGGTTTTCCCTGCTGCCGAAAGGGCCAGAGTAGATGAATGGACGGTGATGCTCTTGATAGCATTCAGTTCGATGTTCTCTTTTTTTATAATGGACAATGCGGCTTCCAGGGGCGAGTGTGTTGCATGGCAGGATGCATGATATTTCTGGTTGAGGTTCTGTATATCCCAGCCCAAACCCAGCATAGAAACGACATCCTCATTTACCTTGCCCCTCAAGGCCTCGAAGAACCCCTGAGGGCCTTCAAAAATGTCTTCAGCGCTCGTAAAATTCTTCTCCGCGAGAAGCGCTGCCAATAGTCCCGATTGTGAGGAACGGCCGGCATGGAAAGGCTTGCACATTGTCCCGAACACACGTTTTAAGCCTGATGACTGTGTCGCGCCAATGCCCAATGCGTATGTGGCCTGCTTCTCGGACAAGCCCAGCAAGCGTGCACATGCTGCTGCAGAAGCAATATGCCCTAAAGTTGAAGTAGCATGCCAACCCGCCATATAATGGTCAAGACTTGCGCAAGCGCCAATGGTTCCTCCGACCTGTAGACCGATAATATACGCGGTTAGAAATTCTTTTCCCGATTTGCCCCTCCACTCGGAAAGTGCCAGCAGCGACGGGAAGATGGTCACCGAAGGGTGCCCAAAGAACGAAACCAGGGTATCGTCATAATCAAGCGTATGAGATGCCGCACCATTGATAAGGGCAGCACTGCTCACGTCCTTTTTCATATTATAACCGATGATGGTTGCCTGTTTTTTGCCTCCCATCATCTCTACATAATCGATAAGTATTTTTACCAATGGATCATCTTTGCCCGCGAATGTAACAGCGAGCCAATCCATGAAAGCCACCTTGGCATGCTCATATGCCCACTCGGGGATATTCTGTTCATTAGTATTAACTATGAACGAGGCAAGTTTTGCGGTAAAGCCTGCACCATTTCCACTCATTGAAAGCCTCCTTTTCGTTTTTCTTCAAGGTTCTTAATGACAGCGAACCGTTTCATTAACTTGTCTGCGATACTATAAGGATCGCTCTTGCCGGAAAGTATGAGTTCAAGCTCTTTCTCCATATTTCCATTGCCCGTGATCCGCTCCTTGATGATACTGACCATCTCCGTCTCCAGTATACTTATGACCTCTTGACGAACATGATCTTTTTGATAGTGCGGACCTTTCTTTTTCTTCTGAATAAATTCAGAAAGTATGTCCATTAGTTTATCAATGCCTTCCTTGGTAAAGGCAGAGGTCTTAATGACCTGGGGCATTTTTACAGCCGTCTCCGTTGAAAGATCAAGCATGGCGGAAATCTCGGATACTATAATATCAGCACCCTCCCTATCGCATTTATTCACCACGAACAGGTCACCAATTTCCATAACTCCGGCTTTGATGGCCTGGACACTGTCGCCTCCTCCCGGGTATGTCACGAGCATTACATAATCGGCTGCACTTACAACCTCGATTTCATCCTGACCTACGCCGACAGTCTCAATGATAACAATATCTTTTCCGGCATAATCCATGATTCTTACAACATCACGGGCCGCCTGGCAGAGACCTCCCAACATGCCACGGGTGGCCATAGACCTGATAAAGATATTCTGATAGGTGCTTATATCGCGCATCCGGATACGGTCTCCCAGCACTGCTCCACCGGAGAAGGGACTTGATGGATCTACCGCAATAATGCCGATAGTATACCCCATATCACCCAATCGCTTGGCAAACTCACCGACCAAAGAACTTTTGCCCGCCCCCGGAGAACCTGTGACTCCTATCACGCAGGTCCGCCCCGTTTTCGCGTAGATGGTCTTCATTATATCTTTCCAACCTGTCTTCCGATCTTCAACATGCGAAATAAGCTTTGCCAAAGCTCTTTCACTATTTTCTCCGGCGGCTTCAATCATCAATGCGAGTTTTTCTTCCACTGTAAAGACCTTTTCCTCTAATCCCGATAAACGGGATAAGTGCGTTAATGAAATTATTTTCAGCCACTCTTTTCTGTACCCCCTCGCGGGTTAGAAAAGCGCAGAATATAATTTCTGGCTTACTAAATTTTCATAGGCTGTGCTTCACCGAAAACTTCACGCAACACATCGCAGATCTCCTGGAGCGTTGCATCGCTTTCAACGCACTCGCATATTGCAGGCATGAGATTCTTATCTTTATCTTCAGCCTGAACTTTCAAATTTCTAAGAGTGGTTACGACAGCCTTGCCGTTGCGTTCGCGCTTTAATTGGGCAAGATTTGCCTTCTGACGTTCTTCTGCCGTCTTCATAAGTTGTGGATCATAGGTCGCTTCCACTTGACGGTTGATGGAAACATCAATCTCATGCTCGCTAGTAAAGCAGTTCACGCCGACAACCAGTTCTTCCTGTTTCTCTATCTTTTTCTGGCGCTCATATGCGCTCCTGGCTACCGCTTTTTGCATATACCCATTTTCAATAGCGGCAACCGCACCACCCATTTTCTCAATCTTCTCCAATTCGGCCAGGGCATCTTTCTCGATCTCATCCGTAAGTGATTCCATGAAGTACGATCCGGCCCATGGATCGCATACGTCAGTTACTTTTGCTTCGAAGATCATGATTCTGGAAGCATCTTGCTGTAATTGGACCGCCTCCTGAGAATGGCCAAGGCCAAGTGGTTCGTCAAAGGGTGGAAATGCACCGGGAATAGCCCCCGACATTCCGGCTGCCATTCCACCGACAACGGCACGGGCCAGATTGTTGAGCGGCCGCTGGAGCGTGGTGCTGGAACATCCTATATGCGCCGTGATGGGCTGGCGGATCTGCATGCTCTTGGGATCCTTGGCATTGAAACGATCCCTTAATATATGGGCCCAAACTCTGCGGGCTGCCCTCTGAAAAGCAATTTCATTGTAGACTTCCATGCTGCCGCCGAAGGCATTGAAGGTAAAGGCAGGAGCAAACGCATCAACGTCCAGACCGCCTTCAATTCCGGCCTTAATATAAGCAATGCCGTTGGCCATCGAAAATGCCAGATCCTGAACGCGTGTGGCCCCGGCTTCCCTGATATGGTAGCCGCCTATTGAATTTATATTGAGCTCAGGCATATGCTTACAGCAGAATACGCACGTATCGCGGAACAACCTCAGTGATTCCGCCGGCGGATAAATATATGTTCCACGGGCTATGAATTCTTTGAGAATGTCATTCTGGGGTGTCCCTGTCAATTTAGCCAGCGGTATACCACGTTTCTTGGCCAGACAGGCATACATGGCTATAAAAACCGCCGCCGGCGCATTGATGGTGAAGTTAGACGGCACTTTATCAATATCAAGAGCTCCGGTATATGCCTCGTAGATGACGGCAAAGTCCCGCATAGAATCTATGGCAACTCCCACCCGGCCAACTTCTCCCTCGGCAAAAGTGCTGTCCGAATCATACCCGCACTGGGTTACCAAATCGAAGGCGATATTGGGACCACCTATACGTCCCATGGACTGCATCTTTAAAAGATAATCTCGATAATCGGCAGGAGTTCCAAATCCACCGTATTTACCTGATCGCCCCGTTCCGCCCCAGTCCGATCGATAATTGAGCTTTGCACCAAATTCTGCATATGCTCTCCAGAATTCGAAGGGAGTGTTTCCTGCAGTGTAGGGAAACTGACCGGGAAATCCGACTTTTTCCAGAAAATGCGAACTATCCGAAGAAAGAGGTGTATAGAAACTCGTTGGGCTCTTATCTAACTTAAACTTCTTTACTCGTGGATTTTTGACCTCATCTTCCCATTTCTTTAAAGCCTCTTTAATTTCTTTTTTACTATTCTTCTTCATGTCTCGTCCTTAGTAGTGGTTAGGCATCTTTTCCGAGCTTTGTACGGATGAATGCCGCAATATCCTTGATCTTAGAACCTGAAGTGAAAACGCCACCAACACCCATTTTTTCAAGAACTTTTTTGTCTTCTTCAGGAATGATACCCCCGACAGTTACCAAAATGTCGTTTGCACCTTTGGCTTTGAGACCTGCCATGACTTTTTTTGTCAATGTGAGATGAGCTCCCGAAAGGATAGAAAGACCAATTACATCAACATCTTCCTGTACGGCTGCGGAAACAATCTGCTCCGGGCTCTGGCGTAGGCCCGTGTAGATGACCTCAAAACCTTCATCCCTGAGTCCATAGGCTACAACATGTGCTCCACGCTCATGACCGTCCAACCCGGGCTTGGCTACGAGAACTCTGATCTTTGAATCCTGGCCCATGTGAACTCCTCCTTTTTCTCCGAATTATTTAACAGCTACATCTCTTTCAGCAGTTGCATGTGATTTGTGGCTGTATGTCCTAAACAAGAGGTTTTTTGCAAGAAAAATGCCAAAAGCATTATGCGTCCGAATAAGCCGATTTTTAACTCTATTTTTAATTCTTTTTAAAAAGCCTGAAAATGGAGTCCTTTTTATGGGACATATTTGACTAATTAGTGTCCATTAGGAACAAGTTATTTTTGTAAGAAGAATGAATTTGAGAACATTATATATGATGCTTTTTTCATGTTTAAGTATAAGGCCACCATATTTGAATGTCAAGAAAAACTTAGCCAGTATAGCCTTATAATATGCAAGAATATGTTATCCGATATTTCAGATCACGGGTATGAACCCCAAAGAAAGCTGCCGGGCATAATGCCCATGCTTATGCAGGATAATTCGACTTTCAATCTTCAGTACACGCTGTTTCTGAAACTTGGGTCTCATTAAAATTTGAGTCTCATAATCAATAACTTTTTATTGCTTATTTTTATTGTTTACTTTACATCATTATCTAACTAAAAAAGCTGAAACTTTTTTGTAATACATTTTTAAAACCAAAAGGGAGGGTGTGCATGGCTTCAGAGGAATGGAAATCAAAAGCTGATATGCTTGTTGGAAACGGCAAGAAGAAGTATGAAGAAGAAAAGTGTGAGGAGGCTTTGGATCTATTTAATCAAGCTCTTGATGTTTATAAACAAAATGGAGATACGGATGGCGAGATAACCGCTTTGGGTTACATTGCGGCTACTTATCGTTTGGCAAATAAACCGGAAAAAGCGGTAGAAACATATAAATCACTCTTGAAAATATTTGAAAATTTACATGATGTGATCGCACAGGGAAAGGTTCTGAATAACATTGGACTGATAAGCGCAAGGAGTGGGAAATATGAAGATGCGTTAGAGAGTTTCCATAAAGCATTATATCTTTTTACGGATATTGACAATAAACTCGGAGTAGCGGATCAGCTTGGTAACATAAGCTCTGTTTACCGCGACACCAGACAATACGACAATGCCCTGGTTATCTGCGAGGACGCGATGAAGGTTTATAAGGAGATAAACAATAAAACAGGAATCGGCGACCAATACAGCAATATAGCTTATTTATACGTAATGAAGGGTAATTTGGCTACTGCACTTGATTTTTACAAAAGCGCCGCGCTTTTTTATGAAGAAGCTGGCGAGGAAGAGAAAGCGAGTCTGACAAAGAAGAACATAGAAAACCTTGAAAAAAGTGGCGTAATATAAACTGAATAATTTTGTATTACGTTTCTGTGATTTTTCTTTTTTCAAAGAAGAAATTGAGTTTATTACCAGGCAGCAGTGCTTTCGGCTTAGTTGTCCGGTTCTGCCAGCTTATCATCTTTCTTCTAACTTTGCCTTTTCCGCCTCATCAAGTGAATCATACCCCATGTCTTTTACCAGACATAAGTAAAGCTCTTCCGCCATATTAATGCCTTGAACATGCTTAGCCTGGATGTCTTTGCTCAGCAGTTCAAGTGTGGCGTCGGAATAGGTTTCCAGTTCACCTCTTAAATATGTTTCGAAGGAAGTGAAAAAGGCAGAATCATCGGCGCTGGATAAAGGACGGCCTCCACTCATTATTCCGGGATACTTTTTCATCATCGACCGCTGCCATACACAATAATAGCCAACAATCGTATCAATAAGGGGATTACTGTTTAACTGTGGAATCAGATTATCCATGCGCGCATACTTATGTGTCATGAGATTAATCCCCTTCTCCTCTGCCCTTTCCAGATCATGCAGATAGCTTTCCAACGTTTCTCTCGACCAGCATGAAAACTGCGCTCTACGGTGAAGTTTGAAGCTTTCCGGATAATCCTGACATGAGCTTTTCCTGATCGAAGGCACGCTCAAAAACATCTTCAGCTCCCTGGCAAGAATTTTCTCTATTACATCTTCATTTACCAGACTCATAGCTTTCCACTCCTTTTCTGTTTGTACCATGCATACGTTGCACTCATCCCTTCAACGAACGGAGTATATGAAAAGTCCATGTCTTTCGTGATAAGCATTCCGGAATAAATAAGATGTTCATCAAGGGGAAACGGCAAAGGAATACCCAGAGCATCAATTTGGTTAATGCTCATGGACTCTATGCTAATGTGCTTGCGCGTAATAATCCGGAGCACATCCACGAACCTTGTATATGAAATCAGTTCTTTGCCTGATAGATTGAACGCCTTCGTATAGGCATTCTTGTTTCCGATACAAACGATAATCGCACGAGCCACATCCCATACGGAGACAAACGTAAAGAGTGCAAGCTCATTGTCCGGAAGGATGATAGTTTTGTCTGCCTCAACCAGATCGAAGAAGTAGCCCTCCCGTGGTGCGTAGTTGTATTTTCCGTATATGAATGTAGGCCTGAAGATGGTCCAGGGAATGTTATTTTCTGAGCATTGAATTTTTAATTCTTCTTCGGCCAGATGTTTGTTGTAGGCATAATCGCCATGAGGCCCTGGTTGCGGTCCGGCCACGTGAAGAGCTTCTTCGTCTATCGGCAGTTCATTGGTTTTTTCGTAAATGGACGACGTACTGATTAAGATATATTGGCCGATGGCATGAGACGGAAGAGTGGAAATCATCGTGCTAATGTCTTCAGGTGTGTAGGCGCAGAAATCAACCACAGCGTTCCACTCTATAGAGGGTATGGCCTCAGACATGGCCTCCGTATCGTGCCGGTCACATTTGATTTCGGTTACGCCTTCAATATTAAGTGGAACATTTCCTCTGTTCATGACATAAATCGCATAGTCTGGAATCCTGGAGAGCTCCTCCACGAAAACTTTCCCGACAAAATAGCTTCCACCGATGACCAGCACATTTTTCATATGCGTTTTATCTCCTCATCCGATCCATACATTTCGCTCGCGAAGTTCCTTGTCTTTTATTTTATTCTGAATTATCGGACCATGATCCAACAGAAAAGTACTGGAAGAATCTGTAAGGCCTTCTGCCTTGAGCTCAGCAATTATCATCGAGCAGACCTCTTCTACTATTTCCAATTTTAACGAAGAGTCCAAAGTGTGTATCAATAAATTTATTTTTTCATGGATATCTTTACCTAACAGCGGCAATGCAATAAGGGCTTTATTCATCCACTTGTAAAAGGGTGTGTACCGTCTGTTCATAAGAAAAATAAGTGAGATGACGTCAACACAAAATTTAGTCTCGGAGTATCGTGCAGAAAATTGATCACCTCTTTTAAGGCAGCGTCCAAGGTTATACTGGCCGGACTGAGCAACCGTCATGCATCGTGCAGCCATCTTCTTGAGCCGGACGTCGTCCGGATAGAACTGCAGAAGCCGGTTGCGGATTGAGCTGAATTCTCCGAGTGGATCATAGAAAACCTTACCATTGGTTGCCGCGGCGAGTGCCGATTCGGGAACTATCATCCATTCTTCATTGTTTTGAGGAACACTCCTATAACCTATGTATCGAGAAATAAAATCGCCAATCTCGAATACACCAATCCTTTCATTACCCCACTCGCTCTGTATTCTGGAGTCGTAACCTAAAAATGTTCCGGGAAGTTGTTCGTACTTCCCGATCAGGTCTTTGGCGATGTCATCATAATCCTCGCGAGTTAACCAGATGCAAAAACCGGGGCCCCAGTCATGATCACGGGAAATTTCATCATCGAAACCAAAGCATTCGGAACCGTCGCCCACTAACCCGCAGGCCATTCGCCGGGCATGCAGAGGGAAACTCTTAAGGATCATGGGAAGACCATGTTCATGAAAATATTGCTCGGCAAGTGTCAGGCCATTCATTTTTTAGGCACCGGTAAGAATCCTCATTTTTAGCAATTCAATGAGTCCAAATATTGAACACGGCACAAATCGATTTGAAAGATTGTTTTTTCAAATACCTCTATGATTTAGTGCATGCCGTTTAACTTATTTACCACCTTTTTTGAATGGTTGCGAAAATAATTCTTCAAGCCTTTTTGACGAATCATTCAGAATAGTATCGTGGAGCGAATTGCCGTGAGAATCCATTGTCACCAGTGCCGGCAGATCTTTAATGGTAAGCACCCACATGGACTCGGGTTGTCCGAATTCCTCGAGGTATACTCCTTCGACTTTAACGATACATTCAGCAAGATACTGGGCGGCACCTCCGGCGGCATGAAGATATACGCAGCCGCACTCGGACATGGCTTTTTTGGTTTTTTCCCCCATACCACCCTTACCCATGATGGCTCCCGGGCGGAGTTTGGATATTATTTCAGCCTGATATGGTTCCTCCCTCATGGAGGTGGTGGGACCGGCCGCTGTAATTTTCCATTGACCATTTTCCTTGATCACGACCGGACCGCAGTGGTAAATCACAAGACCGGAGAGGTCTATTGGTGCTTCATTTCCTGAAGCAAGGTACTTGTGAATTTGGTCACGTCCGGTTACAATTCGGCCGGAGATGCTTACCATGTCGCCTACGGCAAGTCCCTTTATTACATCATGTTGAAGTGGGGATGTGATGCGTTTCATATCCATTTTTTTATTTCTCCCTTTTGAGTGAGTTCAACGACATAGCGTCTGGTAGCCCAGCAGGAGTAACTCACCGTTACAAAATAGCTTGCCGGATGCCTACCGGCATTACCGATCTTAACTCCCAGCAGAGTAGTCTTGCCTCCAAGCCCCATAGGACCAACCCCTAACTCATTTGCTTGTTTCAGGACAGTCTTCTCCAGGGACGCCAGTACCGGCGCGGGATTTTTATCGTCCAGCTTCCGGAAGAGCTGTTTTTTCGCTATGAGGTAGCCCGATGCTCTGTCTCCGCCGATGCATACCCCGATGATTCCAGGCGCACAACCTTTCCCCTGTGCCTGAAATACCGCATCCAGAATGCAGCGTCTTACTCCTTCCATATCCCTGCCTGCTTTAATTTTCGCATTAGGCAGACTGTATTGTGTACTCATATTTTCAGACCCGCCGCCCTTGAGCATGATGCTTATCTTCGTCGGTCCGTTAACCGGTTCAAAATGGATCTGCGGTACATACAGGCCTGTATTATCTAGTGTGTTTTTCTCCGTCAGGGGACAAACACAATTCTGTCTGAGGATGCCTTCTTTAGTGAGTTTTCTTATCGCATCTTTTATCGATTTTTCGAGATGGAATATTGATTTGTCCGGCTTTCCTTCGATCATAACCAGAATTGTCCCAGTGTCCTGGCAAATGGGAAGGCTTTTCTCAGATGAAAGAACTATGCTTTTTAAAATGATATCAAGTGTCGTTTTTGCGATAGAACCATTTTCTTCTCGTGCCAGTGCCTTTTTAATGGCTTTGTTAACATCATCAGGCAATACCGTACTCGTCTTACGAATGAGATCATACATATAAAATCTCCAATATGCATTAGTTTAGTGGTTAGTCCATGGCAACAGAAAAGCAAGGATGGTGCCAATAGATATATAATTTTATTAACATACTAATATCATGGGTACTCTAAATGAATACATCCGGTATTACGGAAAAAACACGCAGGGAGATAGTGACCAGAAATGTCCCTTAAATGACCTATGTATATTTCGAAGCATCCATTAAATTAAAAACACTCTACACAGTCAGTGTAGTTTCTCATAAATATCTATACAATATGTCATTTCGAAGCGAAGCGAGAAATCTTAATGATCGTAAAAATCTACAAGATATCTCCCGCTGGTCGATATGACAAGGTTTCATTGATACACTACACTAGCACTTTTTGCTGGAAAAGGAATGATTCATACTTTTAAATTATGCACACCTTATCCAAGAATACAGCCTTAGATATGCGTTGACTAATTAATATGAATAGATTATTACTGTCAAGCAAATTCCAAAAATGAGGAGGTATATCATGAACTCTCATCGTATAAATCTTGCAGTCCTGATAATTTTTATCTGCCTTAGCCTACTTGTCTTCACCGGTCTTTATTCGTCAGCTCAAAGCTTGGAACTAAAAAGTTCAGCCTTTGTTTCAGGTTCAATGATTCCTTCACTCTATACCTGCCAGGATAAAAATATTTCCCCGCCTCTTATGTGGTCAGGTGCACCTGCCGGCACAAAAAGTTTTGCTCTGATTTGCGATGATCCGGATGCACCCATTGGCACTTGGGTACACTGGGTATATTACAACATTCCGGCTTCAGTGACTTCGATTCCTGAAGCTTTAGCGAAAAGTGAAAAACCGGCACAGGGCGGCATCCACGGTAAGAGCAGCTTCGGCGATTTCGGTTATGGCGGCCCCTGCCCGCCCTGGGGTACCCATCGCTACTTTTTCAAGCTGTATGCATTGGACACGATGCTTATCCTCCCCTCCGGGGCAAAAAAGAATGATGTTCTGAAAGCCATGGATAAACATGTTTTGGGCAAGACTGAGCTCATGGGAAAATATAAGAAGAAATAAACAAGAGGTAAAATCAGGTGATTGAGAAAAAGTATCAAGAACATGCCAAAATGCTGGAAACCATTATCAAGATTATTGATGCCATGGGAATTCGCATCATAGAGATGTGGGATCGTCATGTCAAAGTCCTTTTACCTCTTGAACCAAACGTCAACCACATAGGAACGATGTATGCCGGTTCTCTCTTTACGGCCGGTGAGTTTATGGGCGGAGCCATGTATATGGCCTCTTTCGATTACGATCGGTTCTATCCCATAGTTAAAGCCATCAACATCCAGTTCCGCCGTCCGGCAATAACAAATGTAACTGTGGAAGCAAACTTGAGCGCGGAAGAAATTGATGCCATTCATCGGGAAGCCGATGCAAAAGGAAAGGCCGACTGGGAAATGGATCTGGAAATCAAGGATGAAGCCGGCGAAGTATGCTGTCTCTTGCAGGGCATTTGGCAGTTGCGCAAAGCATAGGCCTGAAAACTTTGAGGAAGCACCACTGATTCATGTTCATTCAATCATTGAAGCATGTGTCTTTGAAATAATATCTTTGAGCTCTTCTAAAGTAGTGCTTAGAGGGAGAAAAAGATATATCACATTACCAATTGGCCTCAGCATGACGTTATTTTCCAGTCCTTTTGAATAGATATTCCTTATCTTTTCGTCATTGCCGGCCAGCGGTTCCTTTGTTTTCTTATTCTTTACCAACTCAAAGGCTGCCACAGTACCGATGGTGCGGATGTCGCCAACCATTGGATGTTCCTTAAACATCTCTATGCCTTTGCGGAGCTCTTGAGAAATCTCCTGAACATGAGATAGTGTCCCTTCCTCTGCAAAGATATCCAAACTTGCAAGAGCGGCACTGCAACCTATCGGATTCGCCGTATAGGTGTGACCATGATAAAATGTTTTATCGCTTCCTAACGGTCCCAGAAATGCATTGAATACATCCTGTGTTGTCAGTGTCGCGGCAAGAGGAAGCATGCCGCTCGTCAAACCCTTGGACAGGCAAAGAAAGTCAGGGCATACATCTGCCTGCTCGCAGGCAAACATTGTTCCTGTGCGGCCGAAACCCACAGCGACCTCATCGAGGATCAGGTGTACATTGTATTGCCTTGACAAGCGCGCTGCTTCAGCAAGATATGCAGCCGGATAAATAAGCATCCCGCCCGCACACAAAATGAGCGGTTCGAGGATTACGGCAGCAATTACATCTGCATGCTCACGGAGGACATCTTCGAGAAGGCTGACGCACTCTGTAGCGCACTCATCTTTTTTCTGACCCATGGGACAGCGATAGCAATAAGGGCTGGGCACTTTATATCCGGTAAACATAAGGGGGGTGAATGCACTGGTGAAAACACTTTCCCCGCTGACACTCATACACCCTGCGGTGTCGCCGTGATAGGCCCGGTCAAAAGAAACGAATTTAGATTTTTCCGGCCGGCCGGAATTGCGCCAGTACTGAAGGGACATCTTGAGGGCAACTTCGACCGCTGTCGATCCATTATCCGAGTAAAACACTCTCTGCAATCCCTCCGGAGTGAGTTGAACTAAACGTTCAGACAAATCGATTGCCGTTTTATGGGTAATGCCCGCAAAAAGAGTGTGATCGAGAGTATTAAGCTGCTGCTTTATGGCATTTACTATCCTGGGGTGCAAATGCCCGTGAATATTGCACCACCAGCTGGATATGGTGTCATAGTACCATTGACCGGATGCATCATAGAGCTTTATGCCGCGTGCTTTTTCGATAAGCAGAGGTGGATTAACCTGTTGTATGCTCATCTGCGTATAGGGATGCCAGTTATACGTCAGGTCTTTTTGTAGCAAGTCCGTCATTTTTTATTTTTCCTCCAGCGCTTATAGAATGCTTCGCCTATATCTTGGGCACGATCGAATCCGTCAGCATCGCTTTTTAGAAAAGGCATTTCACCGATTACAGGCACACCGGCAATCAATGATATAATCCTTACATTCTCACGCAGGATTTTTTCATCGCCGTTCTCGTCCATCCGGTTGAAGATCAATCCCAGGATAGGTATCCCCCTAAGGCGAAGAGCTTCAATAGAAAGCAACGCATGGTTGATGCAGCCGAGCTTATTTGAGACTACGAGGACAACAGTCATCTTCAATCGGACAGCAAGATCGGCCAGGAGTATCTTTTCGGTCAAAGGAACAAGTACACCACCGGAACCCTCAACTAGCACCAGATCAAAATGCTTACAAAGCAGGGCATGAGACTCTTCTATAATTTTGATGTCGATTTCCACCTCTTCTAAAGAAGCGGCAAAATGGGGAGAAGCCGGAAGCTTCAATCTATATGGTGTGCGAAGATCATCAATGTCCTGCACTTCACCCCACGCAGGCAAGGGTTTAAGCATATGGTCCTTAATATCATCGGCACAATCACATCCCGTTTGCACCCACTTCTGGGTAATGACATTCACACCTTTACTTTGCATATAGGCGGCAAGGTGCCTGCATACAATCGTCTTGCCTACACCTGTATCTGTTCCTGTTATTAAAACACTTTTCAAGATTAGACCCTCATCTTTTCCGGTCTTGAAATTTAACGTCACCACACTTTTCATGGTAGCGCTTAAGTTCTCTCATGGCCTCCACGACTCCATTCACTTCTTCTTCCGTATGCTCATAGCAGAGAGAAAAACGGAATCGGGAAGTACCTTCGGGAACTGTGGGTGGTCTGATGGGCAGAACCTGGAAACCTTTCTCCAGAAGAATCTTGGCATAGTTGAGTGCCGTTTTGCTCTCGCCGATCATAACAGGAATGATCTGGCTGTCACCGGAGACACTCCAGCCTGCATCGCCCAGTGCCGTACGGAATCTTTGCGCGCGATCGAGCAGGGCCGGGCCACGCCATGGTTCATTCTTGCAGACTTCCAGCGCTGCAAAGTTTGCGGCTATGATCGAGCACGGCAGGGCCGTGGAGTAGATAAAGCTTCGGGCCGAATTGATCAGATAATCGGTAACCAAACGCGAGGCAGCAAGATATGCACCAAAGCCTCCCAGCGCCTTGCTGAACGTTCCCATAATCAAGTCGACATCCTCGCTTAAGCCTTCCGACTCCACCAATCCTCTTCCCTGATTACCGAATATACCCGTCGCATGCGCCTCATCTACCATTAACACACAATTGTAGCGTTGTTTCAGTTCAACCAATGTTCGCAGAGGAGCCTTGTCCCCATCCATGCTGAAGACTGATTCAGTAAGTATCAGCGCCTTGTCGAACTTAGATCTCTCGCTTTTGAGCAAATCGTCCAGATGTTCCATGTTGTTATGCCGAAAAAGAAATCGTGCAGCCCTCGAGAGAATGGCACCGTCAATCTGGCTGGCATGGCAGAGGCTGTCCGAGAAAATAACGTCGTTCTTGCCTGAAAAGGCAGGTATGATACCCAAATTAGCATGATAACCGGAATTGAAAACAAGCGCGCTCTCTTTATGTTTGAACGATGCTGTCTCTTCTTCCAGTAAGTGGTGCATCTTCAGATCACCGCTCAAAAGTCTTGATGCACCGGTGCCGACTCCATATTTTTCCAGTGCCTGTCTGGCCGCATCGATTAATTGTGGATGTCTGGAGAGGCCCAGATAATCATTGGAAGAGAAGTCGACATATTTTAGTCCATGTCGAACGATCATACCCGGACCTCTGGTATCAAGCTCCAGGAGTGACCGGAGAGTGTCTTCATCTTTTCTTTTTGCTAAATAATTTTTTATAAATTCCATATATGATGTATCTCATCGATCAAATTCTTGTCTTCTTCAACAGACCGGCCACGCTGTGTAAGGTATCCACCGATGAGCATTCCGTTTGCCCCGGACATGAATGCCATACCTTGAAAGTCCTTTAAAAAACTTTCCCGGCCGGCGGCAATTTTGATCGTCTTATCAGGCATCAAAATCCTGAACACAGCAACGGTTTTTAATACCTCGGACATGGTAATAGGTATAATTCCGACAAGCGGAGTTCCGGCAAGCGGCATAAGGATGTTAATAGGAACCGAGTCCACATTCAGTTCCTTCAAGGTAAGCGCCATATCTGCCCTATCTCTCCGTGATTCACCCATTCCGATAATCCCTCCGCTGCACGTGAAGAGCCCTACTTTAACAGCATTACGTATGGTAACAATTCGTTCATCGAATGTATGCGTAGAGACTATTTTTGGAAAATATTCCCGCGATGTCTCAATATTATGATGATAGCGGCTGAGTCCAGATTTTTTAAGAAGGACCAGTTGATCGTAATCCAAACATCCCAGAGACGCACATACTTCTATGTTGATTTTATTCCTGATTTCTTTAACTACATTTGCTATATAGCCGACCTCTTCCATGTTAAGGCCTTGTCCGCTGGTTACGATCCCGAAACGTTTGCTGCCGTTGGCTTTGGCTTGCAAGGCACTTTCCATTATCTCATCAATTTTCATCATCGGGTATACAGGTGTCCCTGTATCATAGTGAACCGACTGTGCGCAGAATTTACAGTCCTCGCTGCAAAGGCCGGACCTGGCATTACAAATAGTACAGATATCCAGTTTATTGTTTGTTCTTTCACGTCTTACCTTATCAGCTTTAGCGGCCAATTCGGATAATGGTATATTAAACAATTCTATAATCTCTTCTAATTTCATAAAAATATTTTCCTGCAAAAATTAATCAGCTGCCTCATGGTACTAATCGAGAGCTTTGCACAACTCCTCTATTTGTCATACCGGCGAAGGCCGGTATCCATGAAACCATTGATAATACTGGATTCCCGCCGGAGTAAAATCCCGCGCATGCGGGACGGGAATGACAATATTGTCGGTCTTATTCAGTTGTGCAAAGGCCTCTAATCTTGAGGACCATACCATGAGGGCATTTAAAAAATTTTGTGGTATGGAAAATCAGTCAGCGTGAACTTATTCTTTATACCATTATTGGAAATCCGATTAAACAATTGACACACATCATGAGTTCCCGTGTTAGAGAAGTCCAAAGCGTTGCATCTTTCTGTGGAGAGTCTTACGGGAGATATTTAATATCTCGGCTGTCTTGCCCTTGTTCCATCGATTCTGGTTAAGCGCCTTTATGATTGCGGCCTTTTCCGATTTCTCCGTATAGTCACTTAGATTTCCCATGATTGGAGATTTGTCTGTTTTCTCCGTTTCTTCCTGGAACGCGTGGTCATTCCTCGTTTCGCTAAAAGATGCTTGTTCATCACTCTTCATTTCTGACTTCATTTCTGAAGGCTGATGTCTTAATGGTGTGAGAATTTCAATTTTATTCACCATAAGATAACGCTGAATAACATTATGCAGCTCGCGAACGTTACCCGGCCAATCATATTTCTGAAGCGCTTCCAAAACTTTACCCGGCACCGATACAACCTTTTTGCTCGGAGAGCTTAGCCTGATAAAATGTTCCACGAGCAACGGTATGTCCTCCTTACGCTGCCTCAAAGGCGGAAGCTGTATGGGGATGATGTGAATCCTGTAGAAGAAGTCCTCCCGCATGAGACCCTTGTTCGTATATTCCATGAGGTTTTTGTTTGTTGCTGCAATAATCCTGAAATCAGAATGCTTCACAATGTTGCTGCCCACGGGCGAATAGCCTCCACCTTCTATGGCGCGCAACAGCTTTGCCTGTATGTTCAGTCCCAGTTCTCCGACTTCGTCGAGGAACAACGTCCCGCCATTCGCCTTGTCGAGATATCCCTGTTTATCACTATTGGCGCCGGTGAATGCGCCCTTTTTATATCCGAAGAACTCACTTTCAATAAGGTTTTCCGGTATTGCCGCACAGTTAACCGGAACAAAATTATTCTGGGAACGATTGGAAAGCCGATGTATGGCTTTAGCCACGAGTTCCTTGCCGGTTCCGGACTCTCCATAAATTATGACGTTGGCATTTGTTGCCGCCGCGTTGAGGCTGCGTTCGTATATTTCCTGTATGGCCACACTCTTGCCGATGATATCACCGAAGCGGTAGCGATCTTTGATAGAGGAACGCAGCGTGACATTTTCCCTGCGCAGATACGCCGTTTCTTCCTGCATCGATATTTCCTTGAGTTTGGCTTCAGTAATGTCTCGTGCAGTGAGCAGTACTGTGGGGTTGCCTTTCCATTGAAAAAGATTTCCTTTGCCTTCCACCCAGATTTGCTGATTCTTATTCTTTAGCCAACGGGCCTGGAAAAAACGTTCTTTAGACATACCTTTTTCAATAAAATCGAAAACCTCCCTGAAATACATCTCGAAGTCTTTGCTCACAAAGTCCATTATATTCTGGCTAATGATTTCCGCGGCATTGGAAAATCCAAGTATGGAAGCAAAATTATTGTTTGCAAAAACAATTTTACCATTAGAAATGAGGGCGACACCTTCGGTCATACGCTCGGCAAAGGTGCGATAAAGGGCCTCACTCTCGATCAGAGACTCTTGAGCTTCTTTGAAACGGCTGATGTCAATGCCTATACCCAACAGGTAAGATTTTCCCTCTATGACGGCACTGGCACCAGAAAAAAAATAAGGTATACGCTTACCTTTTTTTGTTATGAATGTTGCTTCGGCAACACCCTCACCGGTTTTATATGCACCTCTTATGGCATTTTCGATTACAATGCGATCATCTCCATTAAAAAAATCGCTTAGATTTACCTCTCCGGCCTCCTCAGCGCTATATCCGCTGATTCTTTCTGCGTTTTCATTCCAGATAAGCAGTTGAAATTTATCATCGAGGGCATAAAATATTCCAGGCAAGCTCCTGATGAGTAGCTCTAAAAACTTGCTTACATAAACATAACTCTTCCCGGCATCATCGTTTTGTGAAATATTTCCGGTTTGGCCGATAGTCTGTACTTTCCTACGGCTATCAGGAAGCTTTTTCTTCATTCTTGAAACCATAAAATAATTTTGATTTTTTCTTAGCAAAAATATTTCATACTGCCAATATCCTTACTATATAAAACAATGTCATCTGTTTATGAAACCAGAACTGGGTAAGAATATCAACCCAAAAGGTGTGCAATTAACACATAAGCCAGGCAATTTAAAGAATATGGATTCCCCAAAATCCTCATATCTTTACTTCCAGTTTCATGGCGCTTTTCCCTTTAGCTTAAAATTTCGGGGACAAACATTCTAAAGGAAAAATTCTTTTTCACACTTTTTATTATCAGCTATGCTTTACCAAAAATCACGTAGTCTGAAAATGATTTAAAATGATCTTTCCATTTTTCTAATTCTTCATCAGTAAAATCTTTTATTTTCGCATAAGCGCTGCCATCATATCCCAGACTACAATATTTATGCTCACCCCATCTATGCAGAGGTAAAAAATAAACTTTTATAGCTTGAACTTTCCTGCCTAACTCAACTATCTTATCGGCCATATCAAGATCATCATTAAATCCGGGAATCAGCGGTACTCTGAGCCAAATAACCGTCTTACCCGCCAATTTATTTAAATTCTCCAGAATTATTTCATTCTTGACACCTAAAATTTCCTGATGCCTTTGCGAATCCAGATGCTTAATATCATAGAGCACCAGATCAACATCCTTCGTCACTTTTTTTACA
Source organism: Deltaproteobacteria bacterium HGW-Deltaproteobacteria-2 (assembly GCA_002840505.1). Lineage (NCBI taxonomy): Bacteria > Deltaproteobacteria > Deltaproteobacteria bacterium HGW-Deltaproteobacteria-2. The sequence continues at coordinate 270,494 of PHBC01000005.1, read as the reverse complement.
ATATTCCATTGGGCATATCCGGTAGTATCAAGCGCTGTATGCACACCTTTTTTCTTCAACTCTTTAAAAACATCAGCAACGAACTCATGCTGCAATAGCGGTTCTCCTCCGGAAATAGTTACCCCGCCGCCGGTATTATCGTAAAAAGGCTTGTCCTTGAGGAGCTCAGCAACAGCCTCTTTTACGGTTACCCGTATACCCACTCCGGTTATCGCCTTATAATTGCAGGCATCTGCGCAATCCAAGCAATGGTTACATTTAGAATAATCAAGAACGATTTGATGATTTTCGTCATGCGACAGAGCCCCGCTTTTGCAGACCTTAAGGCACTCTCCGCAACCGCGGCACTTATCTTGAACCGCCTTAATTTGATAAGATGAATAAATTGATTCAGGATTGGAACACCACGGACAGTGCAGAGGACACCCTTTTACAAACATAGTCGTACGAAGACCAGGTCCATCCTGAATACTGAATTGCTGGAAATTAAACACTATACCCGTAGTTTCGCCGCTTTCCTTCAGCGTCTTATCTTTTAATTTTATATCGACTTTCATAAAAGTTTAGCCATCCATTTTTTCTTAAATTAAACTATCCTATATAATATTCCGGATTTGATGATTTCTTAATTTTAAATTAATTTCTTTACAGACATGTTCATAATTTTACAAGCATAAAAAAAGGGGATATAAATATCCCCCTTTTTTGGTTCAACCTTTTTTCTAGCAACTAAAAGACTGTTCTGTTCTCTTAATAATTTCATCCTGAATCTTGTTGTCAAGGTCAATAAAGTATGCCGAGTAGCCGGCAACCCTGACGATCAAGCTCTCATATTTTTCAGGTTTCTTTTTCGCATCCAATAACGTCGCTTTGCTTACGCAATTAAACTGAACATGGTGCAGTCCCAGATCACGTACGGTCTTCAAGTAACCTCTCATAAGCTCATAGTTCTCCGGATCAAAGAATATCGGCATAAACTTCTGATTCAGTAGCATATTGCCGGTCTTAAGAGGATCAACTTTAGCGACTGATCTTATTGTAGCAGTCGGGCCGCTAATGTCTCTGCCCTGAACAGGAGAAATTGTTCCATCATGGAAAGGTTCATTTGACCTTCTTCCATCAAATGTTGCCGGACATAACATACCCGCGTTGATAGGTCCGGAAGCTGTCGTACCATCGATAAGATACGGTTTACCGTAAATATCAAGAGACTTATCGCATTGTCCTTTCACATATACCATGATATCTCTGGCAAACATATCGACATAGTCTTTATCATTACCGAACTTCGGAACTTCCTGTTCAATCATTTGATAGACCTTCTCGTATTCACCCGCATAGTTATTGTTTACCGCATTGAGGAAAGTCTCCAATGTTATCTTCTTCTTCTCAAATACCAGCATTTTGATAGCGGCAAGGGCATCGGCGGTATTGTTGCATCCAAAAACAAGGTGATGACGCAGTCCCAGGTATTCCCAATCCCTCATGTCGCATCCTTTTTCAATGTTGCCTTCCAGAATCGCCGACAGGAGCGGACGCGGGACATATTTCTTCTGTAGAGCATCCCCCAGACTGGACAACTGAGTTAACACCATTACAGCGTAATCCACCTGCTTGCAGAAAGCATCCCATATATCATCAAAGGATTTCATTTCAGATAATGGAGTTGTTTGGATACCCATCTGCATACCCATTATTTTCCCTCCATCCATAGCCATGTTCAAACACATAGGAAGAATTAAAGCTCCGGAATGGCCGGCACGATAATGGATATTTTTGCCCGGAATAATCGGCTGCATACAATTATTTATACCATATGCTCTGGCATCCTCTACAGAAGCGCCAATGCCCATAAGTCTCGGAATGTTAACCTTATCATTAAACATAGCCGGCTGAGAACAACCGGTGCGGACACACTTGAAGACAGCGTTAAAAAGTTCATCAGGTGTTTTGTCGTGCATGCGCACTGCTATCTGCGGAGCAACTGTTTGCAATTCGCCGGTAACTTCCAAAGCTATATACGTAATCTCATTTGTAATATCATCGCCAAATTCATCAACGCCACTCAACGTCATTGTCTGCCAGCCCAATCCGCCACCGCCGTTGTTTACCCACGCTGGAGGCTGAACATATCCGCCTTCCTGCATCTTGACCCATACAGCCTCGACTAATTCCTTAGCGCTTTCTCTGGTAATAGTGCCGTTCTTTACGTCATTCTCATAAAACGGATATAATACCTTATCAAAACGAATACCGTTACCTACCTGAGGAACATCAATGTAATTCACAAAATAGTTTATAAAAATAAAACACTGAATTGCCTCGTACAGATTCCTTGCCGGCTCTGCCGGTACGCGATTACATACTTCAATCATCCTATCGAGTTCTTTTAATCTCTTGGGATCTTTAATCTTCTTCTTTTCACCTTCGAGAAGCTGAGCATATCGCTTGCCCCATCTGGCCATTGCCTCGCAGGATATTTTCATTGCGCGCAGTTCATCGAGCATATCCATGCGTTTCTCGATCTGAATGGAAATATCATTGATTACTTCATTTATTCTCTTGTCGATTTCCGCGATTATTCCATTCATGCCTACTTTCATGACCTTCTCGAAATCAGGCGTGCACATTTCCCACTGCCATGTAAACCCTGCTGATGGTAACTCTCCAACCTTCCACGGAATCCAGCTGGGAACATAATCTCTTTCGCGGCCCTGAATGCTGCAATTCTCCCAATATTTGAACTGTTCAGTAATTTCCTTCATCCCCGCTTCATCAAGCATTGCGGAATAATCAGGCAATTTCCCGAAAGTTTTGGATAGCCATCTCCAATAAAGCTCAAGATAAACCGGTACGCTTGCTTCATCACTGGCAAAACATCCCACGAGAAGTTCGTTCGGTCTCGTGAAAAGTGTCATGGTATCCAGATATTCCGCTAAACCTTTAGCTCTTCTTAATGCAATAAATTCACCTTCTGTTTCCTTGTAGACCTTGGTCATAACCCTGGAACGCTCCAAGCAAATCTTCATTCCAGTCTTAACGGCTCTCATGTCCGATACACGGCCAAGTGCCTTGATATGTGTTTCGTCTCTTAATACTTTATTTCTTGCCGTAGGTGCCATACTGATAAAACCTCCTTTATTTCTTACAAATTATTATTTTAATTTAAATATTTACCTTTTATACACTTGCTAAAAGTCAGAATTCATCAATTTACTTTTTACAGGTTCTTATCATTTGATGACTTCAAAAACTTTATCCAACATTAGGTTACTAATTTGTGACCGTCGTTCTAACTATAAATAGTTCTGCAAGAAAAATGCCAACGGCATGAACTCCCAATTAGCTGATGTTTAACCTCTTTTAAGATCATTTAAATAACGCCCGGAAATAGAGTCCTTCTTATGGGACACATTTGGCTAATTAGTGTCCATTTGGAAACTGTTATTTTTTGCGATAAAGATGTTTTCACAACAAAACATTGGATCACTTCTTTAAATGACGCAGAAATTGTCCGATAAAAACTTCCTTCCATTATATAAGTATAGATTAACTATTCTTGCATGTCAAGAAAAACTTGACCACCAGTTTATTCTAATGATTTCAATTTATTAGCTATGTTTTTATACTGAGCAGTTGACTGGAAAATTCATTAAAGATTACCAATGATTACAAACGTAACCATTGTACACAAAAATAAAATCTTCGCTAAAAATAACCACAAATATTTTTAGGTATTTCTTTCTTTGAGAAGCCAGACACCCAGGACAACTAGAACCACCGCGGCTACGGCGCTAGGCCAGAGAGGAATTTCTAGACCCGCTGCAACAACATCAATTTTTAGAAAAAAGCGACATAGCTGAGCGCAAGCCAGAAAAAGAAGTAAAATACCTATGATTAACGACGCCGGACGTTTCATAATTTTACCTCCTTAAAAAATTATCTATCCTAGAACTGCTGGAAATCCCTAGTTCGGGGCTGTTCAAAAGTGCCGAGATGCTAGGCGCGCAAGAATCGCATCGCGAGGCGTATATTTACATACGTTGAGCGGTGCGGTTCGCAGCGCAATCCCGATTTCATCGGGACAGATCGGCGCATTGTAAAGCCTTCGGCTTTTTCCGGCAAGGAAGATGACTGTTTCTAATTGCACCTCCCTACGGGAGTGCGCTCCCGGTCAACAGCCCTAAATGCCCTCCGTTTTTATTTCCAGCCTCTTCTTATGTCGGTCCAGCGCCAACGCAATCAGTTTATCCAGGAGTTCAGTGTATTTGAGGCCGGTGGCTTCCCACAGTTTGGGATACATGCTGATGCTGGTGAAGCCCGGAAGCGTGTTTATTTCGTTGAGGTAGAATTTATTGGTTTTCTTATCGAGAAAGAAATCAACCCTCGCCATGGAAGAACAGCCCAAAGCCATATATCCTTCAAGGGCAGTCTCTCTGATTTTATCGGCAAGAGATGCTTTAACTTGTGCCGGAATTTTGAGCGCTGCTCCTTCGGGATCAAGATACTTTGCTTCATAGGAATAAAATTCATGATGAGGAATTATCTCGCCCAATACCGATGCGGCGGGAGTTTCATTGCCCAACACCGCGCATTCGATCTCGCGGCAATCAACGGCCTTCTCGATCATAACGCGCGTGTCGAACTGAAAAGCAAAATTCATCGCCTTAGCGAGTAATTCTTTTTTCTTTACCTTTTTCACACCGACGGAAGAACCGGCGCAAACCGGTTTGACAAATAGCGGCAGCCCTAGTTTAGCTAGCACGATCTTACTAATAATTTTCGCGTTATCCTGCCATTGCTGTTTACTCACAGTTACAGAAGGAACAACCGGGATTCCCGCTTCGTTGAGCAATCTCTTGGCAACGTCCTTATCCATACCTACAGCAGAGCCGATAACATCTGCGCCCACGTAAGGAACCATCGCCAGTTCCAGCAGACCCTGCAGGGTGCCGTCTTCGCCGAATGTCCCATGAAGCACAGGAATCACAACATCCACAACCACTTCTTTATTCTTGTTGTTGAGGTTGTAAAGATGCAGTTTGTTTTTCTGTTCAAAATGATTGACCAGCCACGTGCCGTTTTTTTTCAAAGCCAGCTTTCTGCCGAAATCCTTATCGGGAATAATTTGCGGCTCGTCCTGCACATACCAGCGGCCATCTCTTGCAATGCCTACGGCCGTTACGTGATATTTGTTTCGATCAAGGGCGGAAAAAACCGAAGCGGCGGAACAAAGCGAAACATCGTGCTCACCCGACCGGCCACCGTATAAAACGCCTATTCTGATTTTTGCTTTTCTCAAAACAGTTTTATTTGCCATATTCACCTTTTTATAAATCGAGGAATTTCTACTTTAATGCTTTGCATAATAACACAAAATCTACATCGCTGTCATACCGGCGAAAGCCGGTATCCATTATTTTGAAATATTCCTGGATTCCGGCCTGCGCCGGAATGACGGAAAGAGGAACTCTGCAAAGATCTTATCTCATTATTTTAAATGGATATACGCCTTGACCGCCGAAGTTGTCAATTTAATTTTGGTTCTCAGATGTGTTTACAATCCGTGAACAGAAAATCTGACAAAGGCAAATACCTTTACAAAACTTCAAAACAAATTTATACATTTTCCGGCACCCGTAAAACAATAAAACGCCAAATCCGATAAGGAGATCATTATATGAAAAAGAACTTATTTGCTGTACTGGGAACACTTGTTTTAATGACTATATTTTTTGCCCCCTCAGTTTATGCTTTGGGATTCGGCGCGCACGCCGCGTATTGGATTCCCACGTTTAAAGGCGATTTGCGCGTAGACGGCAAAGGAATTGAAGGAACGGAAATCAATCTGGATAATGATCTTGGAATAAGTAACGAAAATTTCCCTGGCGTGGAAGCCTACTTTGGAATAGGCAACCACGAATTCACCTTGTCGTATTCATTTATCAGTCTTTCCGGCGCCAGAAATATAAACAGAGACATAAGATTTAACGGCGATACATATACTGTGGGTACATACGTCGAATCAGACTTAAAAACGAGTATGATTGATTTCGAATATCAATACAAATTTTTAAACCTCGAAAACATTCTTGCTGGATTTTCCATTGGAATTATCGGCAAGATTAAATACCTCGATGGCGAAGCAAGAATGAATTCATCCGTATACGATAATAAAAAAGATATTCACGTTCCCATTCCTATGATCGGCCTCGGCGCTAAAATCGGTCTTCTCGCTGACATTCTGGAAGCGCGGGCAAAATTCGTAGGCATGGGCTATTCAGGAAGCTTTTTTTATGACGCCATGGCGGATATCAATGTAACTCCTTTGCCTTTTCTAAATATTCACGGTGGTTACCGGGCAATGTCCTTAAAAATTGAAGATGTCAGCGATATATACGCTACGATGGATTTTTACGGACCTTATGCGGGGTTGGCCATAAGCTTTTAATTTTAAAAGGTTATAATCTGATATCTTGACAATAATTATTCGAGTAAATATATTACCGGCGAACTGAAGAAAACTTTTTGCGGTGACTTTATGCCTCTTTATTTTAACGCGGCACAAATGCCCATGACAAAAAAAGCTTTTAACGATGCCGAGAACCTGGTATCGCGTCAGTTCAGATTGAGTGAGGGACAATTCAAAAAAAATAAATATGACGTAAAAACGCTTGCTTATTTGAACGAGCAGGAGATAAAAGACGGGACATTCGCTCATCTTTGCAAATATACTTATGAAAAGGCAGATGGTTTTGACGAAAGCCGCAAAGATGGATTCGATTTTTATAGAATATGTTTGCAGGACAACAACATTCTGGACGCTGTGGAAAGGGCCAATCCGTTCATCAAACTGAGTCCTTTAATGCTTTACATAGCCGTACACGAACTGATTCACGTTTTACGTTTCAGCAATGGTGAAATTGATTTTTACGCTGATAACGATGAAAAGGAAAAAGAGGAAGTTATTGTACACAACCTGACCAGAGCGGCTCTGCAACCTGTAAAAGGTTACGATTTGGAAATAGTATTGGATTGCTTCAGCAGCAATTTTAAAAACTTTGACATATTTAATTGAGGAGAGGATGTTTTTATGCCTATCTATGAATATAAATGCAATAAATGCGGAAAACAATTTGAAGCTTTTCAGGGGATTTCTGATCCGGAATTAAAAAGCTGCAAATTCTGCAAAGGCAAAGTGCAAAAATTAATGTCACTATCTTCTTTCAGTTTAAAAGGAACAGGATGGTACGCGACAGATTACAAGGGAAAGAAACCATCCGCAGCAGCTAAGAAAGAAAAAAAGGAAACCACTGAAAGCTCAGCAGCAACAGAAACACCTAAGACTGAAACTGCAAAAACGAGCAATAATGTTGATTAAATAGAAATTGGTGTCCACTCCCCAAAAGGCTTTATTCGCGAAAGCTATGCCTTGGACATCGGTTCGTATTCCACTCTATCCCGACCATTAGCCTTTGCCCTGTAAAGCGCTACATCCGCCCTGTCTATCGCTTTCTGAATTAATTCACTGGGCTGATACTCCGTTACGCCAACGGAAATAGTAATCCTGAAATCAGAGGGCATATTATCAAATACAATTTGCTTAGTTAGTTCCCGAATTCTTTCAGCACAGTCCATTGCTTCACGTTTTTCCGAATGGGTCAAAATGAGAATAAATTCTTCACCGCCATACCGCGCAATGTGATCAATATTGCGAAGATTTTTCTGAGCTTCCTGAGCTACAGTTCTAAGTACTACATCTCCCGCTGAATGGCCGAAAGTATCATTCACTCTTTTGAAGTGATCCAGGTCGAATATACAGACGGAAAAAGAATTAACTCCCCTGTCCACAAGAGCTTTCTCATGCTCCAGAATTTTGTACATCTGACGACGGTTAAACACCTGAGTCAGGTCATCTATAATGGCAATCTTCTCGATGGTAGAAAGGGCATGGGATATTTTATTCCTGAGTCTGGTAATGTAACCGCCAACCAACGAAAACCAGGGCAGAACGGTTGCCAGAACGACAATGTTCAAAATTTCAATTCTCGCGTTGATAGCTTCGGGATGGATTTTATAAAGCAGAAATATCACCGAAGTATAATTGACCACGGCAAATGCCGAAAGAAAAAGAAATTGCCAGACATTCAATTTGAAAAGCCCGAAAACAAATACGACTAGATAGAGCAAAAGCACCACGCTTCTAATCGAGTCGGCGTAATATACAACCACCATGGCCCAAAAAGTGGCTATAACCATTTGGAGAAGCGTCAGGCTCGGATCCTTGAACCGTTTGTTTAATCCGGTTCTAATTGTCGCATATATAAGAATGTTGACGACAAGAATCCCTGTAAGACTAATAACCAGAACATTTAATGTCACTCGGGTCTGATTCTGGAAATGAAGGAATACAGCCAGGGTGCTCCACATGACATACGATCCGAAGGCCATGAGAAACCGTTTGATTCTAAGACTCTGGTTGTGATCGTCTTTAGGAAAAAGAGAGAACATATACCATCTCCTTCAGGTTATATGCTGAGGAAATTGGCGATCCCGATAAATGTTAGCCAAAAAAGCGAATTGGTATCATTGTATAATCCTCAAATGACCCCGTTGTCAAGCATTCAACTATATATTTTTGCATGATAATTTTTTTATGACCCCATAAAATAAGGTTGCAGTTCGCGGCATAATTCTTCCGGAACAGTCGGGCAAATAATTTCATTATGCAGTTTTTCAAAATAATTCAAATCGCTCGTTCCTAACGGATTAACAACAAATCGCGGCACAATCTTTCCCTGCACGCAAAAATTACGATTGTTTGTCATTGTAGCATAGAATGTCATATTGAAACTTATAAAATCATTTGCGTGTAAATAGCTAAATACCCTGGATAGTCCAGTCAGCAGTTCGCTGAAATTAGCTTCTGTTAAATCAAAAAATGATGTTTTGTCCTTAAAAATAAAATCGATTTCTCCGGCCATGCCTTTCGGCGCGAAACTTGTCAGCCAACTGATAGTGCCTGTGCTGGCAATGAACCTCTCTTTAGCGTTTTTTTCCAAAGCAATTAAATTACGCCACAAGTTTTCTCCATTTGTATTAGAAGAATAATTTTGGGCGCTAGTCAAAAGTCGTTGCATAAAATTAGTGGGTTTATGTCCGGCAATTGTCTGCAAATGCGGATGAATCAACCCCCCACCGGCAGGAGGCATATAGTTCCAGTTAATTGAACAATATTTATAACCCAAATTCAATTCGGCAACGCGGTGAAAATAATCACGGCAGACGGCAAAACCATCACGCATCGTATCCGCTGTTAATTGATCCATTCCGATGAAATGTCGTGAAGATAAAATTGCCACGTTATTATTTTGATCATAAGGGAAAGCGTTAGGAAACAGGCACGCTTCTCCCCGCCGAAATTTTCCTTCCTTGATAATATTAGGCATGAAATTAGGAGTTGTCTTTTCAAAAAGATCAGAGCAAAAAGGACATAATGATTCTGGTGATTTTTCCAAATAAAAATCTAAATCAGGCTTTTTGATTGGACGCACGCGGTAAGGTAAAATGCGGGTCGAAACACCGGTAATTTCATCATAACGCACTTCAATTGTAAGTTTCTTTTCCTGAAAACCGTTAAAATGATCAAGGTAACTGCCTGTTGTTATTTCTTTTTTAAATCCAATGTCTTTCATAAGTTTTCCTTCCTAAAACAAATGTTTTTTCAATACTTCTCAAAGTCCGGCGGTATCAGATTTTTGGTCCCTTTTTAGACTTTGGAAAAGAAACCTGTCAATGTTTCGTTGAGATAAATCATCATTTAACTTGTCTTTTAATACTTCCAGAGGAACTTCCATTCGTGCGGCGCTTCGATGTCCACCGCCTTTACCGATTAATCCGAAAGCCCGTTGCGCAATTGCGCCGCAATCCTGCCCATAACCATCTCCACGAAAAATAATGATAAACTTATCGCCGACAGTGCCGGCCACAACTGCGTAGTAAGTGCCTATCAAATGCAAATAAAAATCAGCGATCTGAACACAGACATCAGCGCTTTCAACACTTCCCAGATAACAAACCCGACGGCCGTGAAAATTGTTCATGTGATGATAGGCGTGATCGTAATACTTCAAGAAACTGCCCGGCGTTTGATTAAGTTCGATGCGGCGAATCAGCCGCATATTGGCGTGTTTTGTATGAAAGGTATAAGCTCTGATATCTTCGATAATGGTGGCACGATCAAAATTGTCCGTATCCGATTTGATTCCATAAAGAAGAGCGGTGTGCAAGTTACGGGGAATTTTCACGCGGGCGCAAAGCAAATATTCTGTTAAAAGAGTGGATAAAGCGCCATATTCAGGCCGGATATCTTCAATTTCGGCTTGCCATTTTCCTTCACGGGGATGATGATCGAAAACAATATGCGGCTTTATAAAGTTTAACGCATCATTAAGAAAAGATGGTTGGGCATCCAAAAGGGCGATTAAACGGTAGGAATTCAAATTCACATGATTAATTAAGTGAATATAGAGACGCATGAAAGAAACAAATTCTTTATTTTGCTGTCTGACCAATGGCTCTGTGGACACGAAAACGCTTTTGGCCAGGCCTTTTTTCCGCTGGATAATTTCGCGCAATGCCATAGCCGAAGCTATGACATCGGGATCAGGGCTGCCCTGCATCAGAAAGACCAATGAATCATCTGGCCGGACTATATCCATGATCTTTTTTAAATTCATCTCCGTCTCTTTTTTGATTGTGATGGATTCAAATTTCATGGTTCGGGCATGAATGGAACCGCCGGCTAAATCCTCCTAATAAACAAAAATTTTACCGGGATGATCGGCAACAACTTCGCCGACAACAGCAGCATCAACAATTCCGGCGTTATGCATTGTCCCCACAAGGTTTTGTGCTTTATCGCCGGGCAGACTGAAAAATAGCCCTCCCGCTGTCTGCGGATCAAAGAGGACATCAAAAATCCATTCTGGACAGGTCTGTTCTTTTTCGACTTGATTGATGCGGAAATTTTTATTGCGATAAAGACCGCCGGGAATAAAACCTGTTTCCATTAATTCCCGTACACCCTGAAAAACCGGGATGGTGGAGGAATTGATGCGCAGGCCAACATCGCCACCCTCAATCATTTCACTGGCGTGTCCTAAAAAACCGAAGCCGGTGATGTCTGTGCAGGAGTGAACGTTATCCGTAGCAATTATCATTTCCGACGCTTTTTTATTAAGCATGGTCATGGAATTAATCACTTGTTTCATTTGTTCATCAGATGCTTCTTCGGCTTTAACGGCGGTGCTGATAATTCCCGTCCCCAGAGGCTTTGTCAAAATTAATTTATCACCAATTCTGGCACCGCGATTAAATAATACTTTATCAGGATGAACCACTCCGGTTACAGAAAGGCCATATTTAATTTCGTTGTCTTCAACGCTATGCCCGCCGATAAGCAAAACGCCGGCTTCGCGCATTTTATCCAATCCCCCGCGCAGCACTTCTTTTAGCACGGATTTATCCATTGTCTTGATTGGAAAGCAGACAATATTCATCGCTGTCAGCGGCCTGGCACCCATGGCGTAAATATCATTTAGCGCATTAACGGCCGCAATCTGTCCGAAGGTAAAAGGATCGTCAACAGTGGGAGTAAAAAAATCAACTGTTTGAACCAAAGCGAGATCAGCGGAAATTTTATACACTCCCGCGTCTTCCGCGTGTTCAAATCCGCTTATTAAATTCGGATCTTGAATGAGCGGCAAATCATGCATGATCTCGGACAGGTCTCCCGGACCTATTTTACAGGCTCAACCCGCGCTTTGAACTGTCTGAGTTAAACGAACAATCTTTTTTTCTTTCATCGTTTCCTCTTTATTAAAAACTCCCTCTAAAATTGAGGAAGTTAATCGTTTAAAGTATAAGAAGAACAGCTCTGCAAGTCAATCACGAATATGAATCTCAAATTAAGCTGCGGGTTTCATATTTTCCGATTTGCGGGATTGTTCCCAATAGCCAAAGGATATTGGATAATTCGGCGAACAAACTTTAATACGCGTCGCTTTCGGAATTGGAGTTTCGCTAATGAATTCTTGATTGCAAAATAAATGGTTCGGACACAATCAAAAAGATATCTCTTACCCTTTTCATTATCGGGACGCTAAAGCACCAAGGCCTCATAACCTTGTAGTGGTTATGAGGCCTTAAGTATTTTCGGAAATATGAATCTGTAAATAATTATTTTGTCTTCACCATTTCGATGACCGCCTGAATTCTTCGGTTTTTCATTCTTCCTTCCTTCGTGTCATTGCTGGCAATCGGCTTGCTCGATCCATAACCGACAGCGGTAATGCGGGACGCATCGATTCCGAATTTGTCGATCAAATATTGCCTGACGCTGTCGGCACGGGCCCGAGACAGCTTCATATTATTATCTGGATTATTGAATTTATCGACATTGTCGGTATGGCCTTCGATGACAGTTGTAGCCCCTGAATTCGCTTTCATGAAATCGGCTACTTTTTTGATGTCGTTATCATATTTTTTCTTAATATCGGACTTGGCCGTATCGAAATTCACATTAAGCGGCATGGAGACCTTCTCCGGCAGCTGTTTTTCATCCTTAGGCGCAGCTACTTCCGCCGGAGCGGCTGGTTCTTCGGCCTTGGGGGCCACTACTTCCACCGGGGCAGCAGGTTCCTCAACTTGGGGGGCCACTGTTTCTTCCACCTGAGCGGCTGGTTCTTCAGCCTTAGGAGGAGGGACGTAGCCTTCTTGCCACCATTGCTTAGCGGCACCACTAGTTCCTTCCGTTGTTTCTGCCTGTACTGCAGTAACACAAAAAATTACCATTAAGACAATTGTTAAAATTAAATTTTTTTTCATAATCTTCTCCTTTTGCCATGGATTTTTATAATAAATAGCTTTTTTGGTAAAAAATACAAATTCCGTACATCTGATAACATCATATGCTGATGTTGCTATACTAAAATAGATTTTTTATGTCAAATGACATATTAATCGTTACTTATGTAAAAAAACCCGGTTACAGCCTTTCGTCAGGAAACCGTAGATAATTATCATTAGACTTTTAATATCAGTCTGCTTTCGTATTGTTCAATACAGTCCGCGTTTTATATTATTGTTTTACTCCAGCAGTGCAAGCAATAATTAATTGTATTGTTTGAGCTCAAAAAGTTTTTTGTCCTGCGTGGAAACAATGTGATAAAAACGATCCTGAGGAATGTAGATATAGGGAACATCATCTTCCCTACGGTAAAGAAAATGAGAAAGGATCATCCTATTGACGGCCTGATGCCCGATAATCATAATGTTGATCCCATACCTATTGAGAAAAAACGCCTTTTTGATTCCTTGTGTGATTCGGGGCTTCATTGTTTCGTAACTTTCACCCTCGGGATAAACATAATGGTATTTGTTTGCTCCTCTTTTTTTGAAGACGTGCGGCATATTTCCCTCGATTTCATCGTACGTCATTCTTTCGCAGATTCCCGCTTTTATTTCATCGAACTCCTTAAGTGAAATTATCCTGCAATCATTTTGCATTTCACAAATAATTCTGGCCGTATCGATTGTCCTTCGCTTTTTGCTGGTAAAAATGTAAGAAATTTTCTTGCTCTTAAAAAACTGACCTAAGGCAGTTGCTTGTGCTTTGCCCTTTTCTGTGAGTAGTGGATCCCCGCCGATTCTATTCACAATATTATATTCCGTTTCCGTGTGCCGGATCAGAAAAAGATTCTTTACTTCATCTGTAACAAGATAGTCCCGCAGCCGGTCATAAAAGGGAATCGCATCGCTGTGCTTTTCCTCAATAATCATGTTTTGTAAAGAATCTATACGAATGTAATTTCTTTCAACCTTCAACGGTTTATAAATCATGCGGTAGTAATCAATTCGTTTCAAAAATTCTGTTGCCGCTTTATCTTTAAGGTGGGCAAATTCCGGCAGTTTTATTTTCTCTTGTATGCTTAGATTCAGAATATCTTCATCGTCATTGATGCATTCGATAAATAAAAGCGGATGGTCATTGAGGTTTTTTTCTATTGTTGCGCGTCGCTCCCTTCCCGCATTTGTCGCATCGAGAATCGCGATCTGTCCGCTGTTACGCAGATAAGCCTTGGCCCTTTCCATATTCATGAGGGCGATTTTTTTCCTCAATTCCACGGCGGCCAAATTTTGAGGGGAATAAAATTCGGAACTCGCCGTCTCATGAAGCGGCAGATATGTCCTGCGCAGTTTTCCGTTATTGAATATTCGAGTAGGTATTACGTCTTTTCGGAAAGCATCATGCAGACGGCCGGCCAGTGTGGATTTACCACGGGCAGGTAGCCCCATCAGAACAATGTACAATTTTTCATCGCTCATACCGTATCCTAATTAAATAAAGGGGGAAGGTCTTCCCGCTTTACTTAACATCAAAGTTGCGTCCGAAAATAAAAGGATTAATCAACAGCCATCATTACATTGGAAGCTTTTATAATAGCATAAGCTTTTTTGCCTGGTTTCAAGCCCAGCTTTTTCGCGGATTCTTTGGAAATGATCGAAACAACCTTAGCGCCGCCTGCAAGCTCTAAAAGTATTTCAGTATTCACAGCACCTTCTGAAATTTTGACTACTTTTCCCTTTAGTATATTTCGCGCACTAATCTTCATGGTGTCCTCCTTTTGGTTAGATCGTTTCAATAAGATATTACCTAAGATTATCACCTAGCGGCAAAATTATAATGAAAACATAATTGTATGTCAATCACGAACATGAGCTTCAGAGTAAGAGATGAGGTATCATGTTCTCCGCTTTGTCCCGACAGCGTCGGGATTCAACTTACCAATTTCCACACACTTCGTTATGGAAATTGGAGTTTCACTAATGCAATCCTTGTTGTAAAGCCCGGCGATTGCACTGATATGCATTGTCAGCGTCATGATTATGGCGCGAGCCCTTCTTTTTTCATCCAAGCACTTATGCGTCGCAGGGCATCTTCGTATGTCACGCGCGTATTCCATCCTAATTCGCGCTTCGCTTTCGAATTATCGATATCGTTATCGCGACCCATCATGGCAACGTTGTGCCTGGTCATGGTTGTCTTTATGTGAAGTGCAGCGCAGATCGTCCCCACAAAACCGGCGCTGGGCCAGGCCAGGGCAAAAGGTATCGAAAAGAATGTCGTTGCCTTGATCTTCTTTCCCATAAGGCCGGCAATGTCTGTAAAATATTGGCGCCATGTAACTGCATAATCGTCTCTGATATGATAAGTCTGCCCCGCCGCAATTTCTTTTGTCCCGGTAAGCACGAAGGCATCTACCAAATTATCCACGTAAAGGAGACTAGCGCTCCAGCGGCCGCCATCGATGAGAGGAAGAAACGGCTTGTTCAGGTTATCGACGGCGTCACGGACCCATACGCTTGCGGGACCTATGACATTAGTGGGCCTGATTACCGTGCCGGAAATTTTTCCGTTGCGGTGGTAATTCCATACCAGCCCTTCGGCATCGAGTTTGGCATCGCCATAGAAGATGCCTGTCTTATAAACCGGATCACTTTCCCTATGCCCCTTCCGGTGCTTCGGACCCAGGCCGGTAGCCACCACTGAGCTGATATACACAAAACGATGTACTTTGCCGGCAGCTTCTTCTAAAATATTTTTTGTCGCGTCGTATATAGTATCGTAGAATTCTTTTCTGGTACCCCAGTAGGTGACACGCGCGGCCAGATGATACACGGTATCGATTCCGTCGCAAATGCCGCGGATCGTTTCAGGCATGGTAAGATTGCCTCTCACAATGGCAACTCCCATCTGCTCAAGATTTTCGGTTTTTTCGCCGGACATGGCCAGACCGGTAACATTAAATTTATCCTCCACGAGTCTCTTGCAGAGGACTGTACCGATAAATCCACCTGCACCGGTAACCAGAACATTTTTGCCATTGTTTGTATTCATTACAATGTCTCCTAAATGTTAAGGATAACTGATTTCCATTTGTAATGACAGCAAAAAAAAGCGGGCAAAAGCCCGCTTTTTCATTTTCAAGTGAACCAGTGTCTATACCTTCTTCGGAGGTTTCAACAACATCGCCGCCAGAACCATCCCGGCAGCCGCCAGAACAGCTGTCGGATAAAAGGCAAATGTATATGTTCCGAAAACATCCTTGGCCTGACCGGAAATGATGCCACCGACAATTGCACCCAATCCATAGGCAAAGAACACGACGCCATAATTACGCGCGTAATTTTGCATGCCGAAGAATGTGGCCGTCGCCGTGGGAGCTATGGCCAGCCATCCGCCCAGACACATCCAGAAACCGACAAAGCTGATCACATAAAGATTGGTATCACCTTCCTTGGCAATAATCATGATAATAGAA
The DNA here is from genome assembly GCA_002840505.1 of Deltaproteobacteria bacterium HGW-Deltaproteobacteria-2. Classification (NCBI taxonomy): domain Bacteria; class Deltaproteobacteria; species Deltaproteobacteria bacterium HGW-Deltaproteobacteria-2. The sequence continues at coordinate 254,109 of PHBC01000005.1, read as the reverse complement.
ACAATAAGAATTATGGCCAGATTCAACATGGCCGCATAGCGGGGAGTAATCTTATCAGTAAGCAAGCCAAAAATCGGGCGTCCCAGAGCGTTAAAACAAGCGAAAACGCCAACCAGTGTGGCTGCTGTTTCGCCGGATATTTTGATAATTTCATTGCCGACCGGCTTGGATATTCCGATAGCCATCAACCCGGCAATCGCGCCGATAAGGAAACATAAAAACAATCCCCAGTATGTTCCTGTTTTAATCATTTCGCCCGGTGTAAAATTTGCAGCGGCTACTGCGCCGGCAGCCGGTTTCCAGCCTTTGGGAGTCCAGCCGGCAGCAGGAAACTTTAAAGGCAAACTCAGGATAAAAAGGATAATTCCGAAGGCTATTCCAAAATACAGGAAGGTTGTTGATAATCCAACAGATGGGATTAGGGCATTAGCGATTTTCCCTGTAATCAGGGCTGATCCGCCGAAACCGGCAACTATCAAACCGACAGCAAGGCCTTTTTTATCCGGAAACCATTTCGCACCCACAGCAATAGGACAACCATAAACTAAACCGACACCTGATCCGGCAATAACACCGTATGTTAAGATCAGAAACCAAATATTGGTAGCAAAGCTGGAAAGGAGCCATCCCAGTCCCACAATAAGACCGCCGATGATTGCAACATTGCGCGGCCCCATTTTTTCCATTAAACGGCCACCAAAAAACATCAAAATAGCAAAGAAGGCCAGAAAAACCATAAAGGGTAGAATGGATAAGGACGCGGAGGAATTGAAAGCATTTTTTACAGGTCCCAGAAAGATACTGTAAGCATACACCGCACCAAGACAAACGTTCATAACCAATCCTAGCACAACATACAACCATCTGCCGCTTTCCGGCGGCATGCCGAACACTTTTGTTTCACCAGTCATTAAACACCTCCTCAGGAAATTAACAAAAATTTGAATTCTTAAATTTAGAGCGCTGGGGAAAGGCTTATATGGAGAAAAGCCTTGTATGTCAAGGGAATATTGATCGTGATGACAATTCACTTAGGAACTAACACCGGCAAAAAAATTGTTACAAAATGTGTATGCGGAGCGTTGTTTTGCTCATCGCAGAATAGGAACGCCAAAACTAGTGAATTTAATTTTAAAGCCGTGCTTGGCAGCCAGGGCTTTGATCTGGGCCATCTTATTCAAATCCGGTTTAAAACCGGTGGAAAAATTTTCCTGTGTCTGGCCTTCAAACGCCAGAATCATGGTTTCCGCCATGCAGGCATAAATAAACCCTTCTTTCAACGGCAACCTTAATCCGATTTTTGCCGATTCCGGAGGCTCGATCACGGCTCCATCTATAACAATAATATCTTTACGCATTCTGCAGATTTCTTCCGGAATATTGCGCGGAGAGGGGATGTCGCAGATAATGGCATTTTCTTTGAGGTTACTGACTGTTGCAACAAACGGCACTTCTATGGCGGACGTTGTAAAAATAATAATATCCGCTTCCCTAATCACAGCGTCCAAAGCAAGCCCCTTATCAACGACATGCGTTTGGGACTTTTGAGTGACAAGAAATTGTTTGAGTTCGGTAAGTCTTTCGGTATTTTTCGCTAGCAGAAAAATAGTATCAGCCTTGTTCAAAAATCCCAGGGCACAGTTCTGGCCAATGGCGTTTGTCGCGCCAACAATCGCAATTTTTGCTTTCATGAGATCAATTTTGCGTAAATTTGCAGCGTGTTCCAATGTTTCCAGAATTGCCGCCGCGGCAAGACTGGATCCGGTAGTTACAGACGCGGATGTTTTTGCAGCAATCATCTGCCCGCCCTTGCCGGCAATTCCCATCAAAGCACCCAGCCCCACAACTCTCGCTCCGATCTTCTCTCCCAACCGCACCGCTTTTAATATTTTATGCAAAACTGTCTCCTCTTTCATCGCCAGCACCTGTTTGGAAAGCAAAGGACAAACGATGAAGCATCCATCGATTACAGTTCCTTGAGCGGAGCGCAAATTTTTTTCATAATGAATTTTAAACGGCGGCAACAGCCGTAAAATTATTTTCAGGATTGCCGGAGGAGCTAGCTTAGAAAGGAAATTATAATCATGAACATTCTGGATATTGAAAGGATTAAGTACAAACGCGAATTTACTCATGCAACATTATCATCCTGACTTGGCAAAATTTTTATTGCTAGCAGAGCTTATAAGAGTAACGGCTTTATCTGTCAATGACGAATATGATGCCCCGCAGCTTGCTTTAGCGTGAATTATCGTAATCTTTTTTAAATTGATTTTTTGAGACAAATAAGTTTAAAGAAGAAATGCCAATTTGTTATTATAGCACAAATCGTAATTTGAAAAATGTCGCGGGAATTACTCCCTTCACCGGCAAGGTATCTTTTAAAGAAGCTCTGCTCAAAGGGCAGGCTTCGGATGAAGGTTTGTTTATGCCGGATACTATTCCGCAGCTTTCCTTAAAAGACATTCAGAAATTGAAAGGCAAGCCATACAGCGATACAGCACTACTTGTTGCTAAAGCTTTTCTTGCCGATGAGTTTCCGCTGGAGACTCTTAAAAAAGTTGTCAAAGATTCTTACAACTATCCTGTACCTTTGGAAGAAGTAAAATCTAAAACCTATGTAATGCGTCTGGATCAGGGGCCTACCGCATCATTCAAAGATTTTGCCGCGCGTATGATGGCCAGACTGATGAGCAACTGCCGGCCGAAAGGCGAAAGGCTCAACATTCTTGTTGCCACATCCGGCGACACGGGAAGCGCCGTGGGTGAAGCATTCAAGGGTGTTGGAGGAATTGATGTCACTATCCTGTATCCGACAACTGAAGTCAGCAATATGCAGAAAAAACAGCTCGACACAATCGGCAGCAACGTTCAGGCATTAAGCGTTGACGGCAAGTTCGACGACTGCCAGAATTTAGTCAAACAAGCATTTTCTGATGCGGACTTGGAAAAATTCAATCTGACTTCGGCTAATTCCATTAACTTCGGCCGGATTCTTCCGCAGATAATTTATTATATCTACGCATACACTCAACTTGCTGAACAAGATGAACAGGCAATTTTTTCCGTTCCTTCGGGAAATTTCGGTGACGCGCTTGGTTGCGAATACGCCCGCCGTATGGGATTACCGGTGGCGAAGCTTGTCATGCCCACCAATGAAAACGATGAATTCCCGATTTTCATGGCAACAGGGAAATACAATAAAGTTTCTCCTTCGCGTGCGTGCATCTCCAACGCGATGAACGTCGGACATCCCAGTAATCTGGCGCGTTTTTTTGACTTATACGGCGGCACAGTTGACCGCGTAGGACAAGTTCACAAATACCCTGATTGGGAAGAAATGAAACGACAAATTTTCTCGGTAAGCGTCACTGATGAGCAAACCAGAGAAACAATCAAAAGCGTTTACAAAAACCACAATGTGGTTCTGGAACAGCACGGAGCCGTGGGCTGGGCGGGACTCGTTGAATACTTCAAAACAGCGCCAGAACAAAAATTGGCCATTTGTCTGGAAACCGCGCATCCGGCAAAATTCCCGGAAGAGATTCAAAAATTGCTGGGACTAACCATGCCGCTTCCAGAGAGCATGAAAAACATTGACAAAAGAGAAGGCGATGCAGTTTCCATCACCAACGATTACAACGATTTTAAAAAATTTCTGCAGAAAAATTTAAAAAGCAAAGAATAGTTATTACTGGATTTCCACCAACGATACATTTTCGCAATAGCAAAGAATGTCATTGCATATCCTCCGCCGGCGGAGGTGTCACGCAGTGACGGAGGTGGATAAAATTACGGTTAAATTAAAACATCCACCCTCTACCCTCGCTAGCGGGGAACACGCAAAAACACATACCGATTTATTGCCGGAATAATAATTTAACTAAAAAATTAGTTAGTAGAATTTTCGTAATTCTTCTCTATTTCCCCAAGGTGATGGTTCCATCTTACCTAAATTTTCAGGAATGTTCTGTCTCAGAATTCCCAGCTTATCAAAAATGATTTCTATTTTCTCGCCGGGGTTTATCCATAAATCATTGTCCAGCCCCGTGCAATCCGGGATTGTTCCCAATCCAATAACCGTTCCCGGCAAAAGCGTAAAAACGGATTTAAGAAATTCAACAGCTTTCTCAGGACGCGCACTATATTCGGAAGTGCTCCCTTTCCATTCGTAGCGCTCTCCTATTTTTACCCTAACATTCAAGGCGAGAGGATCGCCAACTTCATCGGGAGTAACGATAAACGGTCCCAATCCGTTACTGCAATCGAAATCCTTGCTTCTGGCCGGACCTCCCAATCCCATCATCTCCCTAAACTGTACATCGCGAGCCGACGAATCGTTGAAGATAGTATATCCGGCTATAGGTCTCGTTTCGTTTCCGGTAATCACCGCCAGTTCTGGTTCAATATCCAGATAAGACGAATACGCCGGCCAATGAATTGTATCGTTGTCTCCTATAATCGCGTTATGGTTGCCTTTGTAATAAATCATCTTCCCGCTGGTTGCCGCTTTTATTCTGTTTTTAACAATCGGCGCGATAATCGAACCGAAAAAACCAAATGCATGCTTTATTAAAGTCGCCGCCGAATTTCCCAGATGGCGCGGTGACAGACCGAAATCGATCAGCGCCCGGGGAACGGGTACAGGAGAAAGTATTTTAGCCTTTTCCAGTGGTATTTTTTCTCTATCATTGAAAGAAGAAATGTAAGCTTCTCCGTACTTCAAAAATTCTCTCGCCGCGTCTTCGCTTGTCGGCAAGTTTCTCAGATATGAATAAATATCCGCAAGCTGGATACGCGTTTGCCCGGATTTCTGCTGCAGCGTTTCAAAAGACACAGCGTAACCCTTGATGACAATTCCAAACTTCGGCGCACCGCCTGATTCAGCCTGAAAATTAAGCAACTTCATGTAAACTATCTCCTGTAACTTATTTTTTCTTCGTTATGAAATTTTTCACAATCGAGATGCCTATCAGAATAGAAACGATAGCGACTCCAGATAAAGCCAGAAACCATTTGGTATTCGTCGCCAATCCGGAAAGCGCTACCAGCGCTGGTGTTGCGCGTTGCAGGTCAGCCAGCAAGTACAGATGCATCATGTTTTCAAAAAAATCACAGATGCCGGCGACAAACGGTGTCAGGATAAAGACGTTGAATTTCGGATTAATATTGTTGATTTTAAACGCTCTGGCGATGAGCAGGCTTAAGAATATGCTGTACCAGATCGGATGAAAATTATCGAAATAAAAATGCTTATAATAAAGTCCGATTTGGCCCGACGCAATCCATCCGGATGCTATTTCTTTGAAGGTATCGCCCGATAGCGTTGTCTGAATACGCAACATATCAATACCCAGCGGATGAACGATTGAGGCGATTTTTATCTGCGATGCAAAATAAATAATTCCGAATATCGCAATGATTAAATTAGAATCAGATTTTCGGCTTATGAAATTTTCCGCTCGTAAAAGTATATCCATAGCAGTTCACTCTCTAATTAGACAACGCTTTCACGAATTCAATTTCCCGTGGAACCTTATAGTTGGATAGATATACTTTACAATACCGGATAATTTCTTTATCGTCGGGAGAATATCCTTCTTTGAGAACAACTTCCGCTTTAACCAGTTCGCCGCGCATTAAATCCGGCTTGCCTAATATGCGCGATACCTGCACTGCAGGATGCATGTTCAGCACCGTTTCCACTTCGCGCGGATACACGTTGAATCCGCTGGTAATGATCATTCTTTTTTTGAGACCGGTCAAAAAAATGTAATTCTCCTCATCCATTCTGCCCAGGTCGCCGGTGTAAAGCCAGCCGTCTTTGATTACTGAAGCGGTAGCCACGTCATCTTTATAGTAGTTCTTCATAACGTTGCCGCCCCGGACAACAACCTCGCCGATTTCATTGCGTGGCAGTTCCCGACCGGATTCATCAACAATTTTAATGTCAATACCGGTCAAAGGGATACCGATAGATCCTGGTTTGGCAACGTTCTCTATACGGTTGAAAGAACAGGCGGGTGATGCTTCTGTCAGACCATAGCCTTCCAGAATGCGCACATTGAATTTCTGTTCAAAAACAGGTATGAACTCAGGCGGCATGGCCGAACCACCGGTGACACATACTTTCAAAGAGCTCAAATCATATTTGGACGCTTTTTCATATAATATCATTCCTATATAAAGGCGAGGCACCGCTGCTATATATGTAATTCTTTCTCTTTCAATGGCACCAAAAAGACTATCCATGGTTAATCTATCCATCATGACAGTGGAACAGCCTGCCTGAATGACGTTCAGCATATTTACGGTAGCTCCGAAAGAATGAAACAACGGAATAAGGCAAAGCCCGACATCGTCCGGTCCTCTTCGAAAAATGGGTTGAATCATATTGAGCTCTTCACATAGATTGTGATGGGTAAGTAACGCGCCCAGAGGTTTCCCCGTCAATCCCGCCGTGTATATAATTACAGCCGGATCTTCCGGAGTAATTTTATCCGAACAGAAAGAAGAATCATCGCTATCCGCACCGGCAAATAGCTCGCCGTTCTGATTTAATGAATCCACGGCAATTACCTGATGACAAGATAAAAGCTTATCTTTAGCTTCCTGATACTTTTTAATCTGGGACGTCTGGGTTATTAAAATTTTGGAATCCGAATTGTTCAGCAAATAGGTTAATTCGAATGAAGTGGAAGATGTGTTCAGCGGAACAATAGCCGCCCCGTTTTTAAGTGCACCGAAATAACTGTAAGCAAATTCCGGTATGTTGGGGAGCATGAGAGCCACGTTATCTCCCTTTCCAATACCGGACTGCTTAATTATACCGGCAACACTGTTTATTGCCCTGTTTAACTGACTATAGGTAATATATTGCTTATCGCTGATCAATGCGGTGCGATCACCATATTTTTGAACAGAATCTCTCAGTAATTGTATTAAATTAATGGTCTTAATAACCTCCATAAAAAATTGCTGATTACGTTAACATGAGAATGTGTTTTTTTTCAAGAGAATAAAGGAGTTAGAATAATTTATTTTACTTTTTGATAAGAGATTATTTCTGATGCAGGCACAACACGCTATGTCTTTCGGAGACAATCCTCCAAAGACTTTTTTGTCCTGGACATGTCCCCGGGTTTTACTTCCATGGTGATGGTTGAATCATACCCCTTTTCAATGAGGGATTTTATAATGGCGATATAATCCACAATCCCTTCTCCCAGTGGCAGATGGAGATCATCTTTAACGCTTGTTCCGCCACGGTTGTCATGTACATGAAGATGAGCAATTCTGGAAAAGTGATCTTCTATAAAACGAAACGATGTGTTCTTTTTCGCCAGAAGCTGGGCATGTCCGATATCCAAAGTCATCCTGAGATCAGGGATGGCCTCGAATGCCGGTCCGAAGCTCTCCGCACGTTCGCTTAAATTCTCTATGCAAACGGTAATTCCATATTCATTGCCATAGTCCACTATCCGGGACAGCAGCTCCAGCTTACCGGGAAGTAGATCTGCCGGGAGCCACCTTTGATCGATCCAGAAATGAATAGTCGCTTTGGTAATATCAAGCCGTCGTGACAGATCCATCAGAGCTTTGATGCGCGGAAGGAATTTATTTTGAAGCACATTCACATCAAGAGGATTATCTTCGTTGGGATAATGGGCCAGAAATGAAACATCGTATTTATCTTTTATTTCCAGAAGCTGAGGGATCCAGCCGGTAACGGTCTCGGGATCATTAAGAGAAATTTCCACAAACGGGTAGCCGAGCTTGCCTACCTCGAGAAGTTCTTCAATTGTATGGGCCCTTGCGCCTATAGTGATCATATTGATTTATTTTCCCGTATTGTTTTTGAAAATGAGGACTGTTATTTATATCAATCCCTGTTGGTTTTCTAAAGCCTTCCTTCCCGTTTCAGCTTTTCAATAATTTTCTGAATCTCCGGCAATTTTGCGCTGGCCGCCTTTTCACCCTCAAAAATCGCCTCGTTAAATTTATCCATATCGGTGGAGCCGATATTCTTCATGTTCGGACGGATCACGATATCGGCATTTTTAATCTGATATTCAGCAATTCGGGCATACATTATGTCTATAGATTTTCTCATCGTATCCATGATTCCATCGGGCACATTGGTATTGATACCACCGGAAATATCCACGGCAATGACAATATCCGCCCCGTTACGGCGTGCTACATCAACGGCCACAGGACTAACCACACCGCCATCTATATAGGTGCTGTTTCCGATCTTCGAAGGTTGAAACACGCCCGGCACAGAGCAGCTGGCATGCACAGCCATACCGGTATTGCCCCTGGCAAAGACCACTTCTTCTCCGGTAGCGGAATTAGTAGCCACTGCATAGTAACGGATTTTCAGTTTTTCTATGGGAGTATTATGAATGTTTGCGTTGATAAAACTTTCGATTTTCTCTCCCTTAATGAGTCCGCCCTTCCATATCTTCCAATCATAATCGATCACGTTGTCCGCCTCCATCTTCATGGCAATTCCCTGCAGTTCGAAGGCGGTCTTGCCCGAGGCATATAAACTGCCGACCAGACTGCCGGCGCTCGTACCTACAATCATATGTATAGGAATCTTCTGAGCTTCCAGCACCTTCAGCACGCCGATATGCGCGAAACCCTTGGACCCACCACCGCCCAGGACAACCGCAATTTGGGCCGGCTTGGGAGGGACAGGTGGCGGCACAGTAGCGCAAGCAGCCAGCGTAAAAACCAGAAAAACAAATAGAAATATTCTAAACTTTCTACTATTCCATAAATAAAACATTTTTTATCCTTATTCTATCGCAATCGATATATGCTACCCATCCGACCTACTATCAATAGGCCCCTTAGTGGATAACTATTTTAAAAATTTACTTTCAATTAAATCAACAATGCCTTTGGTGTCATTGATATTGAAACAAGGAACACCGGTATCCATAATTATATCTGAAGCAATGGCCAATAAATTATCTTCTTTTTTACATAACAAATCACGTTTTAGTTCAGAACGGAATATTTCAATTTTGGGGAAAGGATTGCCTTTGTAACCTTCGGAAAGAATTATGTCCGCGCCTTTGATATATTTATCTCTGATTTCGGCAAGCGAATGATCATGATCCAGGTCTTCAATTAAAGCTGCCCGTTGAGCGGAGGAAATCACCGTTGTATGGGCACCGGCTTTTTTATGACGCCAGCTGTCTTTTCCTTCATGATCTATGTCAAACCCGTGAACATTATGCTTGATTGTAGCCACCTGATATCCTCTTTTAACCAGTTCCGGAATCAGTTTTTCTATTAATGTTGTTTTGCCGGAATTGGATTTACCGACAATAGATATGATTGGTGTAGTCATTATTTCTCGAAAGACCTCTATTATTAAATGTTTCGTAATCACCGGGAAACATATTCTTCAAAAGATTCATAACATATATTTTTTTCTTTGCCAATTAAGCCGTTGCACGTCTTATTGCACATAGTAACAATAAATTGAATACGTTGTTCTTTCTTTTTTTGAACTCAAAATCAAGAAAATAATTATGTGACCGGCAGTCACCGGCTTAAACGATTATGGTTTCAAGCCGGATAAAATTTTAAAGTTTCGTACAACTAAGTTGGAAATCGTATCCTTACACGAGGGCAACGATATTTTTTATTACTGTTCATAAAAAATCTTTTAAAAAAGATAAAATATTTCTTGACAAAAATTTGTCTATATGTTTTTTTTATAACGCCTATTCGATATAAAACAAGGAGGGACTTGACCATGCCAAAAATCGTCAACCATGATGAATATCGTCAAGAGTTATTGAAAAACAGTTTACGTCTATTCACCCGCAGGGGATATCACAACATCAACATGAAAGAAATTGCCGCCGAGAACGGCGTCTCTACGGGATCGCTCTACCATTATTTCCCCTCCAAAGAAAACATGCTCGCCCAGATGATTGCCTGGCTCGGCGATGAAAACGTAGATGAATATATCCGCCGTACGGAGTCTATCGAAAGCATCCGTGAACGTTTTGACATGATTATAGATTACTGGAAGGAAAATGGCGAGCTCTATGAAGACATCATGCTTCTGGCAATTGATGTTTACCGGAATGTAGATATCAAGCAGTGGAGGGAGGTATATTCGTTTTTTGCTGAACGCTATACGGCCGGTATGTCGGAGCGACTAAACATCTCCAGACAGTTTGCCCGGGCAATATTCATTTATTTTCTGGGACTTTCTTTCCATTCGCTGGCCTTTGATGAACCCAACGAATACGACAATCAGATAGATTTCCTTAACACAATCCTCAGGCCTCCTATCGTGGATGCACCTGATGATCTGGAAAAGGCTATGCAAAAACTCAAGAAAGTAATCCGCACTGTCTTGATGAATCCAATAGATCCTAAAAAGACAACCGTTGAAAAGAAAAAAATCATAAGCAAAATAAAGACAGTTCAAAATAAAAGAAAAACCGGACCTCGAAAAAAATAAAACAAAAACAATAATCGGGAAAAGGAGGAGCTATGAACAAAGCCCTGGATGAGTTGTTTGTTTACCCAAAGGAATTGGTGGATGAGGAGTCGAAACCTATTATTAATCTGGTAAGGCAATGGGCCGACAAAGAGATTATTTCCAAGCGTCAGGAGTATAGGGAAAATTACGAAAAGCTCTTTATTGAAAAGAGCAAAACGCTCAATCTCACTATCGGCCTGCAAAGACTTATCCTGCCCGAAGAACACGGCGGATTTGGCTGGACTAATCCTGCCAACGCGCCGGGCTTGGTTTCCATTCTCACCGAAATCGGACGAGCAGACGCCGCTATAGGCGTAGCAACCGCCGTCAAATACACGATCTTAGCCACGATCACTATGGCTCCAAATTTCGACAAAGCCCTGTGTGACGCGCTCGCGCCTGTTTACTGCGGTGAAGAATTAAAAACTTTTTCCCTTATCCTTCCCGGAATGGGAAATGTTGGACAGGATACCCCCTTATTCCTGGGCCGATCGATTCTTGCTACCATTGAGCCGGAAGGCGATGGTTATGTCGTTAATGGCAAAGATCTCCGGCCGATTAACAGTGGCGCCACAGCTGATCTTTTTTGTGTGGTTTGCGCCGACAAAGCAGGCAAGCCCTGTATCGCTTTTGTCCCCGGTAACGACACCAATATAGTTCGCGGCAAGACTCTTCTGGAAACCGGTTTAAACTCCACCTTTAATGCCGATGTCAGTTTCAATAATGTAAGAATTCCCAAAGCATATGTTATCTCCCGTCAGGGTGTCGTAGAGGAAATCTACACCTGGTTAAATCTTCTGCTCGGCGGTGTAAGCGTAGGAACGGGCATGAACTTTTTTGAAATGGTCGGCGACTGGTCCGAGACAAGAACAATCAAGGGCGGTTACATGATGAAAGAAAATCCCCTCTGCGCCTCCGTTCTGGCTGATGTAGCGGACGAGGTCTTCACCTCTAGATTACTGGTTTATGATCTTGCTCAAACAATGTCCAAGCCGAATGACTGGGGACAAAGCGGCAGCCAAAGAGTTTACACAATTTCGCAGGTTATCGGATCAAAAATACAACAGAATGTAATGCGGGCAATAAACAGAGGATTGGAACTTATGGGGTCCGCCGGCTACTCCAAGGAGTGGCATGTGGAAAAACACTGGAGGGATGTCAAGACCATCCAGTCATACCTGTGCGGAGTCGGTGCCGAGGCGCCGGTAAAGATGGATACGGCGCGGTTTTTCTTTGACTGCAAAGAGATTTAAAAAGGAGACGAATGATGAAAAACTTCGATGAATTCTCAAAACCGGAAGAATATATATCACCTATGGACAAACACATCCGCAGTGTCATTAGAAACTGGGCCGCCAAGGAGGTAATGCCCTTCAGACGCAAATACGATGAAGACTGGAAAAACCATCACATGATTGAGCCGGCCTTCGACAAGCTTATGGGAAATAAAGGCGTCGGCCTTCAAAAAGCGCTATTCCCGCCGGAGCTGGGAGGCTGGGGCATTGGACAATCCGATTCCGCCTTCACAGTTTCCTGCGCGTTGGCGGAAGAGGTCGGACGGGCAGACACGGCCATGGCTGTGGCTTTTATGGTTACCTATTGGCCGCTCACGACTATTCTGGTCGATCCTCATGTCAACTGGCGGCTGGCCAAAGAATTCGCCCCCATGTTCTGCAATGCTGACAAAGCGGTCTTCGCGGCCAATGCCATGACGGAACCTCAAGGCGGAGCGGATATCGAAAACATGGACATTCTCGGAGGCAAAACCATCCGCACCCTTGCCCGTTTAGAGGGCGATGAATGGGTTATAAACGGTCACAAGCTTTGGCCTACCAATACCGGTGGTGTAGCTAAGCTGTTTAGCGTTCCGTGCACAACGAAACTGGGATCAAATGACCCCAACGACTTCGCCATGATATTTGTTCCCGCCGATGCCAAAGGTGTAACCCAGGGAGGCCCTTATGAAAAAGCCGGTATGGCCGCCGATAAAAACGGCGATATCTGGTTTGAAGATGTTAGGGTTCCCGTCTGGTACCGCGCTCACGGACCAGGGATGGACGCTCAGGTCTTCCGCGAAATCATTCCCTGGGGATTAGCGGCCAGTATGGGATTTCTGTGCGGCGCGATGCTCAACCTTTACGAAATTCTCTATGACTTCGTATCGACGAAAACTTACAAGAACAAACCCCTGAAAGAAGACGACCACATTGCCAGCATTATCGGCCGGATCGCCGGCGATATAGATGTTTGCAGAATTCTGACCTATGAAGCGGCAAGAATGGGCGACAGGCGCAACAAACCATACGGCTATCCCATCTATACGGATGAAGTAGCCTGCAAGATGCGTAACCTCAAAGACTTCGTCTCAGACAGAGCGGTGGATATTTTCGGAAAGGCAATGGACGTTCTCGGCCCATATGGTGCCGACCGCGAATACGATATTGAAAAGCATTGGCGCGATATCAAAATCATTCAGTTATGGATGGGCGGCAAGCAGCTCTGTCAGATGGAAGCAGCCCGGTATTTCTTCAACTGCAAGACATTATAGGAGAAAAAAAATGGAAGAAGCCAATAAAGGAGTAATTGACTTAACCGATCGAGTTCTTAAGGAACTGCTCAAAAAACCGGGCTTCAAAGAAGGCACAAGAACAGTACTGCAGAATATCGATCCCGAAGCGAGCCGAAGACTGGTTAGAACGATGATGTGGCAGGACCCGGAGTTTTTTCTGGGATTGCTGGGCGCCGTTCCTTCTATCTTCAATTCCTTAATTCAAGGCCTGGATGAACTGCTCATTCAGCTTAACGATAAGTTTTCACCTCTACTGCTGCACGATTTTATGAAATCGATGGTTTTATCACTTGATAAAAAATCACTGGAAAGTATCGTCCGCAACGGAAAATTGCTGGCAACTGAATTGTGGATCGTAGCGGAAGAGGCATACAAGGAGCAAGAGGCTTCCAATACTAATACGGAGGGAGAAGAACATGGAAAATAGCGCCGTGATGCCCGCCGAGGGAGGAGTGCTCAAAGAGGTATTACGCACACCCTTTGTGAAAGATATAATACGTAATTCTTTACAAAACATAAAACCGGACAAATCCCATCCGCTGGTGATAGCTCTTATCTGGCAGGATCCGGAGGTTATTTTGTCCATTTTGGGCTCCATTCCGCCTATTGTCAACTCCTGTGTAGGTGCTCTGGCGGCAACTGGAAATCAACTCAATGAAAAATTTTCACCGGAACTGCTCAGAGATTATCTTGGCAGTATTATAAAGGATATTGACACTGATGAATTTAAAGCCCTGGTTGAAGCCTACTCCACAATGATAAAAAATCTTTGGGAAGCTTCACCCGAACTGAGGGAAGCGGTCAGCAAGGCAATAACTCAAGAGGTTCCGCCGCTAATCGGTCAGGGAATCAATTCAGCGTGCCGTTTTGTCAACGAAATCAGCATAAGCGACCCGCGCATAGTGAACAAATTCGTTTCTGACGTAGTGGCAAATGTCGACGGTGATGAGCTCCGTGATGCGACCCACACTATCGTCAATGCTGTACTCGACCAGAAGCTGCATTTGGTTTCCTGGGCATGGCAGCTTCTCCGTAAAAGGATGAAACGCCGGAAGTAGCGAAAGGGATAGTTTTACAAAAACTATTGAGTGGAAATTGAAGTTTAAATTTTGAATGGAGGCATATTCCATGAAATGTGTTGAAAAATCGATTCAACCAGAGAGCGTCGCCGATATGACGGGCATGGTTGTGTGGAGGATAGTAAAAACACCCGCGGCAAGAAAACTAATAATGTCTATTGTTCACGCGGCGCTTCAAGACTGGTCTGGTGACAGCAAACTAAAAATGCGGATGTCCGCGAATGTGGAAAAGATTTTTAACGAAGTTCTGTCCGCAAAAGGTAAAACTGAAAACACGTTAACCGGCGATGTGGATTATGCGGAAATTCTGCGTCCCGGATTTCGGGAAATAATTGAAAATATAGATTTTGGAGAATTAAAGGAAGCATTGGATTGCTCCCAAGACGATATTACTGCAGTAGTTAAAATGGCCAATGAGGAGATGTGGCGATATCCCGCTAAAGTGGTCTGTCTGCTTTCTCTTCTTCCATCAGTCGCAAATACAGCTGTTTCGGCAGTGAAAGAAACTTTAACACCAATAAATAATCTGGCGCCGGACCTTCTCGCCGACGTTGTATTGTCTCTGGCTGATGAAATCGACGGCAAAGAAATCGGACTGCTTATTAATGAGCTTAGCGAGTTGGTTCGAAAGGTACACACCGGCAGTGCTCTTCTGGGAGAGCCGGGCAAGCCTCAATCGGCCAATACCTTATCGCGCATCACGCGTGAGACTATGAGCGCGATCGACATCAATCTTTTACTTAAAACCAAAAATTCTTTAGCTGAAATCAAAGAAATGGCGTTGCAGAGCTTTATTGATTTGCTGGAGCAGAGTCCGGAGCTATCCAGGGAGTTCTTTCAAAGCCATTTTGTTTCGATGATCGCTTCAATTCGAAAATGGAGTCGCAAGGCCGACGCCTTTGAGCGCTTGTTTTCCGACGAAGATATAGCGCGTGAATTTGCCAAGGGAATGGGTGAAATTGATGCCCAGGAGATAGCAAGTACGATCAGCAGATTGTGCGGAATGTTAAATCGCGTACGTGCTACCACTCCCGGAATCATACGAAATACTTTATCGCAAACAATAAATTCAGTGGATGCGAACGAGGTTGGGGAAACGGTGCGCTGGTTGACAGATGACGTTGTGGAATCTCTTAAACCGGTGGCGTCCGAAGTATTGCCGCCCCTTATCAGAGGAATAGCAGATCTTTTGAGACCTGATGTTGCGGGTGTTCCCGCGGAAATTGAGGAAGCGCTGGCATATTTGAAAAGCGCCATTAACAGCAAGGAGGCCGTCGTATGATGAAAGAATTTTTTGAGACTTCCACCGTACTCAACAATAAATATGTAAAGCAGTGGAAAGAAAGCGGGAAAAAAGTGGTCGGCTATACTTGTTCGTATGTGCCCGATGAAATCTTTCATGCTGCGGGAATACTTCCCTTTAGAATACGAGGCTTTGGCTCCACCGACACTACAATCGGTGATACCTATTTCGGACCTTTTATTTGCAGCCTTCCCAAATGCATGCTGCAGTTGGCCGGAGAGGGTAAGTTTAATTTTTTAGACGGCGCAATTATCACCCCGGGTTGCGATTCGATGCGAAGGCTCGATGAGTGCTGGCGCAAGGCCGGCAGCGACGTAGAGGGCGTCATCCCCCCTTTCTTTTTTCATTACGGCGTCCCTCATAAATACTCGGACTACACTATTAAGTGGCTGACTGATGAAACCCGACGCCTAATTGCGGCAGTAGAAGAACACTTTAAGGTGAAGATTGCCGAAGCCGATCTGAAAAAGTCTATCAAACTGTATAATCAAAGCAGAGTTCTCCTTGATCGTTTCGAAGCGCTGCGCACTCTGGATGCTCCTCCCTTCACAGGAGAAGAAGCTTTGGCGGTTATACTTTCCGGCACCACCATGCCCCGGGAAGAATACAATAAATTACTGGAGCAGTTTATTTCTAATGCCGAAAAATCACCGGGGATTAAAGGACGCGTGCGTTTGATGCTCGTGGGCAGTGCCAATGATGATGTGGAACTGGTCAAGGTGATTGAAGGGGAAAAATCCTTAGTAGTTGCCGACAATCTTTGTTTCGGTTCGCGCTTTTATAGCGACAGAGTGGACGAAGATGGTGATCCAGTATCAGCACTCTGCAAGCGATATCTGGGGCACAATGATTGTCCCCGCATGTATGGAGATTATCGTAGAAGATTAGACATACTCACACAAAAAGTAGAAAAGGCGAAAATTGAAGGCGTTATTCTGCAAAACATCCGATTTTGCGATCTTCATGGTGCCGAAAACGGACTGTTCGAGAAGGACTTGGAAGCACAGGGCATACCTTGCATGCGTTTGGAGCGCGAGTACGGCCCCTTGGTAGAAACGGGTAGAATGAAAATGCGTGTTGACGCCTTTATCGAAAGAATACAGCAGAGGAGGGCTGCCGCATGAGAAAAGAAACGCGAGAATATAATTTTGATTGGATGATGTGGAATGCCTTTTCGGCAGCTTCACGCTTGAAAAGCGGAACGGAAAAGGAATACCAAACAATACTTAAATATATCCCTTATTTTAAAGGGGTTGTTAATGCAATATTGAGCACTGGCGAGCCCGGGGAGAAGTTTATCGGGATATGTTCAAAATATCTGGAGAATCTGGTTTTTGCCAAGGAAAAAGGCAACAAGACTGCCATCACCACTTTTTGTTTTTCTCCGGCTATTTTTTACGCCATGGACATCATGCCTATCTGTCTGGAAGTTCTTTCCGTTATGATGGCCTTCACGTATAAAAGAGGCACTGCGGAGTTTCTGGATTACTGCAACGAAGTGGGCTTTACCGAAACATCCTGTTCCTCTCAACGAGGAGCCGTAGGCGCATATCTGGCAGGTATCGGTGCGGATGTTGACATGTTTGTCACGGATACACCGGGCGTTTGCGACACTAACGCCAATGCGTTCTCCTTCGCCTCAGCCTACCTTAAGAAACCTTTCTTTCAGCTTGATTTCCCGCCGGATCTAACCGGTGAGCGTTCCCATGAATACCATCGGGATGACTTCAAGGCGCTCATACGATTTCTGGAAGAACATACGGGGAAAAAGCTCGATTATGATCGGTTAAAAGTGAATCTTCTGGAAGTGGCGAAGCAGGATGAACTCATTGCTGAATTGGAAGATCTGGCTCGGCTAATACCCAGCCCTTTACCTGTCCCTTACAATCTGATGGTGTATGCCTCACGGTTTCTTTTCGCGGGAATGCCGGAATGTACCGGTGTGCTCGAATCCATGCTGAAAATAGCACGGGAAAACGCCGCGAAAAATATTTCCGGATTAAGCGGAGGCGTCGAAAAGCTGCGGGCTTTCTTCTGTTATATCGATCATTACGCTCAGAATTTGCAGTTTTGGCAAATGTTGGACAGCAATGGCATCTGTTATCAGGGCAATATTCTGAGTCATTTCTGGTCACACAACGCACCGCACGTGGCACACTACCACAAAGAAGACGCAGCTTATATTATTGATACGAAGAGTCCGGATGCTTTGATTGACAGCGTAAGCATGATTAATTCGCGCATGCCCATGGTCAAATCAATTCGCGGCCCTTATGATGCTCCCAATATGTGGTTGGAAGATACTCTTGGTCTGGCCAAGATTTACAGCGCGGACTTCATTGTTTACAACGGAACACCGGGGTGCCGCAATACTTGGGGAATGGTAAAGCTCCTGGCTCGAGACACAGAAAAAGCCGGATATCCGACATATATCATGTATGCCGACGCCTTTGACGTGCGCGTGCAGTCCTGGGAAGCCACGGAAGAGCGTTTTATGGAATTTCTTAAGGTAAGGAGGCTTGTATAATGTTTGTAGCAGGATGCGATGTAGGATCATTAACGTCCAAGGCCGTCATCATGAAGAACGGCAAAATTATTGAATCGGTTATTATCAAATCAAAGGCTCGCCCCTGGGAATCGGCAGATGAAGTAATGGGTATGGCTTTGTCTAAGGCAGGCCTGACCATAAAAGATATAAAAAGATGCGTGGGAACCGGATACGGCCGCGACAAGATATCCTTTATTAATGAAGCCATTTCAGAGATTGCCTGTCACGGCAAAGGCGCCCGCTGGCTGGTACCTTCGGTAAGAACTGTCATCGATATCGGCGGACAGGATTGCAAGGCCCTCCGTTTGGATGATAAAGGCGACATGGTGAAATTTATCACCAACGACAAGTGCGCTTCCGGAACCGGCCGTTTTCTCGAAGTAATGGCCAAGGTGATGAATCTGAAACTCGAGGAGATGGGAGAGATGTCGCTTCGTTCCAGACATCCCGTCACCTTTGCATCGGCATGCACGGTTTGGGCCCAGGCCGATGTAATACAGCATCTGAATGACAAGGTTCCTATTGAAGATATTGCCGCGGGAGTCAATAACGCCATGGCCAGCCGCATGTCCACTCTGGCCAACAACATTGGATTGGAAAGTGATGTGTGTATGACGGGTGGAGTGGCCAAAAACAACGGTGTGGTCAACGCGCTGGAAAAGAATCTGGGAATACGAATTAAAAGGATACGTCGCGAAGACCCGCAGATTGCAGGAGCTATTGGAGCCGCGCTCTTCGCCATGGAAAAAGTCAGTGGAGGTGCCAAATGATTACTGCAGGTTGTGATATCGGATCTCTCACGGCCAAGGCCGTGATTTTAAAGGATGGGAAAATACTGGCTTCGGAGGTTATTCTAGCGTCTGCGCAACCGGAGAAGTCGGCACTTGACGTAATCAAACGCACCGTTGAAAAGGCCGGCATAAAAATTGAGGACATTGAGTACAGCGTAGGTACCGGCTATGGTCGTAAGCATATCCCCTTTATGAACTCTTCAGAATCTGAAATTGTCTGTCATGGCAGAGGAGCTGTCTGGCAGGTGCCGTCAGCACGTACGGTAGTTGATATCGGCGGGCAGGATGCGAAGTCCATCAGGATTGATGAAAAAGGAAATGTAGAACGTTATGTATATAACGACAAGTGCGCTTCAGGCACAGGACGATTTCTCGAAATTATCGCCGATTCCCTTGATATAAAATTGGATGATATGGGCGCTATAGCCGAGCAGGCCAAGGAAAAACTTACTCTGTCCAACCAGTGTGTGATTTTTGCCGAAACCGAAATTATTTCACTCGTAAATGAGGGGAAAGAGATTCCTGATATAATCAGTGCGCTACACCAGGCCGTTGCCAACCGGGCAGCCTCACTGGCCAAGAGCATTCTTGTAGTTCCGGATGCCGTGATGACCGGTGGCGTGGCAAAAAACTCCGGAATGTTTTCCGCTCTGGAGAGAGCCCTCGGTGTGAAATTGCATCGGGTGGAAAATCCCCAGATTAATGGAGCCCTTGGTGCAGCTCTCATTGCCATGGACGCGCTGGAATCATCTAAAAAGAAGTGAAAACAGAGAGAACCGCCGCTACAAAATGAGAGGAAAATGAATCTCTTTGATAATGTTATAGCCGACTTGCGGGATTACCTTCAAAAGAAAAATGCCGAAGGAAGCAGGGAATATGCAATTCCGCGATTGTCGAGCTGGCCCATTGCCGGTAAAGGAAATGTAGTGCTCGAGCCCGATACTGCAATTGAGCTGGGCAATCCACGGGATGAGTCCGCTTCCTTCATGCTGTGGTCCAACGATGCAAAAAAAATCAACGATGGACGGATAACACTTATTGGTCCGGATATTGGTGACTCGAAACAGAAGAATCTTCCCTTCGGTAAAGTGGTACTCCTGGGAGTACGGGGAATGACGGAGGACAACTGTTACGAACGACACCGGGAGTTGGAAATGGCACGGTACGATCTCAACCTCTCCGGATACATGATGAGATCCGTCTCGCAGTATGGGCGGGAGTGGAGCCGGGTAAGTAAGAAAGCAATAAGCCAGGGGATGAATTTCGCAACCCTTGGCAGCGCCCTTGCCCAGATGTATCGTAATGTCGATTTCGTGGAATCGGTGGAAATCGTTTTCGTGACATCGTCGCCTGCGGATGTTCGGGAGTTGGGTGTGTTAGGTGACAAAGCGTCGCGACTTATCGGTGCCCTCAACAAAATGGCCGCGGAAATGTCCTTCGAATGCGATTCCTGCGAATTTGTCGATGTGTGCGATGAGGTGGAGGATCTCCGGAATATCAGGAACAATTTAAAAAAGGAAGAACCAAATGTGCGTCGCTAAGAGAAAGACCAAAATTATAGCTATTTGCGGCAAGGGCGGAGTGGGAAAAACATCGATATCCGCGGCAGTAACGAAAATTCTCATAGAGGATCCCCGGGCACGGGTACTGGCCATTGACGCCGATCCTGCCGTGGGCCTTGCGTCCGCTCTGGACATCAGCGTGCGCTGTACCGTAGATGACGTGCGCAATTTGCTGATAAATAAAATCGAGAAACGTGAGGGCGGCGATAAAAAACAGATCATCTCGCTGCTCGATTATGAACTTACGAATGCCCTGGAGGAACGGGGAAACCTGGCTTTTCTGGCCATCGGCAGGCCGGAGACGGAAGGATGCTACTGCAAGGTAAATGATATGCTGAAAGATATTATCAAATCGCTTTCCAGTAATTTTGATTACGTGGTGATTGACGGCGAAGCCGGGGTCGAACAGATTAACCGGCGCGTCATGGAAAGCGTTACCCACCTCATTCTTGTGTCCGACCAATCGGCCAAAGGTGTCGGAGTGATTTCTACACTTAAAAAGGTGGCCGCTGATGCCGTACATTACGAACGTGTAGGATATATTATTAACCGGATACGCGACAAACAGGAACTGGGCAAGATGCAGTTACCTGAAGATATAGAATTCCTGGGATTTATTCCCGAGGACGAGAACATAAGAAACAGCGACATCGAGGGGAAGAGTTTTTTAATGCTCCCGGATTGTACCGCGCTCAATTCGGTTCGCCAATGTCTGGAGACTATGCGAATTATTCCACTGGAAATTTTTAATCCGGGTTGCACATGTTCTTCTATGCATAGTCATAGTCATTAATAATTTTCAGGAATATTCTCCATGATGTTTTCTATCACCATCACTGGTATTCCGGAAAAGATGAAGCTGCTACACTGATTTTTTTATTGATTATAAGAGAGTATTCTATGAATATTGCAATAGTATATTTTTCGCAAACAGGACAGACGCGCAAAGTTGCGGAAGCCATGGCCACCGTCCTGCGCAAAAAAAAACACACCGTCCGCGTCTCGACTATACAGGATGTTGATCCGGAAGATATCAAAAAATGTGATTTACTGGGCGTGGGCTCTCCATGTTTCGAAAGCCAGGCCCCTTCAGCAGTTAAAACCTGGTTGCGTACATGGCCAGCCATTCAAGATAAACAGGCTTTTGTTTTCGCCACTGCGGGCGGAGCACCCGGTCGTGTTCTTTATGAGCTAACCCGGGAGCTGCGCAAAAAAGGATCGAATGTCATCGGCGGCTTCATGAGCCGGGGTATGGTACACCACCCGGCACCGTGTCTGATTGGCCGGCTGCCGAACCGTCCTAACGCCAAAGATTTGGCCGAAGCTCGTACCTTTGCTTTGGCCGTGGAAAAACATCTTAAGTCCTGCGATGCGGGCACCATGCCGGAGAGCCGTCCGGACGCGCTTAAACCAACTTTGGGATTTTATCAACTGGTAGGTCTCATAGCGAAGCCTTTTCTGCTGCGCATCATTCTGCCCAAGCCAAAACTTACACAGAGCCGATGCAATCAGTGTGAGCTCTGCGCCAAGGAATGTCCGGTGCAGAGTATTAAGCTTGCACCATATCCGGTCCTGGATGGCCGATGCATCCGCTGTTACCACTGTCAGAACATTTGTCCCAAAGAAGCCTTAAACGAATCCTGGTGGTACGGGAATTTGGTGATTTCATCCCTCTATAATACGATCTTTGCACGTCTCTTCGGAGACCTAAAACGGGGAGAAAGCATCTACTGATGGAATAGAAGTTGAATGAAGGAGGAATATTAGTATGGCACCACCTAGCAAAACCATGAAGGTATTTGAAGAACTTTTGGAGAGTCCGCAAAATCGTTTGGTTGAACAAGCGGAGCAAAGCGGGCGCATACCTATTGCGTATTCCTGTTCGTTCGTGCCCGAGGCTTTGCTCATGGCAGACAAACTTTTCCCGGTGCGTCTGCACGCGCCCGGCCTGGCCGGAACCGAGATCGCGGATAATTATCTTTCGAGTTTCACCTGCAGCTACGTCCGCGGCCTGTTAGAATTTGCCATGGATGGACGTTTTGATCTGCTGAAAGGGTGGGTATTTGTTCCTTCGTGTGCCCATATGCAGCGTCTCTACGATAACCTGGAATATCTCCAGAAGCCTGACTTTAATCATATCCTGGACGTACCGCGTAAAGTAAACAAGGATACGCTCGTCTGGATGACGGATGAACTGAAGACACTCGCTGATAAACTTGCCGGTCATTTCGGCGTGGACATGAGCGATGAATCGCTCAGAAAGGCCATGCGCCAGTGGAACGATTTTGCCAGTACAATTCAATCTATCGGTGAATTGCGCAAGAAACCTAATCCACCCATCAGCGGCACCGAATTTCACCAGATCGTCATGGCTTCTCTGACATCGCCCAAGGATTTGATCCTTCCTTATATCCTCGATTTCAAGAAAGAGCTTGAACAACGTGAGGGTATAAAGAATTCCCGGGCACGCCTGGTGGTTGTAGGCGGTCATTTACATAACCCGGAATTTATAAAGATAATCGAATCGCAGGGATGTCTGGTTGTAGCAGACCGTTTCTGTACCGGAACAATTCCCGGATTCAAAACCATAGAACTCAATAATGATAGCCCCTACAAAATAATGGCTGAATACACCTTTAAAAAGACGCTCTGTCCGCGTATGATGGAAGATTTCGATCGCCGGCTGAATATAATTGTCGACACCGTGAAAGAATACAACGCAGATGGCGTGGTGCTCGAAATTATCAAATTCTGTGATCTCTGGGGCGTGGATTCCATGACTCTCGTAACTGCGTTGCGTGATAAGGGAATACCGGTACTCAAACTGGAGCGGGAATACCACCTTAGCGGCGAAGGTCAGCTGCGCACACGCGTACAGGCCTTCATCGAAAGCATGGGTAAATAACGGTGTCATAAGGAAGCTTACGTGAAACTCAATACTGTCTTGGACAATACCAAAAATACCATCATGCGTCTGCCGGATGCAACGAAAGGGTTCCTAAAGAGATCTCTCATCGGATATTATTTCTCTGCGCCGCATCCCCGGGATGCTATGGTTTTTACAAAATACTGGATCATGAACTGGGGGGCAATTCTGTACTGGATAGGGCAATCCATTTTTAAGCTCGGGCCCATTGGATTAATACGCGCTCTGGTCAAGCATCCTTGGATACTGACCTTGCTTCGTGTCAACGGACTTGCCAATCGTTTAGCGCGTGGCCAGACCGGCGTTTATCATGATGCGCTTTGCATAACGGTCCACACCGTGGCCTTAGGCGTCATTGAAGAACTGCGAAACATGCTGTTTGATGCTGAAAATCTGGTTATTTTCGAGGATCTTGTTCCTTACGATATTGCGCGCGGAATGGGATTGAATTGTTACATGCTTGAACTTTGGGGCATTGTCCTGCCTATCTTAACATCCGAAGGAACTTTAAAATATATAGACGAGGCCGAAAACTCGGGTATGAATCCCGATGCCTGCAGTCTGCCCAAGGCCACCGTGGGCATGGTCATCAAGGGTCACACGCCCAAGGGTGTGGCCATGGTGAGTTCCAATATGCCCTGTGATGCCGGCGCGGCCTCCTATGCCTTTATCCGGCGTGTAGATAATGATATCCCCACTTACCGACTGGATGTGCCGTATAATTTTTACAATGAGCGGGCCGAGAAGCTCTTTGCCAAGGACGTTAAGGGCATGATCGCATTTCTGGAAGAACACACCCCCGGGCGCATGGACTGGGATCGTATGCGTGAGATATGCCAGGGACGCAACCGCATGCTGGAACTCGAGATGGAGCTGTGGGAAATGACCAGGATCAAGCCGGCCCCTCTGGCGGGCGCGGCAGTGTGGCTGAGTCATATATGGCATTTCAATGTCTCAGCCGGGAATCCGACGTCGATTCGACATTACGAAAAGCTCGTTAAAATGGCACGTAAGAATCTTGAGAATAATACTCCTGCCACGAAGAACGAGAAATACCGTACAGTAATCTGGAACCCCCCCTTCCTCCATTTTGTTGACATGTTAAATTGGGCCGAGCAGAAGTATGGTGTAGTCGTTCTCAACGACAGCATGACCTATAATCATCATGAACCCATCAACATAACTAGCCCTGAAACAATGATCAGGGACTGGGGCAGGACCATCATGCAGGGACCCATGGTGCGCCATACCCGCGGACCGGCTGAAAACTACTTGGACGATATCTTTCGTATGTACAAGCAATTCGATCTCGATATGATCTGGATCGCCAACCATGTTGGGTGCAAGGGCGGTCAGGCCATGAACGGCGTTCTGCGCGAACAGTGCCGCGCCAAAGGTATCCCCCTGCTCATCCTGGATTACGACCTCTTTGACCCGCGGATTGTATCTCATGAAAACATGATGCGGCAGGTGGATTTCTTTATGGAAAATGTCATGAAGGCTAAACGCATTGATCAATAAAGAAGATTATTACTTCTTTAGTTCCATATAGGAGACTTGCATATGCACATTACCAAGGAGCTTTATACTCCTGATTAGGTGGATGTGGTGGTAAAGATGCCATGCCGTTGGTAACCGCATTGCGTGAAAAGGGCAAACCGGTACTCAAGGTGGAGCGGGAATATCGTCTTGGCGGTGAAGGTCAGCTTCGTACAGGCGTTTATTGAAAGCATGGGCAAATAATGAATTCATAAGGAGGCTTACGTGAAGCTCAATACTGTTTTTGATAATACCAGAAATACAATCATGCGTCTGCCGGAATTGTCGAAAGGTTTTTTTAAAAGATCTCTTATCGGATATTATTTCAGTGCGCCGCATCCCAGGGAGGCTCTTGTTTTTACGAAATACTGGATCATGAACTGGGCGGCAATTATTCAATGGATATTGTATTCCATTTTCAAGCTCGGTCCTATTACATTTATTCGTAAGCTGATCAAACATCCGTGGATACTGATACTGATTCGTGTTAACGGATTGGCCAATCGTGCGGCGCGAGATAATACAGGTATTTATCATGATGCAATTTGCATAACGGTTCACTCTGTAACATTAGGTGTTATTAATGAACTGCGGAATATGCTGTGGGATGCTGAGAATCTAGTTATTTTTGAGGACCTTGTCCCTTATGATATCGCACGTGGAATGGGCTTGAACTGTTACATGCTTGAACTCTGGGGCATTATCCTGCCCATTCTGGTATCGGACGGCACTTTAAAATACATTGATGAGGCGGAAAACTCTGGCATGAATCCCGATGCATGCAGTTTGCCCAAGGCAACTGTAGGTATGGTTCTTAAAGGTCATACGCCCAAGGGCGTGGCCATGGTGAGTTCTAACCTGCCCTGCGATGCAGGAGCGGCTTCTTATGCCTTCATCCAGCGGGCATATGGTGATATCCCCACCTACCGGCTGGATGCTCCCTATAATTTCTACAACGAGCGCGCAGAACAACTTTTCGCCAAAGACGTTATGGGTATGATCGGCTTTCTGGAAAAACACACCCCTAAACGCATGGACTGGAATCGTATGCGCCGGTTCTTTGAAGGACGCAATCGCATGCTGGAACTTGAAATGGAGTTATGGGAAATGAGTAGGAAAAGGCCTTCCCCTGTGGCAGGCATAGCAGTGTGGTTGAGTCACCTGTGGCATTTCAACGTTTCCGCCGGTGATCCTGCTTCAATTCAGCACTACGAAAAGCTCGTGAAAATGGCGCGAAAAAATCTGGAAAACAATATTCCTGCCAAGAAGAACGAGCGGTACAGGGCAGTTCTCTGGAATCCGCCCTTTTTGCATTTCAGTGACATTTTTATATGGGCTGAAAAGAAATACGGCATTTTTCTTATTAACGATAGCATGACCTATAATCATCATGAACCAATTGACACAACTTCACCCGAGACTATGGTCAAAGGCTGGGGAAAGACCATCATGCAGGGTCCGATGGTTCGCCATACCCGAGGTCCGGCCGAAAACTATCTGGAAGATATATTCCGCATGGTCAAGCAGTTCGATCTGGATATGGTCTGGGTTTCCAATCACGTGGGCTGTAAGGGTGGTCAGGCAATGAACGGAATACTGCGCGAAAAATGTCGGGAGAAAGGCATTCCTTTGCTTGTATTGGATTACGATCTTTCCGACGAGCGCATTGTCTCTCACGAAAACATGATGCGGCAGGTTGATTTTTTCATGGAAAACGTTATGAAGGCTAAGCCAATTGATCAATAACGAGGATTGTTGCTTCTTTAGTTCAATATAGGAGACTTGCATATGCACATTACCGATGATGGCCATATTTATCGTAAGCTTGGGGAAAAGATAGATAACCTGCATGTGAAGGCACCTTGGAATGAAACTTGGCACAGCATTTTGAAAGAGCTTTATACCACTGATGAGGCTGATGTCGTGGTAAAGATGCCCTATACTCTCTCGACGCTGGAAAGAATCTCACAAATCACCAAAATCGAGAAGACCAGCCTGCAAAACATATTAGATAGTCTGTGCAGGAAGGGGCTTGTCATGGACACATGGAACGAAAAACATGGCCGGTACTACTATATGCCCTGGCCTATAGCTATAGGAATATTCGAATTTACCATGATGAGGACCGACAACAATCTCAACAAGAAGAGAATGGCCGATCTCTTTCACGAATACTTCGGCTCCGTACACGCAGCTAATTTTTCAAACAATGAAAAGGTCTCCGCGCTTCGCGTTATTCCCGTCGAAGAATCAATTACGGCTGACAGTCACACGGAATTCTTCGATTACGAGAAAGCTTCATCGCTAATTGAAAGCACTGATAAGTGGGCCATCGGTCTTTGCTCCTGCAGAAGCGAAAAACTGCATAACGGAACCAGGGGATGCGATGCACCCACGGATTGCTGCAGTCTTTTAGGAATCGGAGCAGATTATGGCATAAGGAACAACTTTGCGCGCAAAGTCACGAAATCCGAGATGCTGGACAATTTCGCCCGGTCAAAGGAATATAGTCTCGTCTTCTGCGCCGTCAATACTAAAAAGAATCCCGTGGCCATCTGTCACTGCTGCAAGTGTTGCTGCAACTTTTTAGGCGGATTGACCAAGTACGGATATCAGAATTGCGTCGTTACTTCCAATTTCATTTCCAAGATTGATGCAGGCAAGTGCACTGGGTGCGGAAAATGCGTCAAAGTATGTCCTGTAAATGCCTTGAGCCTGGTATCTGCAAATGATCCCAAAAATATGAAAAAGAAAACTTGCAAGCTGAATACCGATATATGCGTGGGTTGCGGAGTATGTATTGCCAAATGTTCCTTCAAGGCAATGGAAATGATACCGCGGGAAAGTAAGGTTTTACACCCGGAATCTCTTTTCGAGGTGACTATGTTGGCAGCGCTCGAGCGCGGCACACTGCAGAATCAACTATTCGATAATCCCATGAGTATAACCCAGGACTATATGAGAACATTCGTTGGGGCTTTTCTGAAGCTGACTCCGGTTAAGCAGGCCCTTATGAGTAATATTTTCAGATCCTCATTTCTATCTTCAGCCAGAAGCATTGCCCGAATACAGGGTAAGGGTTGGATGCTGGATCTATAAATACAACAGGATAATATTATAATAACAGGGAGAAGAATAAACATGACGAAAAAATATTTTGGTGGATGCGATGTAGGTTCCACCACTGGTAAAGCGGTAATATTGGATGAAAACGGCAATATGGTTGCCAGCATCATCGTGCCCAGCGAGATAGACCCGGAAGTTACTTCCATACAGGCACTGGAAAAGGCCTGTGCCCAGGTCCCGGACATCGGCAGCTACAAAAATCTGACCTACTTGGTCGGCACCGGCTATGGCCGCAACGAAGTGGCCTTTGCCAATGAAAATATTTCGGAAATCAGTTGTCACGCGATGGGAACATTTTCCTGCGCACCGGCCATCAAAACTATTGTTGATATCGGCGGACAGGATGTTAAGACCATCTCCATCGACGGCGACGGCTCTGTGCTGGAGTTCGCTATGAACGACAAGTGCGCAGCCGGGACCGGTCGCTTTTTCGAAGCGATGAGCCGCATCTTCCGTATGGATCTTGATGAATTTTCAGACCTCTCCTTAAAGGCTAAAAAGATTATTCCCGTCACGGCCCAGTGCAGTGTCTTCGCTGAAAGCGAAGTCATTAGTCTTCTGGCCCGCCGTAATCCACCAGAAGACATCGCCGCCGGCATCCAGACGGCTGTTTCCAAACGTTGCTTTTCTTTGCTTAAACGTATTGGTATGCGCCCCCAGGTGACCGTAACCGGCGGATGTGCCAAAAGCCATGGTTTGATCAAAGCGCTCACCAAAGTCATCAATATGGAAGTAACACCTCTGCCCGTTGACCCGCAAATAATCGGTGCCTTGGGTGCTGCTGTCTTTGCTCAGCGTCGCAAATAATGATTTAATGTTTGTAGGTGTATTGATAATACACCTTGGAGGAAAATAAAGAAAGCCGTAAACAACATTATAAAAGCTATGCATACATGATTATGTCACCACCTAATGCTGTCCATTTTTATCCCCCCTCTTGGAAGCGTTAGACCTGCAAGCAACCCGGCGTATATCTATTCATATGCCGGGTTGCACTGTCTGACAATAATTTAAAATAAAGAAAAACCAGTCGCTATATATGATACCTTGCCCTTCCCAAATCCAGTTTTTCTATTCACCGGTATATCTTTTCATAAAACAAAACATCCGATAATAATTTACTTGAAATAGACTTAATTTGCGGTATAGTAAAAAGCATAAGTAAGAATAAAATTTGTAAAATTCCATCTTTCCTGAGGTTTAAACAAGATATTATCAAAAATGGCTGATTAATAAACTGGTGTAAGGCAAGGAGGAGGCGATAAGAATGATAGAAATGCAAAAAAAGCAAACAACTATTATTTGCACGGATGGCACTTCCATAAAATGCTCTATTAATGTTTTACCAGGACAAAAGCTCTTTGATATAATTAAAAGCACCAATGAAGCTTTTGTATTAATAAATGACGTGGAAATTAATTATCAAGAGCAGATGCAGTCTTTCAAGTTATCTACAAAAATAACAGAAAAAAAAGACAGCCTTATTCTCAACAAATCCATAATAAAGTGGATCGACGAAATTAAATAACAAAAACCTTCATTTTTCATTTTCCGGCCAGATTTTTTATCTGGCTCCGTGTAGCAGTTCGTCGCCCAGCTTTGCCTGCTTATCCTGTAAGGTTTTTTCCTGCAGCGCTCCCAGAACGTTGATGTCTGTCTGAAGAACATTATAACGTTCTTTTGTTTTGATTTCCCATTTAGCAACCGCGGCAGATATCCTCAATTGAAAACCGGCAACCAGTTCTTTGAATGTGACTATCAGAGGTACAGCGGCGCTATCGTGTTCGTCCAGCTTTTGCGCTGCATCGCGGGCAATGGCGCGCATTGTTTCCAGCAGGGAATCTAAAGCTCCCACTTCGCTTTGCAAAAGTTTATCTTTATTAATGTTGCGCTTTTCACTTTCCACGATTAATTCCATAAGTTCAGCACCCATTCCGCCTGTCACTGCGCCCATCAGAACAACACTTTCCGCATCACTAAATGGTATGACAATATTCGTATAAGCGGTGTCTTTTTCACCCAAAATGGCAGAAGAAGGCATACGGCAGTCATTTAATTTAATTCCGCCGTGCGGTGCAGGTTTTAGGAAGTCGAATTTCATCTGTGGTTTGACGATAACTCCATTATCATTAGTCGAAACCAGAAAGGCGCTGAATTTTTTCTGTCCTTTCTCTTCACCGGTTATCGCTATGACAATGAAAAGTCCGGCAATCGGCGCGTTGGTTAAATAAATTTTGTCCGCATTGATTTTATAGAAATTACCGTCAGGCACTGCTGTAGAGGTCAGTAATTTGGGACGCGCTCCGTGCTTTGGTTCGGAAACGGCAAAGGACACGATTAACTTTCCCTGAGCCATCAGCGGCAGATATTGCTTTCGTTGTTTCTCATTGCCAAAAGCAGAGATAACGCGCAGGGCAATAATCTGCTGGTACAGCCATGACAGTGCCAGCCCCATATTGTAACCACTGCGAACGAAAACTTCGCCCGCTTCGGTAAGTTGCTTGAATCCGCCACCGCTGCCACCGTACTCCGGCGCTATTCCTATTTTAAAAAATCCGGCTTCACCCATTTTCTGCCAGATGTCCTGAGGGAAATTCTGAATTGTCTGTAAATCTGAGCGTGAAGCGATGTGTTCGATGGCAAAGCGAGATATCCAACTGTAAGATTTTTCTGATGCGATAGTATTCATTTTATAAAACCAGCTCCTCGATGAAAGTAAATAATTGATTGACGTTGCGGCACTGGCGCACCTCATGACAGTGAGGCGTATAAGACCTGATTTCGCTGTCACCGGAGCCCCAGAGATTTTCCTGCTCTGGATTGAGCCAGATAACTCTACGACATTTCTCCCGCATCTGGCCGAGAATCGCGTCTTCGGGATTCATATAATTGGTGCGCCCATCACCGACAATTATCAGCGTTGTCTTCTTGGTCAGAAGATCCATATGATCCTTCTTGAAATTGCGAAAAGTTTCGCCGTAATCGGTTGATGCGTTGTAATTCACATCAGATTTCTCCAGCACCAGACGAATCGCCTCGTTAATTTCATTTTCTTCGAATATGGAAGTTACGTCCGATAACTGATCAATAAAGACAAAGCTGTTAACTTTGTCAAAGCAATCCTGCAAGGAGTAAAGCAGATTAAGCATGAAACGCGCTGCCGCCCAAACTGAACCGGATACATCGCACAATGTGACAATTCGGCTTTTGCGTTTTGCCCTGCGTCGGTATTTGATCTCCACCGGAACGCCATTGTATTTGGCCGAAGCGCGCAGAGTTTTTTTGACATCTATACTTCCTCTGTTGCGGACAGCATACCGGCGGCTGACAATGTTTTTTAATTTGCGGACCAGCTTATCAATTGCTTCACGCATTTCTTCCAATTCCTCGCGGGTAAAAGAAGAAAATGATTTTTCGCCCAGCCCTTTGAGTTTTTGTTCTTCCGTTTTGGTTGTTCTGGTGCCGGAATCTCCCGGATGTGGTTCATAGGCAAGAATGGAGCGGGCGGCAGCCACGCGTTCTTCGAAATAGGCGGCAAGTTCGCGCCCGGCGACTGAATCAGTTTTCGCGTAGTTGTCCTCTACCAGATCTTTAGCGGCGGATGCAGCTTTATTAATCTGGATCATCACGTTGAGGCGATTGCCCAAAGGCCCCAGGTTAAAGCGCAACATGGTCACTTCTTCTTCCGTTTGAATCCGGCGCATTTCCTTGAGAAGTGCCATGGGATTGCCCTGCATAAAGTCCACGACGGCGTCGTAAACAGTATCATCATGCGGCATTTGTTTGAGAATTTCCGCGGCTTTTTTTATTTGCTCGGAATAAGAGGCCGCCTGTTTAATATCGGCAGTATCCATGCGCATTTCATGAAAGAAGAGATGATAGAGGCGGTCGAAGTGCTGCACGTCGCGCATACTTTTGGCAAAA
Source organism: Deltaproteobacteria bacterium HGW-Deltaproteobacteria-2 (assembly GCA_002840505.1). Classification (NCBI taxonomy): domain Bacteria; class Deltaproteobacteria; species Deltaproteobacteria bacterium HGW-Deltaproteobacteria-2. The sequence goes on along the minus strand of PHBC01000005.1, from coordinate 222,223 downwards.
TTGGCGCGAAGCAGAGACCGGAATTGCGACTCATCGGTCGGATTAATCAATTTCATCTGGTTGAGACTGTCGAGGACTTCCGAAGTTGATACACGCATTCCCGCCGCACGACAGCAGGACACAAATTGTTGAATGAGTTTGACCATACATTTTTAATCTACTGCAAAATACGATTTATATTTTTACGAACTTTTTCCATGTCAATCTGGTATTTGCAAATTATATTGAGTGTCTCCGAAACAACCTCCGGCGTCAGTTCGTTGATCTGCAGAGCGATTAGCGATTGCGCCCAGTCAATCGTCTCGGAAATGCTGGGACTTTTTTTCAAATTCAGTGTGCGAATTTTACGGATCGCGTCAACCAATGAGTTACAGAGTTTTTCCTCGATTCCCGGAATTTTGAGCCGGACAATGGAAATCTCCGCGTCCCGTGCGGGATAATCGATGTAAAGATGAACACAGCGGCGTTTCAGCGCATCGCTCATATCGCGGTAGTTGTTGGATGTCAAAAGTACAAAAGGAATCTGAATGGCCTTGCGGGTGCCCAGTTCGGGAATGGAAACCTGAAAGTCGCTTAAAAGCTCCAGCAGAAACGCTTCGAATTCCGGATCGGATTTGTCCACTTCGTCCACAAGAAGCACGACTGGTTTCTCCGAGCTGATGGCCTGCAGAAGCGGCCGGGACTGAATGAAACGGTCAGAGAAAAAAGCGTCTTCCTGAGCGGCTATCTGATCAACTGCCTGAGTTAGGGTCGCAGCGGAAGAAATGATGTCGTTGAGCCGGTCTTTAACCATTTGGGTATAAAGAAGCTGTTTGGCATATTCCCATTCATAAAGAGCCTTGGCTTCATCCAATCCTTCATAACACTGGAGACGAATAAGCTCCCGGTCCAGAGAGCGGGCTACGGCTTTGGCCAGTTCTGTCTTGCCGACACCGGCCGGCCCTTCAACTAAAACCGGTTTTTGCGTCGCCGCAGCCAGAAAAACGACTGTAGCAATTTCTTTAGAGGGGATGTATCCGGCCTTTATTAGTCGTGACTGAACATCCGCGACACTTTCATATTTCATAATAACTTAATCCTTCTGAAATTATACAGATAATAAAGAATTTGTCCGTGGGGTGTGAGTATAGAAGAATCATCTTCATATGTCAATAAGAGCGGGTTTTCAGCCCGCTCTTACGTTCATATGATTTTTAAAACGAACTATTTCTTTGCTTTTGCCTTGGACGTTGATGGTTTCTTGGTAGTTGAAGCTGCTGCGGGAGTATGTTTAGTATCCAGCAGTTCCACTTCAAAGATCAGTGTTGATCCTCCGGGAACTATAGGCGGTCTACCCTGATCGCCGTAAGCGATATCCGAAGGACATATTAATTTAGCCTTGCCGCCGACTTTCATTTTCGTGAGACCTTCTGTCCAGCAGGGGATAACCTGTCCCAACTGGAATTCCAAAGGTTGACCACGCTTAACAGAGCTGTCAAATTCCTTGCCGTCAATAAAAGTGCCTGTGTAATGAACTTTGACGACGTCTGAGGATTTGGGTTGAGCGCCGGTTCCGGCCTTAATTGGCTGGTAAATAAGACCTGAGGCCATCTTCTGCGCGTCTTTTTCCTTGGCTGCTTTCTCTAAAAAAGGTTTGGACAATTCTTTTTGCTTTTGCGCGGCGGCCAGCATTCTTGTTTGAAACAAAATACCAATGCTTTGCTGATAGGCTTCCGGTTCTGCATCTAACTTTTTACCGGCAGCTGCATCGCTCATACCCTGCTTGACAAAGTCAAACTCCTCGGCAGACAGGTTAAAAATAGACAGTTTTTTAGCCAGATCAGCTCCAAGCGCGTAAAGGGCTTTCTGGTCTTCAGTTTGTGGCTGGGCAGCCCATGCCGGAACAGCCAACAGAAAAATAAAAACACAAATAATAAATCTACGCATAAAACTCCTTTCTTGAATCATAAATTTTATTTTATAAAATATTTATTCATGGTTGAGTTACAAGAACCATGATCCTATCCACGTATATCCTACTGCGCTTTGTTTTGACACGCTTAAAATCGATTTACCAATAGCAACGCCGTGATCTCGAATACACTTCAGTCTTATTTTTTTGCTAGTGAAAATAAAATCAAACCTATACCTAATATAGAGAGTGTTATGGGACAGGGAAGCGGAAGTCCAAGGGGATTCGGCTTATTCAGAATCATTAAAGTGGAATCTGCAATAAGAAGAAATCCGGATATAACAAAACATATTTTAGCTATTTTCAACATAAAGACCTCCCCCGTCATAATTTATGATTACGATTATTTCTGCATTAACGCATCTTTACAACTGCCGCAGAAGTATATAAAAACCATCTTCTTGTGAGGACAGTATAGGGATATCGGTCTTTTATGTCAACCATGTATATTATTTTTGTATATTATTTTCCGGTTTGTCTCGATATATCATGATTCAACTTATCAATTCCGACGCAGTTACATCGCGTATCCAGGTAGCGCCATGGCACCCCTATAGTGACCTTAAGGTTATTCAGGGTATTAGGCTTGGAACTCACTAAATATAGCGTGATTTACCGGTAATCCGGCAACCGAACTCGAATGCTTTCCGACAGTCATTCGGAAACTCCTGCTCATGCCGTTTCGCTTTCTGTACCGGATCCATATACTCCATAACGACTTTAGAATAGTCGGGAAACTGACAGGTGTCATAGCAGCAAAAGGTTTCAACCGTCCCACCAAAGATCATGCGAAACGATTTCTCCGTAGATTGGAACATTGTTCTCAAACCTTGTTCTTCGCACATTTCCTCGGTAATGTTCATAGTGTAGAGAATCCCCGTATTGATTTTTCGCGGCAATACAGACCTGGGCGGCATGCTATATACGAGGGGAGCGAACAGAAGTCTTTCTATGAATGAACGCATTTCACCGGTCATCGATCCGAAATATATCGGTGTCCCCAGGATAAGAGCATCAGCTTTGTTCACAATCTTTTTGAGTATCGGACTCAAGTCGTCTTTCTGAGCACATATTCCGGTGTGCGATACACCAGTGAGCTTACACGCAAAGCAACTGCTGCATCCCTTAAAAGAAAGATCGTACAGATGCACCAGTTCGGTGTCAGCCCCTTGTGACGCCGCACCTTCCAGTGCTTTTGTCAGCAGAGTCGCTGTATTCCCGTTTTTTCTCGGGCTTCCATTGATACCGATAACCATCATATCTCGCTGCCTTTCCCCTGCTACGTATGTTGTCTCAAGCTTTATCCCCATACATTGGGATTCAACTTACCAATTTCCATACATTTCGTTGTTGCATTTTTGATCAGAGCGATAATCAACTTCAGAAGTAAATAAATCAATGGGACAGGCATCCAAAACAGAGGATCTATATTCCAAGCTTAGCAAGCATTGTGCAAAAAGTATTGATAATCTCCACCAGTCTTGGATGAGATACTTCGAAACCCTGAACCGATGAAGTCAAACCTTCAATCGACAAATTAATGAGGTCCGAACTCTTTTCGCTGCGCGTGGCTTCATGGGCGGATAATTCGGCAAATCTTACAACGCTTTCCGCCTGCTCATGGTGAGTTTGGGAAAGGTCGGCAATTTCCGTTCTCAGAGTCTTCAGGAGGTTCAACAATTCAGCTTTATCGTTTTCTTTAACCGCATTGCTCTGCTTCAGTTTCTCTTCAATTTTATCAAGACGATCTTGAATCATTTTCTCCCACCTTTATTATTTTTTATTCCAAATGTTCCCTGAACCTCTCCGCTGCACAGTTAAAATAATACGATGGGTGATCGTGTATGTCAATTAAAATGATCGGTCAATCATTCAAAAATTGATTGACCTTATCACGCAATACCTCGTTCTCACAAAGAAAAGACAAATGACCGCAATCGCCTTGCAATTCCAGGGTGTCGGCATTCAAATACCTGGCCAGCGTCCGGGCTGGTTCCGAATTGACCGTAAGATCCTGCCCGGCCCAGACAATGAGTGCTTTTGCCCGTATAGTTTTTGCGGCGGGCTCAATTTCCCCTTCGAACGAACGATAAATATCATGACCCATGATAGCCTTTAATTGCCACGCCCAATCATAGGCGTTAAACTTCATGATGCTCTTTTCCGCTTCGGCCAAAAATTGAGGAAAGTATTCAGGCGGTGTATTGGCCGTAATGTAATGAGGTGTTCTTGAATGCAGATTATGAACTCCCGCTACTGTTTTCATGCCTGTATTTTCCTTTTTTGATTTTCTCGCGCAAGCATTATTGATGACATTAAGTTCTGTTTGCCAAAGAAGAAGATCATACGAAGTCAACCGAGGCGACCCAACAACAGCAACAACCTTATTCATGAAGTCGGGATAGGAAATCATCCATTGATAGGCCATCATTGCGCCCATAGACATACCGATTACGCCATGAATACGAGTTAAATGCAGATATTTGGCTAGAAGAAGATGCTGGACATTCACCATATCTTTAATGGAAAATGGCGGAAAGGACTGATCAGGCTGACGCTTGCTGTTGGACGGCGAAGAGGATACGCCGCTACCAAAAGCATCGACTGCCACAATAAAGTACTTTGAGCTGTCAGCCAATTTTCCCGGTCCGATTAATTCCAGATCGACCAAATCTTTTGTCGTTCCGGCAAGCCAGGTGGGAAACAGAACGACGTTGGATTTATCTGTATTCAAAACGCCAAAGGTGCGATAGGCTAGGCGACAGTTACGGATAATCTGGCCATTCTCCAGACGATAATTACCCAGGTTTATAAACTGAAGATTGTCCTGGCTAAAAACGCAACCGCTCCATAGGAGCAACATCAAAACAATTAAGGGAATGTTGACTAATCTTCTCATGGAATTATTTCCTTTACACTTTTTTAAATCAAACGTATGTCAGCGGAGAAAAATAAATTACAAATGTAACTCATTTGCATCGCATGTCTCGCCGGCAACGTTCGGATACATCACTTTGCCGTCCGGAGAGCGCGGCGCCAATCCCTCTTTTTTAATGACCAGCAAATACCAGCGATGGATCATGTTCAGCAGCGCCACGACCGCTAATATTGCCATCACGCTAACAAGAATTGTATGTAAAGTGGCAAGGCCCAAGGCCATCTCAGCCCGGCCTTTTGTCCAATAGGATATGATCAACTGAACTGCAGCAGTCAAGGTCGTTGTAAACATGAAAAGCATGGGAATGAAAGTTACCATGGAATAACGCAGTTTACTTTCCTTAATGATGATCGTGGTTCCTACACCCAGCGCGATGGCCGCTAGAAGCTGATTCGCCACGCCGAACATCGGCCAGATAGTTTTTACCGTCCCGGTGTAAATAAGAAATCCCCAGCAGCCAACAACAAACAAGCTTGATATGAATATGCCGGGATACCATCCCCGGCGTGCGAGCGGCTTATAGACGAATCCCCCCATTTCCTGAACTAGAAAACGCGCCACGCGCGTGCCTGTATCAACAGTGGTAAGGATGAATAAGGCTTCGAACATCAGCGCGAAATTATACCAGTAAGGCATAAGGCCATTCATTCCGGGCAGACTGCCCAGAATAGAGGCCATACCCACAGCAAGAGAAACCGCGCCGCCGGGACGTCCTACCACGTTGACTTCTACCATAGCGGAAAGTTCCTTGATGCGGTCAACGGGAAAACCAATGGCCGCCAGTTGGTCGAACGAAAGAGTAGTGTTAATCGCGAAGTAATCGCCCGGCAGCAGGATGCACGCCGCAACAAGCGCCATCATCGAAACGAAACCCTCCACCAGCATCGACCCGAAACCAATCAAGCGTATGTCTTTCTCCGAGCTTATCATTTTAGGTGTAGTGCCGGAAGATATCAGAGCGTGGAAACCGGATATGGCTCCGCACGCGATGGTAATAAACATGAAGGGAAATATCCTGCCGGGAATAACCGGACCGCCGCCGCCTATGAATTTTGTCAAGGCCGGCATTTGCAGATTCGGCGCGATAAAAATCACGCCTACCGCCAGCAGCAGGATCGTCCCTATCTTCATGTACGTTGAGAGGTAGTCCCTGGGGCATAAAAGCATCCATACGGGCAGAACCGATGCAATAAGGCCGTACAGGGCCATGCAGATTATCAGAGTGTTTCTGTTGAGATTGAATATGGGTTCAAGCCCAGAGCCTGGTATATAATGACCGCCAATGACTGCCGCGATGAGAAGTGTAACTCCGATGACAGTTACTTCACCCACTTTCCCTCGACGTATTTTGTACAAATAGAAGCCCATAAAAAAAGCAATGGGAATCGACATGGCAATTGTAAACGTGCCCCAGGCACTGTGGGTGAGGGCATTGACCACCGCCAGCCCCAGACCGGCAAGAGCAACGATGATGATAAAAAGAATAGCGAATGATGCGGCAACTCCTCCAATTGGACCCACTTCGTCCCGTGCAATCTGCGCCAGTGAGTGCCCGTTACGGCGCACCGAAGCCACCAGAATCACCATATCGTGCACGGCTCCGCAGAGCGCTGCTCCTATAAGTATCCACAGGAAACCGGGAAGATAACCGAACTGAGCCGCCAGCATCGGCCCGATGAGCGGACCGGCGCCGGCGATGGCCGCAAAGTGATGCCCGAAGAGTACATATCTGTTCGTAGGATGATAATCTATGCCGTCACGCATTGTAAAGGCAGGCGTCTTATGGTCGCCGGAGAGCGCGAATATCTTTGCTGCAATAAAGGCGCTGTAAAATCTGTATGTCACAAGATAAATGCACGCAGCGGCAGTTACAATCCACAGAGCGTTCACTTTTTCTGAAGGATTCCATACTCCCACAACCGCGCCAAATGCCACGGCTCCGATTAAGCAAATTATTATCCAAAATATTTTCTTAATCATTCTGTTCCTCAACAAAAGATTTATTTACGACATCAAAGAAAAGGTTATATCCATAAGATTGCATTGGAGTCGTACCCGTAATCACGGTGGAAACATTATGAAGAAGAATTTTGTATGTCAACCATTTTATTTCCTTTTTGTTTCTTACGCCAAGCAAATTATAATTCTCTGATCCTGCGTACCAATAACCTGCAGCAGTTCAAAATATTTTCCGGCGAATAAATGGTGAGTTCATCATTGTAATAAAGTTTGAAAAGATTTCGGGCGATCGTTTCATCATCACGATCATCATTAATAATATATTTCTTCACATAATTTGCAGCTTCCCGGGATTTTTGAAATATCGCCTTAATATCTTCATCTCTGGAGAACAAACCGTTGTGGGCAAGGCCGAGAATCTGCGGATTAAGTGCCGAAAGACGATCAATTGTTGCCAGGTAATCGGTATAACCTGTAAAGAAGGTAGGGAAAAATCCTTGCCCGGGATAGCGGTTCCCCAGACTGTCCGATACCAGAAGAGTTTTTAAATCAGGAATATGAACGAGGATATTTCCCGGAGAATGTCCTCTCGCCTCCAAAAAGCTGATCATCAATCCTCCGAGATCAAGTTCGTCGCCATCGTTCATGATCGTGCATCCGGATAGCGATGGCGGAAACGCAATTACCGGCCTGCAGGTAAAGAGACCTTGAGATATCATAGATTCCATCATATGACGGTCTTCAGTCATCATACTTTTCATGGCCTTGGGATGATTGAGAAATGATTCTGCTCCTTTGCCCGCTATTACTTTCGCTTTGGGAAAAGCCTGCTTTAGGTAATCCAAACTTGTAACATGATCGCTATGGGGATGGGTGACAATCAGGAAATCAGGCTCTGCACCCATGGAGGATAATTGCTCCAACAGAATATCGGCCGTTGCAGATATTCCAATTTCCACTAGGGCACAGGTATCGTTCCCCTGTATCAGATAAAAATGAAAATATTCATTGCCTAAAATCCTGAGATTATCTGTAACTTGACTGGGAAAAATCACATCTGCACCTTGAGCATCCTTACAATTTTAAGACCATCTTGACAAAGATTGGCCGCTAAAAGTATAGGAAGTCCGGTTTTATATGTCAATATTTGTTTGACTTTTTATCGGGGCCAAATTAAGTTTTCTTAAGGTCCAGAACACTCTTCTTACTTCACTTGATGGGCTGCTCAAAAATGCTCAGATGCAAGGCGCGTAAGAAGCGAACCGCGAGGCGTATATAGACATACGTCGAGCGGTGCGGTTTGCAGCACAACGCAGCAGACGAGTGTTTTTCAACAGCCTATTGATAAGGATTTGATTTGAGAAAACGCATCGTCATCACCGGATTAGGAACATTAAACGCAATCGCCAAGAATGTGCCGGATTTTGCATGCGCCATTAAGGAAGGCGTCTGCGGCATTGGAGCGATTGATCTTTTTGATGCCTCCGGATTTCGTTCTCAGACAGGCGGGCAAATCAAAAACTTTATCGCCCGTGATTATATTCCCGAAAATTTTTCTATTAAAAGAATGTCGCGGGCAGATATGCTTTCCTTTGCCGCAACATTGGAAGCATTGCGCGACGCCGGGCTTTATCCTCCACCGGAAGAATTGAAAGAAGAAATCGGCCTTGCCATCGGTGGCGGCGCGGGCGGGCTTCTAGAGGCTGAAATATTCTATAGAGATTACTTAAATAATAACGGCAAAGATGCGAATTTTTCCACCCTATCGTCTTTGTTTTGCGCGTCTTCCGCTGACCATATTGCTTCCGCTTTCGGCTTTATGGGGCCTAAATCAACTTTCATGACAGCCTGTTCCGCAGGCGCCACCGCCATCGGCTACGCGCGGGATTTAATCGCCAACGGTCATGCCTCTATCATGATTGCCGGAGGCGTAGAGCCTATGTGCCGGCTTACTTACGCCGCCTTTAACGCACTCAAATCAGTTGACCCTGAAACATGCCGGCCTTTCGATAAAAATCGCGCCGGGCTCTCGTTGGGCGAAGCCGCGGCAATAATGGTTTTGGAATCACTGGATAACGCTCTTAAGAGAGGAGCAAAAATTTACGCTGAGGTTTTAGGATATGGCATAACCTGCGATTCCTTTCACATGACCGCTCCCGACGAACAGGCCTCCGGCGCTATCCGTTCCATGCAGGCGGCGCTGAAAGACAGCGGTCTTTCTGTTGACGACATCGATTATATCAATGCGCACGGCACGGCCACTCCGGTCAATGATGTTACCGAAACTAAAGCTATTAAGGAAGTTTTCGGTAAACGCGCTTACTCGATTCCGGTCAGTTCCACCAAATCCATGCACGCACACACATTAGGGGCTTCCGGCGCGCTCGAGGGCATTGTTTCGACGCTGGCCCTGCAGGACGGTTTTATACCGCCGACAATCAATTATCAGGAAAATGACCCGCAGTGCGATCTGGATTATGTCACATCCGGTTCCAGAAAATCGTCATTGCGCACAGTACTTTCCAATTCCTTCGCTTTCGGAGGAAACAACACCACTTTAATTTTCGGCAGGTATTCCGAAAGGGGTCCTGCCCATGAATAGAAATCAGCAAACAGACAACGCTCAACGTGTGGTTGTAACCGGCATCGGCATGGTAACTCCTCTGGGAATCGGCAAGGAAGAATTTGGCCGCAGGCTTTTTTCCGGCGAAACCGGAATTGCTCAAATCAAATCATTTGACACAAGCAATTTTCCCTCGCATCTGGGCGCAGAGGTTAGCAATTTCAATCCGCGTGATTTCATCTCCGCGAAAAACATGCGTAAGATGGATAAAATATCACTGATGGCGGCGGCCTCGTCACGCATTGCTCTGGATGATGCCCGATTTCAAATCACAGAAGCAAACCGCGATCGCGTTGGCATTGTTCTCGGTACTGCTTTCGGAGCAACTGATATAACCGCTCAATTTTTGGGAACGCTGTTTTCCGGAGGACCCGCATCTGTCAACCCTATACTGGTACCAAATACTGTTATGAACGCCGCTGCCGGTCATACTTCTATCGAACTGGGATTTCGCGGCATCAACACGACTATAACGCATTTTGCCGTTTCTGCCGAAAACGCGATTGCCTATGCCGCCGCGGAAATCAGACGCGGCACTGCCGATTTTATTTTTGCCGGCGGCGTAGACATTTTATCTGAATTTTACTACAAATCGCTGACAAAATTTCACGCGCTTTCTCCCCAAAACGGTGGCATTGAAGCCTGCCGACCTTTCGATAAAGAACGAAATGGAATGATTGCCGGAGAAGGATGCGGCATAATTTGTTTGGAGAGCCTGCAATCGGCAATCGCCAGAGGACGCCAGCCCTATTGTGAAATCAAAGGAGCAGGCATGGGTTCATCACCGACAAAACCGACCGCGTGGCCGCAAAAACCGGAATGTATAAAAAAGACATTTAACCGTGCGCTGAAAAACGCAGACACTTCGATCAATGATATTCAGGCTATTTTCGCGGCGGCTAACGGCGACAAAACACTCGATGCTGTGGAAGCTGAAGCTTACGAAGAAATATTTGCCTCTTCGGAGAAAAAACCGTTTGTCACGTCAATAAAAGGATCAACAGGAGAGAGTTTTTCCAGCGGCGGCATCAGAGCTTGCGCTCTGGCGCTTTCAATGGGAGAAAATACTCTGCCACCGGTGATTGGACTGACGAATCCTCTAAGACCACTTGCATTAGTCATGGGAGAGAAAAAAGAACTGAAAATCAATAATGCCGTTCTGGCCGGAATTTCTTTCGGCGGCACTTATGCCTATTTGATTTTTGGGAAAAAATGTCGTACGTATAGCGAGGAGTTTCAGTAGGTTAGATTTTTTGCTGTAACAGAAATAAATTACATTATCCCAACAATAAGAGTACCCTAATTAATAAAACATACCAATTGTTTCTAAATCAAACAGTTTTTTTTCTTTTAAAAAAAATTAATAGTGTTATTATGTATTAAATTTATCTGGAAAAGAAAAACTTGTAATTATATTTTAAAAATATTTTAGAAAGGAGATTTTTATGAAACGCAATATCGTATGGCTTTTGTTTATAGGAATTGTTGTGTTTTTTATGGGGTCTTTCTCTATGGCATGGGGGGAAAACATTAAACAAACCAAAAGCGATAAAACGATTTATGTCTTTAAAATGGGGACAATAGCTCCGGAACAGTTGGGATGGGCTGCTTTAATAAGAGATATTGTTAATCCCGGGATAGATAAGGCGACAAATGGCCGAGTTGTCTTGGACTGGTATTACGGCGGCAGGATGGGAGATGACCCGGATATATTGGCCAAAATGATAAACGGGCAGTTGCAGGGAGGCGGATTTTCCGGACATGGAATGGTGATGGTTTGTCCGGAGATGACCTTGTTTGCGCTTCCGTTCTTGTTTAATAATTATGACGAAGTTGAATATGTTTATTCAAAGATGAGGCCGCGCATTAATGAATGGTTTGAAAAAAGAGGATATCACCTTGTTATTCTGGCAGAACAGGGCTTTGATCAAATTTACTCCACAAAGCGCGAAATCAGGACTTTTGATGATATTAAGAAAAGCCGCTTTCAAACATGGTATGGTCCAATGGAAGAAAAGACCCTTATGGCTTTGGGCGCAAGTCCCGTACCAGTTCGACCTACTGAAGTATCTGCGGCAGTCCGTACAGGGATATGTGATGCTCTTATCAGCCCAGCAATATGGGCGGTCGGTGCTCAGCTATATAGCGTGATGAAATACATTAATCCTCTTCCCATACGATATTCTCCGGCTGGCGGTGTTGTATCGTTAAAAGCATGGAACAAACTTCCCAAGGAAGAGCAAATAGCTGTTGATAATTACATAAAAACAATGGAGAAGGATTTTAGAGAGAAAATCCGGGCAATTAATGAAAAGGGCATTGCCGCCATGTATAAACACGGAATGAAAGAGGTTAAAATGACGCCGGATGAAACTGAAGCTTTTAAAAATAGAGTCCTTCATGTGTGGGATGACTTTGCCGAAAAGGAGTATTACTCAAAAGACGACTTGGATTATGTTAAAAAACTTTTAGCGGAATTTCGAAGCAAAAAGTAAATTAAAAAACTATCAACAAAAAGGGGATTAACCATCGATGGTTAATCCCTTTTTGTTATTGTGGATCAGGGCAGAATTGAACAACCGACACTCAGATTTTCAGTTATCCCAAAAGAGCAAAAGATTACATCTGCAAGTGCTCAGGATTATTGTGCGCTGACAAGTGAAAATTGCTGATGGAAAGAGAGTAACGTAAAAATCATCAACATGTTAATGGTATACGACTACATAATCCGCAGATGTTCAGATTAGAGAGATTAAGTTTTTCCTGTAAAAGAATCAATAAGAACATATTCCCCTGTGGACTTAGCGCATAGTTCATCGTTACTGTTGTAAACACACCCTTCCATAACGACCTTCCTTTCGCTTAAACACTCCAGAACCCTTCCCTCTGCCCTAATTTCGGTATCCGTAAAAACAGGTTTTAAATAATTAACATTAATTGATTTGGTAAAAACAAACTTTTTCTTAAAATAGACCGCAGCCCAACTCATGATTTCATCCAAAACAGTTGCCACAATCCCCCCATGGGCATATTTGTCCCAACTACAGAAATGATCTGCTAACGTAAGCCATGAAGAAACAAATGTTTCATCAGCATAAAAATCCATCTTCAAGCCGACGGGATTTGAAGGACTGCAGGCAAAGCATTTAATACCTTCCAGGTGCTGCAACTTTATCAATGTTTCTTTTTTAGATACTAAACCATCCATGATATTGACCTCACTTTAATAATATTAAAGCATATTAAGTAAAGTTCAGAGGACATCAAAATTGAGGATCTCAGGCAGAAAAAAATAATAATGCCAGCTTTAATTGTTTGCAGACTTCATTTCAGCAGCGAAATTACTTTCGATTTTTTGCATTTGCGGAATTGATTCAGAAATCATACCCTGAATCTCCTGCATGGATTTTTGCATCAACACCGGCATTTTGTTGATAGCCGCCTTACCTGCTGTTGTTTTGTAGAACGACAACATTCCGGCGACTTCTTCTTCAGTAAACGATTCCCTGTAAAGGCGGATATACATTTTTTCCAGTTTTTCCCATGCAAACTCTTTTTGCATGAGAGCCGTCACTCTGTTCTTCATATTTGATATAGCCTTTTGTTGTTTTGCGGTAGGAGTCTTTCCCTTAAGTGCCTGCTGAATGATATTGTTCATCTGTAAATTGATTTGGGTTTGCATATTATCAGCAAGCTTTTGTGCTTGAGTAACAGCCAGCAATTGCTTTATCGAATTTTCACTGGCTGGTGCTGCCATTGAAGTGGTTGCTATACTTAACAAAATAACTATCAAAGTATTTCTAAGAGCGTTCATGTGTTCTCCTTCAATGACTGACAACGTTTAGTATATTTCTATGAATACAGCCTGTAGTTGTGTGGTTATTACCTAGCATAAAATTAATACTTTAGAAACGAGATTTTCAAGAAGTAACCCATTATGAAATTCTCATTTATAAAATTGATCATTACCGGCTGAAATATTTAATCAAGGTTTCTTCTTTTCTGAGCCGACTCCACACATAAAGAAAGAATGGGGTCTTTCACGGTGTTTTTGAAGGCGTTAGACATGCCAGAATCCGGGGCAAGGCATCGGTTGCCTGAGCCCGGATTGAGAGATTGCACAAAGAGGTCAGTTCCGATTCCTTCCAATTGATCTCTATGAGGCACGCACCAGAGGATTTAGCAATTTCAGGCAAAGCGGCCGCCGGGTAGACCACGCCTGAGGTACCTACGATCAACATGACATCGCAGGTTTGAGCGGCGATTTTCGCCTCGGGCAAATCCTGAACGGCCTCCCCAAAACTGACAAAGTCCGGCCGTGTCATTCCCCCGCATTTGCATTTGGGAAAGGCATTCAACAACGCTTCCAAAGAAAATGCATCGGCTTTGTTCAGCACCGGGCGGACGATCTCAAAAAAAGCCTCCCGCCTAGATCCTTGTTTCCTCCCGCAGGTCATGCAGCGAAACCGGAACAGGTTTCCATGCAATTCGTAGACGGACTTGCTTCCGGCTTCCCTGTGGAGATTGTCCACATTCTGGGTAATGACAGCCTCAAGGTGACCCATTTCTTCGAGTTGGGCAATGGCCAGGTGCGCCGGATTCGGCCGGGCTTTTTCCAGGGCAGAGAAGAAACCGTCCAAAATCTCATGCGTCTTGTCCGGATGTTTGGCTAAGACATTGAGCATGCCCTGTGATCCGTAACGATCCCACAATCCGCCGGAATCCCGGTAGGTGGATATACCGCTGGCAGCGGAAATGCCGGCCCCCGTAAAAGCCGCGCCTTTCCGGGCCGAAGAAATGATTTTAGCCGCTTGTTCAATGGAAGACATTTGGGTTCCTCCCTGATTTCAAAATATCATACCGGTATCTAACAAGACGCCTGTCATTTAAATAGTTATATGCCATCTTCTTTACACGCAATTTCTTATTTACGGAAATAATTTATTATCCAAATGATAATAGTCAGTATAATTGATATTACTATACTGGTGGCTACAGGGAAATAGATTTTCCAGTTTTTACCGCTTAATACAAAATCACCGGGCAATTTGAACAAACCTGCACGCCCTAAAATCATTAACAACGCTCCCGCCAGCGCAATCAAAACTCCTGTTAGAATTAAAAATTTACCTATTTGTTGTGTACTGAATTCCATACCATCTTTCTATGAAAATCAAGGATTACTGACTGGAACTTATCATAAAATAATAAAATAGAAAAATGAGGAAATTATTCCTGCAATATCTTTGGAGGAAATAATTTAAAATAGCCAATAGGGCTGACGTATAATTTTTTATTGGCGGAAATCATAAAATATTGTAAACAATGAAGCGTATTATAAAAACTATTAACTGCTTGAAAGAAAAAACATGAAATTTAAACTGATTTATCCAAAATGGGAAAAGCTGGATCGTCAAACACGGTTTATTCTGCCGCCGCACGGACCGGTTGTTTTTGCCGCTACTTTGCCTGATTATGTAGAAGTGGATTTTATCGACGAAAACATACAGGAAATTGATTTTGACCAGCCTGCCGATTTTGTCGGTATTTCGGTCATGCTGACGGCACAAATAAAACGCGGCTGGGAAATAGCCGACAAGTTTCGCGAAAAAGGGATCAAGGTAATGATGGGCGGTATCGCCACCATGCTGCACGCCGAAGAAACACAACAACACGCCGACTGCGTTTTTCTGGGAGAAGCCGAAGGCCGGATGGAGCAGGTGTTTTCTGATTTCCGGAATGGCAAATTGCAGAAGGTATACGACTATATGCAGGATTTACCTGCTATTGAAACTGTCGGTACTGCACGCCGCAGCATTTTAGATCGCGAGGTTTATAATTATCGCGGCATCCAGATGGTTGATCTGGTGCACGCCTCACGTGGCTGCCGCTTTAATTGTTATCCTTGCGCAGTGAGATTCCTGGGTGGTAAAAAATTCCGTCCCCGCCCACTGGATAAAGTTGTCGAAGAATTGTCCAGTATCAACAACAACAGGCTTTTTCTGGTGGATAATTCGCTGGCGCAGGACAAACAATGGGAAATAGATTTATTCAGAGAAATGATTCCGCTGAAGAAGAAGTTTTGCTGTCATCCCATTGAAGATGACGACAAGGTGCTGGATCTGGCAGCGCGGGCTGGTGCATGGTTTGTTTATCAGGCAATTTTTGATTCTTCCGATTTTATCCGCGACCGTGTCAAGCGCTATCACGACTATGGCATCGCCGTGGAAGGAAGCATTTTGATGGGCCTCGATTATCACGACGAAAATTATATAAAGAAGCTGGTTGATTTTCTGCTGGAAATCGATTTGGATATGGCGGAATTCACCGTGCTTACTCCTTTTCCGCATACACGCACTTTTGATGATTTGCACAACGAAAAAAGAATTTTTTCTTACGACTGGAATGATTATACTTGCGGAAAAGTTGTTTTTCAGCCTAAATTATTAACTTCGGATGAATTGCAGTCGCTTTATTATTACGCCTGGGACAAATTTTACGAGGAAGAACCTCAAAATTATAAAATGTTCAAGATGTTGAAAAATGTTGTGGATAAAGAAAAAGTGGACGGGACGTACAAGCCACGCGTGCGTCAACCGGTAACACAGGAAAGGAAATTTTAGCTGATGAAAAGAAATGTGAACAAAGCCTCCGTAGTCATTGACGGTAGCAATGTCAGATTTGAGGATATTATTGCCGTGGCCCGCTACGGTGTGCCTGTACGGATTAGTAAAGACAGTAAATTTGTCAGGAAGATGGAAAAAACTCAAAATATTCTTATGGAATCCATGCGCAAGGGAATACCTGTGTACGGAGTAACAACCGGTTACGGCAAATCATGTGGCAAGCGCATGCCATTGGATATTGCCTTGAAAAACGGTGTCAATATTTTTACTTTTCACGGTTGCGGTACGGGAGAACCCATCGGCATCGAAGAAACAAGAGCAGCCATGTTGTGCCGTATCATTTGCCTGGCGCGCGGTTACTCCGGTGTATCAATTGCTTTGCTTCAGCAACTCGCTGATTTTCTAAATAACGGCATAACGCCGATTGTCCCCTGCGAAGGCTCAGTCGGCGCATCCGGTGATTTGACACCGATGTCCTATATTGGAGCATGTCTGATGGGTGAGCGCGAGGTTATTTATCAGGGTAAAAAAATGACCGCGGCCAAGGCCATGAAAAAGGCCGGAATAAAACCCTATCATTATCGTCCCAAAGAGCCGTTGGCCATGGTCAACGGCACAACTACAATGACGGGCATAGCGGTTCTGGATATCGAAAGAGCCTTGCGGATTTTATCCGCCACGATTTACGCCACAGCGCTCTCCATTCACGCACTTAAAGGAAACGCAGATCATTACCACCCGGTAATTTCCGAAGCGAAACCATTTCCCGGTCAAACTTTTGTAGCCGCGCAGATTCTACGTCTCTTGAAAACAAAAGTGTCGGCAGGACACCTGGAGGACGATTCTCTGGAAACCCTGCAGGATCCTTATTCTCTGCGTTGTTCTCCGCAGGTAGCCGGAGTTTTATATGATAGCCTCGACTGGATAAAGAAATGGGTCGAGATTGAAGCCAACAGCTCCAACGATAATCCTATTTTCAATCCCGCAACCGGCGAAGTGCTGATGGGCGGCAATTTTTACGGCGGGCATATCGCTTTCGCCATGGACGGCTTGAAAGCCGCGCTGGCATCTGTTGCCGATATGTGCGACCGCCAGATAATGCTCCTGGTCAGTCCGAGTTTAAACCGAGGGCTTCCCGGTGATCTGGTCAGAAAGCCGCCTAACGAAAAGGGCTTGCGGCACGGCTTCAAGGCCATGTCCATTTCATCATCCGCACTGACTGCGGAAGCTCTGAAATTAACCATGCCGGCGGCTTCTTTCTCACGCTCCACGGAATCGCACAATCAAGATAAGGTCAGCATGGGAACCATTTCGGCGCGCGATGCCGAAAGAATATGCACTTTAACGGAACGAGTTGTCGCCATTCATCTTCTGGCAGCGGCACAGGCCTGCGACATCAGAAACAATATCGAAGCAAGACCCCTGCTGGCCGCCATCATGGGAAAAATCCGGTCAGTCAGCGCGCCGATTTTAGAAGACAGGGAAATGGATAAAGATATAAAAAATATCTGCGAAGTGATTAAATATTCCGATTTTTTTAAGATAAAGCCATGAAAGAAAAACAAAAAAGTTTTGAAGTAAAAATTAAAGTCCCGTTTTTCGATCTCGACCCGATGCAAATAGTCTGGCATGCTAACTATTTGAACTACTTTGAAATCGCGCGCGCGGCGCTTTTCGAACATAACGGTATTGATTTATACTCTTTCTTTGAAAAGTATCAGTTAATCTTTCCCATTATCAAAACCTCGACCAAGCATGTTCTTCCCCTGCGTCACAACGACGAAATAATCTGCAAGGCAACGCTTGTTGACGCATATGTAAAATTGATTGTTGATTTTGAAATTCGCAAAGCGACAGATGGGAAAATATGCACGCGCGGCCGCACGGAACAGGTGGCGGTAAAAATTCCGGGAATGGAAATGTTGTTCAGCATGCCGGAGGAAATTCGCCGCGCTTTCGGTTTCTGAAATGGAAGAAACTTTGCAAAAATCTTTTATCGCCGGGCTGGAACGTCTGGCTGCCCGCGCCGACCTGCTTGATTCCATCAATGTTTTCCCTGTTGCTGACGGTGATACAGGAAGAAACCTCTCGGTAAGTCTTCTCCCCTTGCGCAATGCCGGCCAACCGAAAGAAAAAATTATTCATCAGCTCCTTTTATCGGCACGCGGCAATTCCGGCAATATCGCTTCTCAGTTTTTTTCTGCTTTTTGCGCCATGGAGAATATCTCTGAACTCGCGGACCGCGCGAGGGAGGGAACGGCCAAAGCCTGGAAGGCTTTGAGCAATCCACGGCCCGGCACAATGCTCAGCGTTTTTGATGCTCTTGCGGATGTCCTGCCTGGGAAAGTAACTACCGATAAAGAAACTGTTGATAAAATAATCGCCGGTCTGGAAAAAGCAGTTCATGCAACTAATGAGCAACTGCCACGGTTGAAAGATGCGGGAGTAGTGGATGCGGGCGCTCTGGGAATGTATATCTTTTTTGAAGGTTTTTTTTACGCGCTGGCCAGCATTCCTGATAATTGCCGCCCAGTCACGGAGACATTTAAAAATCGTTTACGAATATCGTCTTCTTTTCAGGAAAACACGGAATCAGGTTATTGCGTTGATTTCGTCGTCAAAGCGCCCAACTATTCTCCCGATGAATTAAAGATAATCACCAGTACGCAGGAAGAAGTTATTATTATTCCCGAAGGTGATTTTTATAAAATCCATTTGCACACTCAAGACAAGGAAAAGGTACGGTCTCAAATTTCCGGTCTGGGCAACGTAATAAATTGGGAAGATGACAATCTGGCTTCTCAAATTGAAGAATTCAAACATGCCAATACAGGGCCATTGCACATCATGACCGACGCCGCGGGTTCCGTGACCAGTCAGGACGCCAGGAAATACGGTTTCACGCTTCTGAACAGTTATCTGACCATCGGTGAAAAATG
Source organism: Deltaproteobacteria bacterium HGW-Deltaproteobacteria-2 (assembly GCA_002840505.1). Classification (NCBI taxonomy): domain Bacteria; class Deltaproteobacteria; species Deltaproteobacteria bacterium HGW-Deltaproteobacteria-2. The sequence continues at coordinate 203,187 of PHBC01000005.1, read as the reverse complement.
CCTGCCGGAGACTAACTTTCATCCCGAAGAACTCTATAGCGCGATGAACAAGGAAGTGAAAGTAACCACTTCTCAAGCTTCTGTTTACGAGCGGCATCAGTTCTACGAAAGCGTTCTGGAGCGGTTTGAAAAAGTTTTATATCTGTGCGTGGGTTCCGTATTTACCGGCAATTATCAGGAAGCGCTTGCGTGGAAAAAAGAACATGACAAGGATGACAGGCTTTTAATAATTGACACCGGTGCGGCCTCCGGCAGATTGGGGACAATCGCGTTGGCAACTGCTCAACATCTTGCCCGGACAAATGATATTAAAAATACTTTTGATTTCGCCAAAAAAGCTGTGGAGAAATGTGAGGAGTACGTGTTTCTCGATAAACTACAATACTTAGCGGCAGGCGGCCGTCTTTCCAAAACCAGCGCCTTCTTTGGCGATAAGCTGAACATGAAACCGGTAATATCGCCTCTGCCCGAAGGAGCAAAAAAAGTCGGTACGGTCAGAAATCAGGAAGATCAGGTAAAGTTCGCCCTGGCAAAACTTGCCGCTTCACTCAAAAATGATTCCCGCGCATTGATAATGCTGGAATATTCCAACAACAAAAACTGGGTGAATGGCACCGTTAAAAAAATGGTGACGAACCTCTACAGGCAGGCAGAAATTATTGTGCAACCTTTGTCTCTGACTTCCGGCGCGCATATGGGACCGGGGACGTGGGGGGTAGCATTCCTACCGGATGGGACGACTCCGTAAAGAGGCCACCTGTCCCGATGTTATCGGGATTGCGCTTCATCCTTGAGGCGCTGCGGCGTATGAAAAATACGCCTCACTTCCAGCGCATCGCCAGATACTTTTTATTGTAGAAGTCAAACAGATTGGTACAGTATTGGCCGAAAAAGCTTTCGTGTACATAAAAGCACTCAAAAAAAGGAATTTCCTTGATGAGAATGTATCCATTATCGGTAAATATTTTTTTAAGCGTACCGGTGGGACGTTCTATGGTTATGCACTTAAATAGATAATCGTTGAAGTTGAATTCCTTCAATACGCTTTCTTCCGCTCCTTCAATATCAATAGAAAGGTAATCAACTTCATGAGGTGTGTCCATTTCTTTTAAAAGATTATTTAAGGTTTGTGTTTTTACCCTGAATACCTCGCATGATTCGCCATCTTTATTGAATTTATCCGGTGCTATTATGCCGCCCATCAAACCTCTTTTGGCAAAATCAACAAAGCCCTCTTGACCATCGAGACACGCGTTGATACATACGGCTTGCCTGTTTTTCCTCAGCAGTTTAAAACTAGCCGGATTTGCCTCAACGCAAATCCCCCTCCAATCATATTTGCACTCCAATATATATGTGTTGCTTAAATAGATCCCGTCATGTGCGCCTAAATCTATGAAGTACCCATTTCTCATTTCGTTAAAAACTTCGCCAAACACCCAGATGTCCTGCCCGGCCTGAGACAAATGAAGAGATTTTCTTTCGAGGAATGGGTATATTGCTGCATGCATCAATTTTGAAATGGACTTGGTTATTTTCATCACTACCTCTAACTAAACTACTGCAATAAGGTAATTCATCCGGTCCAACAATAATTCTGCCTTAATTTTTCTAAAGCCTATCTTTCTTTAATATCGCTTGTCAAACAGAATCACACTCTTTTGATATCAAGAAAGTTAGATTAAAAATTGGTATAAAATGTCATTGCCTGGCGTGACCAGGTAATCCAGATTTAATTTTTCCTGGATACCGGCCTTCGCCGGTATGACAATTGTTTATCAATTTAACTTTTTATGCTATTTGTAACTAATAAGGAAGATAAACAAACGGCTTAAGACACTGTTTGTTAAAGTCGAAAGATAATGAGAATTGAAAACAAAAACACCCGTTTTGCGTTTGTCATTCCCGTCTACAATCATGCGGGAACTGTGGCGCAGGTTGTTAAGAATGCGCAGGCCATGGGCTATCCCGTCTTTGTTGTTGACGACGGCTCAACTGATAACTCGTATGATCAAATTAAAGATATAGCCGGTATAAAAATCGTGCGGCATGAGCAAAATCAGGGCAAAGGCGCAGCCATTTTAACCGGCTTTGCCGCGGCATCAAATGTGGCCGACTGGGCCATCACTATCGACGCTGACGGCCAGCACTATCCGGAAGATGCGCGAAAAATAATTAAAGCTATTCCGAAAAAAATAAGGCCGATTGTGGTGGGAGCCAGAACCGGTATGGAAGGCAAACATGTGCCTTGGACAAGCAGTTTTGGGAGGAAGTTTTCCAACTTCTGGGTGCGAACTTCCGGAGGACCGGCTATTTCGGATTCTCAAAGCGGATTTCGCATATATCCCTTGCCCGAGGTGCTTAATTTAAAAACAAAGGCGCGGCGGTTTCAGTTTGAAGTTGAAATTCTAGTTCACGCCAGAAGAAACGGCATTCCGGTAATAGAAGCTCCGGTACGTGTTAATTACAATCCCAATGGAGAAAGAATTTCCCACTTTCGCCCATTCGTTGATTTCTTACGCAATTCCTCAACCTTCAGCCGGTTAATTTTCAGTCGGATATTTTTCCTGAAATAATAATTAATTTTATAAAATAGCAATATAGTTTTCCCGCCCCTGGTGGGCGGGAATTAAAGGGAGGGGGCTTTGATAAAAATATTTCACCCTCCTTTTAATTTCCTCCCCTCAAGTGAGGAAAGATTTATATGGTACTTTATCCTACGTCACTCTGCACCTGGGATAATATCCAATAGCCCTTAGCTATTGGATAATTCGACTAACAGATATTACCGTACTCCGTTTGTAATATCTTCGTCTCATCAGATATTCACACGAACCGGGAGAATAACAGTTGTGATGCCTTCCCACTGCAGGCGTCTTTGAATGGCAAAGGCAGTCTCGTTGTGAAGAATCTTCTGGAAGGCATTCTCCTGACGGAAAACGAGCTTACCCGTAAATACTGACGATTTAGGAAACTCCTGTACAATTTTCTGGCAGAGGTTGGTCGCTGCCTCTACAACATCCGTTGCTACGTCCATACGATAATCAGCGGCATAACCATAAGAACGGGCTAACTTGACATATTTTTCGAGTTGCTCTGCGATCGATGCTTTCAGTGCGTCTATCTCCGAGGCACCTTTAAAAGCCCCCGAATCAATTTCCGCCACGGACACAAAAATAAAATTGCGATAGAGTTTGGGGAATTCTCTGAAGACAGAAAGCCATGAGTGCAGGCCAAATCCGTTATAACCGCTAACCAAAAGAATGGCTGTCCGTTCATTCTGATTAAGAGGCTCTTCATTAGGCTTCTGCCCGGATGGAATGGAAGAAAGGATTTCCTCCAACTGACGCACGCCCTTGCGCACTTTCAGGTAATGGCTTTTAATCAGATAGCACAAGCCAATCAGCGTTGACGTGATGACCAGAGTAACCCAGCCCCCCTCTCCGAATTTCTCAAAAACCGTCACGAGCAGGATCGTCAAACAAAGAATTAATCCTATGATGTGAATAGAAATATGGCTTGCCCAAGCCTTATCCTTACTGCGGTTTTGAAAGAAGAACTTCGACATGCCGAACTGGGAGAGTGTAAAATCAAGAAAAACGTTGATCGAATACATGACAACAAGGGCCGTTACAGAACCTCTGGTATATAAAAGCACCGCCAGGGAAGCCGCTCCCATGAGGAGGACACCGTTTTGCATAGTCAGGCGTTCCGAAAGAGCTGAAAAACGTCTGGGCAGCCAGGAGTCCTTGGCCATGTTGGCCATGATACTGGGACCGCCGGCAAAGCCAGACTGAGCGCCGACGATAAGGAGGGCTCCTTCGGACAGGATGGTAATAAAAGCCAGGGCACCTCCCAGATACCAGCCACTAAAGGTCATATCCGCCAGAATGGCGTTAAGGGTTCTCCCTGTTGCCGGTTTGATATCAAACAGTGCGTAACAGAAAAGCAGGCCCGATGCCGTTATAGCCAGCGACACGGCCAGATAAAGCATGGTGCGCTTCCCCGTTTGAACTTTCGGTTCCCGCATGATGTGCATGGCCGTGGAAACGGCCTCAATCCCTGTATAAGTACCTCCGCCCATGGAAAAGGCGCGTAAAAAAATCGCCATAATCCCGACAAACCCTATCGTGGATAGATCCATGCTGATCCCACCGCTGTATCGTTGGGCCACCGGTCCTAATTCACCGACGTGAGAATATAATCCATAACCTATCAGCAGGACATGGGTGATAACGAAAGTTATAAAGATAGGCGCGAGAAAAGTTACCGACTCCTTCATGCCCCGTAGGTTGAGAAAGACCAGCAGAACGATCAACCCCATAACAAAGGGTAGCTTGTAATGCAAAAAGGCGGCAGGAAGATAGCTGAAAATGGCATCTCCGCAGGCGGCCAGAGAGACGGTAATTGTCAGGATATAATCGACCAGAAGGGCCGAACCGGAAATTACGCCCGCGCCACTGCTGATCGTGTGGGTGGATACCATGTATCCGCCGCCGCCGTGGGGAAATTTTTCAATGATGCGGGAATAAGCGAAAGCAATAATGAACACCGTGAACGCGGTCGCTATAGCAATAAAGATAGCCAGATAGGTGTGGGGCCCCAAGGCCTTGAAGGCTTCTTCAGGACCGTAGGAGGACGATGACAGGCCGTCGGCGCCTAAACCGATCCATGCAAGAATCGGAATCAGTGAAATTTTGTGAAAGAGAGATGGTTCGTTGATATTGCGAGGCTCGCCGATAAAACGATGTTTCAGGCGATCAAAGAGCGATTGATGCGGTTTGTTATCAGGAATATTCATTATTCAGGATTATCTATATGAACACCATCGGCAACATATCCGCAAAAGACACCATCCTTGTCATTTAACTGCTTCCCCTTTTCGTCGTATATGCCGATCGCAAAGTGTAGAGCAACTATCTTCAAATGGACGTTCTTGCCATCTGCTATAGTAATCTGAACAGGATTGCACATACTCGGCAATCCTTCTTCATTACTGCCTTTGACATCCAGCTCGTATCTCCCCTTTTCCACGTCGATTGTAATAGCTTTCAGCGGAAAAATGGTGCCCATGTCCTGACCATTAAGCAATATTGTATAATCATCGTTACGGCTGAGATTAGAAAAAATAATTTTTGATGCCATAATATTTTGTAAATACGGCTCCTTAACCGTCTTCCCCTAATCACTAGCGCGTGCTTTTACTCTTCTTTATAAGCAATTGCAAGCAATTTGACAAGGCATAGACATGGCTACGAATTTATGAATTTCAGCCAATTGTATAAGCTTTTGAATTTCTTATAGCATACCACTTAATTCAAGAAACAGAAGGGCTGATTTTGCGGGTCGCCTGAAAACATCCTGTCAATCATCTGAACACAGGAAACAAGTATTGATAAAGCTTTTCTCCAAGGCTTTTTGTCTTGCCACTACCGGCAAAATATGGTTTATCACTGGTACTATAGTACCCTCCGCTTTGCGGGATTGTTCCCAATTCCGATTAATCGGAATTGGATAGTTCGTCCAACAAATTTCAGTGAGCTGCGCTTCTGAAATTTGGGACTCACTACGACTTACAAATTTCAATACACCTATAGTGACCTTTAGGTTATTCGTTTTTGAAATTTGAGTCTCACAATAAAATCATTGTCAAATACCGATAAATAAACGAATTTAAAGGTGTTCATGTCCCTGCAAAAATATCAAATCAAATGGTCCATTGTTTTTGTAGTTACTCTGATTGTGGCGGTGCTTTTTTTCTGGGAATCCAAAAATCTGAAAATCGAAACAGACATTCTGGAATCAATGCCGCACAATGATCCGGTGCTGGCTGACGCGCGTCTTATTATCAAACACCTGCCCGTTCAGGATAAAATATTCATCAACCTTGAACAGACAAACCCTGATCGCGACAAACTGGTTAGTACGGCAGTAACCCTTTCGGAAAAACTTAGCAAAAGCAACCTTTTCACCAAAGTCGGTATAGGAGATGACGCGAAGAACTTTCCGGAACTCATGGCGCATGTAAACGATAACCTACCCGCGCTTTTGAGCGCTGCCGATCTGGAACAGAAAATTGCGCCGCTTCTGTCGCCTGATAAAATCAGAGAAGCAATGGTGCAAAATCGGCAGTCACTGGAACAGCTTGAAGGAATCGGCAGAAGCGAAATGATTGCCAAAGACCCGCTGGGTTTTTCCGGCGTTATTCTGGGGCAGATGTCCGCTCTGCTTCCCGCCAACAAAGCCCAGTTTTATCAGGCACAGCTGATTTCCGAAGACGGGAGAAATGCTCTTATCATCGCCAGAATCAAAGGTTCGGGAACTGATACATCAACCGCCGTTAAAATTGAAAAACTCCTTGATGATTGCAGTAAAGAACTGGCAGCAAATGTGGATTCAACTAATAAATATACACTGACATCTGTCGGCGCTTATCGCGTGGCTCTGGATAATGAAACCATTGCCAAACGCGACATGCAGATGGCCATAATATTAACGACATTGGGCATCGCTCTTTTGCTTATCTTCGCTTTTCCCCGTCCGCTCATCGGCCTGCTGGCGCTTCTGCCATCGACCGTGGGAGCAATTGCCGCCCTGTTTATTTGTTCTTTCTTGTTTAAATCCATGTCGATGCTGGCCGTCGGTTTCGGCGGTGCCATTATGGCTTTTACTGTTGATCTGGGAATTGCGTACCTGCTTTTTCTGGATCAGCCCCAGACTACTTACGGCAAGGAGGTTGCGCGGGAGGTCTGGTCGGCGGAACTTCTGGCGGTACTGACAACAGTTGGCGCGTTCCTTTTACTGCTGATCAGCGATTTTAAAATTCTGGCACAAATTGGCGTTTTTTCCGCTCTCGGAGTTACCTTTGCTCTTCTTTTTGTTCACTTTGTTTTTCCGAAAATATTTCCGGCCATGCCGCCGGCAGCAAAACCAAGCAATCCCCTTCTTTTCAATGCGGTTAAGAAATTTGCCGCACCTGCGAATTGGAAATTTATTGCTGCTATTGTCTTTGGTCTGATAATGCTGTTTTTCGCCAAACCAGTATTTAATGTCGATATGAACACCATGAATTCCATGAGCAACGAGACAATAAACGCCGACAAAAAAATGCAAAGTGTGTGGGGCAATCTTTCCGGCAAATGCTATGTTCTTCTGGAAGCTCCAAGCATTGCTCAAATGCAGAAAAAAAATGATCAGTTAATGGCATGGCTGTCAAGCGATGTGCGGCAGGAAAAGTTATCTCCTGCTTTTCTACCTTCCATCTTGTTTCCGTCTCAGAATACAGTCAAAAGCAATTTTGCGGCCTGGCGCGCTTTCTGGAATAAAGACCGCATAGCTGCTTTTAAGCGAGATATAAACGCGGCAGCCAAAGAAAACGGCTTCGCGCCCAATGCTTTTGAACCCTTCTGGAAAATAATGAATCAGGAAAGTCCCGAATCCTTCGAGATACCTCAAAAGTATTTTGAAATGCTTGGTATTGCCCAAAGCCCTACCGGTTTTACACAACTGAGCCTGCTTGTTGCCGGAAAAAATTATAACGCGGAAGATTTTTTCGAACGGATTTCCCAAAGCGGCCTGGCCAAGATATTTGACGGGGATTTGTTCAACAAAAGGCTGGGCGATTTTCTGAAAAATCTTTTTCTGGAAATCGCTATTATCATCAGCATCGGGATTGTGCTTGTTACTTTTTTATATTTCCTGGACTGGCAATTGTCGCTTGCAGCGCTGGCACCGATCGTTTTCGCTCTTTGCGCCACTCTGGGAACGTTGAAAATTATCGGCCATCCGTTGGATATCCCCAGTATTATGCTGTGGATTGTCATTATGGGCATGGGGGATGATTATGCGTTTTACTATATCTGCCATTATCAGCGCAACTTTGATGAAAAACATCCGGCAATGCATACCATCAAGCTGGCGATTTTTCTGGCGGCATTTACCACATTAATAGGTTTTGGTGTGTTGGCACTTGCGAATCACGCGCTTTTGCGCAGCATCGGAATAGTTTCATTTTTAGGAATCAGTTATTGTTTGATAGGAGTGTTCTTTATCCTTCCGGTTCTGATGAAAAAAATATTTGCCCCGGTTCAATATCCTACGGGTGAATTTACGATTGGTTCCAAAGAACATTTGCGCCGGACAATTTTACGCTACCGTCATCTGCCCGCTTATCCGCGCGTTTTCGCCCGCATGAAGATGATGATTGACCCGATGTTCAAGGAACTGAACAAGTATGTCCAGAACCCCAGCAGAATAATTGACATCGGATGCGGGTTTGGAGTCCCCGCTACCTGGCTTCTGGAAATTTATCCGCAGGCCCATGTTTTCGGCATTGAACCGGATGAGGAGCGCGTGCTTATTGCCTCGCGTGTCATCGGCAATCGCGGCTCAATTGTTGTTGGACGAGCGCCGGACTTGCCCGAAGTTGAAGGACTTGTCGATTACGTGCTCATGCTGGATATGCTGCATTTAATTTCCGATAAGGAAGTTCAAATTGCTTTTCAACGGATTTACGATAAACTAACCGCGGACGGCACATTGCTTGTCCGCGCAACCATTCCATCGGATAAACCCAATCCGTGGAAACGCTGGATAGAGACAGTTAGATTAAAAATTACGCGCATGCCCAACCGATTCCGCGCAGAACTGGAAATTGCCGATTTCATGAAAAAGGCGGGCTTTGCCGTCAGCGTTTCCACTTCTGACTCAAAAGGAATCGAAGAAAAATGGTTTGTGGGGAAGAAATGATAAAAATTTCTCCCTTTTCTAAAGGGAGAGCAAGAGGGATTTGAAACAGTTTGTCATTTCGATGAACCCCGATTTGTCGGGGTGAAGAGAAATCTTTTTAAATAATAAAAGATGTCTCCCTGCGGTTCGACATGACAAAAATCTCCCCTCACCCCTCTTTAGAAAAGAGGGGGAATAATGGATTTATGAAAAAGCTGCCTTATAAAATATTGCTTTATCTAACCCGGTGGCTGGGGTTGTGGTTTTTCCGCATCTTTTCCTGGTTTATCGCTACCGGTTACTTTTTCCTTTTCCCGGTGCGCGTGGCGGATAGCCTGAAATTTTACGGAGCTCTTTTTTCCGACAGAAACTTTTTCTATCATCTGGGGTGCGCGTGGCGTCAGTATCATAAATTTACCGATGTCTATATCCACAGGTTCATCCGCCTTGATGAAGAAGATATTGAATATGTCAAGGAAGGATGGGAATATCTGGAGGAGGCGGTACAAAAAAAGACGGGCGCTATCTTAATAATGTCGCACATCGGCAACTGGGAGCTGGCAGCGCAAACGCTGAACAAAAAAGGCCTGCCGATCATGCTGTATCTGGGAGCTAAACACAAAGAGCAGATTGAACATATTCAAAAACAGATTCTGGCGAAAAGCGGCATTAGAGTGGTGGTAACCTCCGAAGATGAAAAATCACCTTTCGCCTTGATCGAAGGAATCAATTTTTTACGCGAGGGCGGCATTGTGTCCATGACGGGCGATCGTCTGTGGGGAGAACAGAGTAATGTCTTGGTGAATTTCTTGGGGCATGAAGTCAACCTTCCGGACACGCCGCATTTGTTCGCGCTGATGACCGGCGCGCCGCTAATGACTTTTTTTGTTTATCAGGAGGCCATCGGAAAATACCATATCAAGGTATCGCCGGGACGCAAGGCTATTGCTGCTTCCCGCGCGGACAGGAAAAAAGTGGTGCAGGAATCGGCGCAGGCTTATGCTGATGATTTGGCAGAGTTTGCCCGCAAGCATCCTTTCGAGTGGCATCATTTCGAACCTTTTTTAGGCAAAAAAATAAACAAAAAAGAATCGTAAAGGAAAGTCACTTTTCTCTTTTCGCATTACTAAATTTAGTATAAGAAATAACCTGTAAATAATCATCAAACTTGACAGGAGTTATCCATGAAAGTGAATGAAGTTCCTCAGGATGACGTACCCGATTTTACAGAGGGGTGGCTAAAAAAAGGAAATTACGCCCTCGATGACAAGGGGAAATATGTCATGGTGCCCAGTAAGGGCTGGGTGGTAGATGAAATGGTAAACAGAATGGCCTATGATGAATATAGAGCCAAAGTTGAAGAAACCAGAAAAGCGGTGCTAGCCGGTCGGCAGAGCCCCCTTGCTTATTATATGGAACTGCGGCAGATGATACCAAAATTTTTGGGGAAAACAGCCGGCATTGCCGCATTCCGGGTCAAACGGCATTTACGTCCGGAAATATTTGCCAAACTGAAGCCCGATGTATTGGACTGTTACGCGAAAGCCCTAGCCATCACAAGGGAAGAGCTGAGCACCGTACCCCGAAATCCATAAGAAAGGTAATCATTATTCATGACGACACCCGTGACAACAGAAACTTTAGCCAACGGCAAAACTTATACCCATTGCACGGCCGCACATTGTGAAACGGGAGTGACATCCGCCTTGTTTTTCGATAAGGGCCTTCACCTGTCCGAACCAATGATTTTCGGTATCGGCAGCGGTCTTTTTTTCGGCCATCTGCCGTTCATCAAATGGACAGGGCTGCCCATCACCACTTTCAGGTCAATGCCGGGACTTGTTTTCAAAAAAACGGCCAAAAGGCTGGGCGCAAAGGTCTACAGAAAACGCTTTCGCAGCCCGCAAAAAGGCATGGATGAATTGCGCCGCGTTATCCGGACCGGACAGATTGCCGCGGTGACAACCAATGTCTACTGGCTTTCCTTTTTTCCGAGACGCTATCGCTTTAATTTCAGCGGACACAACTTCATCGTCCTGTATGAAAATGAAAACGGTTTCCGGATAAGCGACCCGGCCTTGATGGAATACACGACGGATTGTTCAGCATACGATATGGAAAGGGCGCGTTTCGCGCGCGGTCCCATGGAAGCCCGCGGTTTGATGTATTACCCCATGTACGTCAATCCCAACCCCGACATCAAAAAGGCCTGCATTGACGGTATGCTGGATACCTGCAATCAGATGCTTAAAATCCCCATACCTCTTTTCGGTGTAAAAGGGATACGTCTTGTTGCCCGGAAAATTATTAAATGGCCGGAAAAACTGGGTTATGTCGAAGCCTGTCGGCAACTCGCTCACGTTTTGCGCTTTCAGGAAGAAATGGGTACCGGCGGTGCCGGATTCCGCTATATGTACGCGGCATTTCTGCAGGAAGCCGCCGAACTTTTCGGCTCGAAAGAACTTAATGAATTATCCAATGATATGACGGCCATCGGCGATACCTGGCGTGAATTTGCCGTGGTATCCTCGCGCATTATCAAACAGCGAAAATCAAAAAAAGAAGAAACATTCGATAAAGCAGGCGGTTTGATGCTGATCTGCGCGGGCAGAGAAGGAGAACTTTTCAAAAACCTGCGGGATGTAGTGGGAAAGCTAAAAGCCTGAAGTAACATAACATTTTCTTCATCAATTTTTTTCTGTTTTTTGTTACAATCAATGTAAGTTATCAGATTCTTTTAGGTGAAAAATTACTTTTCACCTTGCTGATATTAGTATAAGAAGAAAAACTTCAATACAATCAAAAGGAACCGGCCATGGAATTAGAAGATGAACTTTTTAATGATGGGTTGCCGAAAGCGTATTACAAGCAAAACGATAAAGGGCAATATGTTCTTGAGACAAACGCTCCCTGGGCGGAAAAAGTATCTGTAGCCCTGCTTATTTCCGGTAATCGCGCCAATCTCGAGGAAATCAGAAAAGCAGTGATTGCCGGTCAGAAAAGCCCTCTTTGTTATTATATAGAAATGCGTCAGTTGACCCCGAAGATGCTGGCCAAGGCAGCGGGTATAGCGGTATTCCGGGTCAACAGGCATTTGCGCCCCGAGATATTTGCCAAACTTAAACCATCCGTTTTAAATCGTTACACAAAGGCCCTAAGGATTACACTGGAAGAATTAAAAACCGTGCCGAATATCTAAAATTGAGGAAGGATGCTATTTTTTATGACGACAGAACTCGCAACCGATGGTAAACCATTTGTCCATCAGCAGGCCGCGCATTGTGAGACAGGTGTTACATCCGCCCTGTTTCGTCATCAGGGCGTGGATATTTCCGAGCCGATGGTTTTCGGTATCGGCAGCGGTATTTTTTTCGGCTATCTGCCGTTTTTGAAACTTTCACATTTGCCGATCACTGCTTTTCGGTCTAAACCCGGATCGGTCTTTCGCAAGGCGGCCAAAAGGCTGGGTGCGAATTTTGTGATCAAGACTTATCGCGATCCGCAAAAAGGCATGGACGAACTAAGACAGGTGCTTAAAACCGGAAAGATTGTCGGTTTGGCTACTAATCTCTACTGGCTTCCCTATGTATCCGAACGTCACCGCCATAATTTTAGCGGACACAACATCATTGTTTTGCGTGAGATCGAATGCGGTTTTCGTATCAGCGACCCGACATTTGCTGTGGTCGATTGTACGGCGGATGGCCTGCAGCAGGCACGTTTCGTGCCTGGTCCTTTGAACCCCCGTGGTCATATGTATTACACCAAATCCGTAAATCCCCATCCTGATTTGCGCACAGCCTGCATCAAGGGAATGAAGGATTCCTGCAACGCAATGTTGAAAATCCCCATACCGATTTTTGGCGTTCGGGGTATTCGTTTTTTAGCAAAAAGAGTCGTTAAAAGTCCCGATAAACTTGGTTTTCAGGAAGCCTGTCGTAATCTTGCCGGTTTAGTCCGATGGGTGGAAGAGACCGGCACGGGTGGCGCCGGATTCCGTTACATGTATGCCGCCTTTATGCATGAAGCCGCCGGGCTGTTCGGTTCGGCCGAGCTTGCCGGTCTGGCAGAAGAGATGGATGCCATTGGCAACAACTGGCGTGAATTTTCCGTGGTATCCGCACGCATCATCAAGAAAAGAGGCAAAGAGGAAGCGACGTTTGCCAAAGCGGGGGAATTGATGCTGACCTGCGCGAACCGCGAAGAAGCATTTTTCAACAATTTGCAGAAAGTTGTCAGGAAACTCAAAGCATGAAGGCTCTGGAAATTTCCGGAATATCTTTTTCTTATAATTCACCGACTGATAAATCGGCAGCCGGAGGAATCGAGTACGCCCTGCATAATTTTTCCATGTCGGTGGAACAGGGAAAGATTCACGCGCTTTTGGGCCCCAATGGAGCAGGTAAAACCACGCTGATGAAAATCATCACCGGCGTTTTAAGAGGCTACTCGGGAGAAGTTTTTGTTCTGGGAAATAAAATGCCCGATAACACCGCTTTGATGTCCATCGGCTGCGCGCCTCAGGCCATTGCGCTTTACATGTCTCTGACGGCCCTGGAGAATCTGCATTTCTTCGGTGTTATGGCCAATCTCTCCGATAAACAGGTCGCCGAAAGATCGGATTATGTGCTTGCCCAGACAGGACTTACCGATCATGCCGACAAACTGGTTTCAACTTATTCCGGAGGAATGCAAAGACGCCTGAATCTGGCCGTGGCGCTGCTGCATTCGCCGAAACTGTTACTGCTCGATGAGCCAACTGTTGGCGTCGATCCGCAGAGCCGTAACCATATTTACGAAACGCTGATGAAACTTAATTCATCGGGCATGACTATTTTGTTATCCACGCATATAATGGAAGAAGCCGCCCGCCTGTGCTCCAATATAACATTGCTGGACAGGGGCAAGATCATTTTCGACGGGTCGATGTCCTCAATAGACAATCTGGAAAAATTCTTCCTGGAAAAGACAGGGCGGGGGCTGCGTGATGATTAAAGCACAAAAGGATTCTTCTTTGCATAACTTTGTTGGCGAGCCTGCCCCGGCGCAGGCCGGGGTCGACTTCTTCAACGTATTACAATACGACGGCGGGGCCTCCTCCTTGCCGCCGCGTTATGCTGTGAATAATCCATTTGTAAATTTGCAAAAATGAAGTAAAATTTTTTAATGCAGGTGAATATAACTTGATTAAACAGCAACTGAAAGAAATCGTCAAGAAAGAAACGTTGATCATGCTTCGCGACAAGCAGACGATCCTGCTTCTTTTTTTCATGCCGCTGGCCCTGATTTTTTTCATGACTCTGGCGTTTAAGGGCCTCTACGCGGACAAAATATATGAAAAAAAAATTACTACGGTTATTGAAAACGAATGCAAATCACCCAAAGCGAACCTGCTGGAGCAAAAAATACAGTCGAATAAGATGATTAAACGAGTTGAACTGCCGCCAGGTTTTGATAAAGATCGTATTTTTGAGTATGGTAAAACGCAGGTGCTGGTGATCATTCCCAAAGGTTTCGAGGAAGGAACACGACCTGTGGAACTTTATTTTGATCCCGTATTCGATACAGGCTACAAAGTCGCCGTCCGTTCGCTGATGACCAGCCTGACCGTGGAAGTCGTCATGGGCATAGACAACATTGATGCCCTGGTGGCCGGTATGATCACTGAGAAAACAAAGAAAGAAATGGATGTCCCCAGCCCTCTTCAGCTGACGGTACCGGCTTACGCGATATTCGCGATGTTTTTTATTGCCATTCCCATGTCCATCTTTTTTCTGAAAGAAAAAAATGACGGTACCCTGCAGCGTCTTTTTACATATTCCGTCAGCCCCAGCGTCATTGCCCTGGGGAAAATTATCCCTTATTACATCATCAACATTATTCAATTTGTGTTAATGCTGTTTGTCGGTGCTTTTATAGCACCCTACGTTATCGGTACCCCTTTTCAAATGGGAACCCATGTCTGGCATTTAATCCCTATTACACTGGTCGTGGCGGCCGCGACAACCAGCTTCGGTGTATTGATCGCGACGCTGGCCAAAACGCTGGAGCAGACTTCAACTCTGGCGGCAACGGGTGCAATTCTGATGGGGGTGCTGGGCGGCATTATGATACCGCACTTTGTCATGTCAAATACGATGCGAAAGCTGGCGATGATATCGCCGATATACTGGGCACATCAGTCTTATCTGGATGTTTTTTTACGCAACGCGGAATTCAGCACGATATTGCCTAAACTGGTCGTCTTGCTGTTTTTCGCGCTGGCTTGTTTCTTTATAGCGGGAAGGAGAGTCAAATGGATGTAAATCAGAAGTTGAAAGAATTAAATGTATCATCAAGGGAAGAATTAATTTTCAAGCTCAAGGAATTGATTATCAGGGCCTGCGAAATTACGGACGTGAAGCCGGAGGATGTACCTACCGATGTTCCTTTTATCGGCGGTCCCGGACCGCTACAACTGGATAGTCTCGACGCCATGGAAATCGCCATGGAAATAAGATTTGAGTTCGGCGTGGAACTGAAAAACGCCTCGACGGCGGCCAAAGCGATGCAATCGTTTGACTCGCTGGCCGATTTTATCATCGACGCACCGAAGGTTAAAAGATGACCAATGGGGATATTTATGTGCGTGGCTGGGGTGCTGTAACTTCACTGGGGTGGAGCGCTCCTGATTCAGCATGTAATTTAATCGCGGGAAAAGCACCTCCGGCAGCGGCAGGCGTCTCCTCTCATTTAATCAACCGCGAATATAAGGCTTTCGAAGTTTCCTATTCCGGCAATCCTTTCGATAAATCCATGGCCATGCTGGAGAGCGCGCTTACGGAAGCTTTTACGCGGGCGAATCTTTCCGCGGAGGAAATTGCCGAATCCAGTGTGCTGGTGGGCACGACAGGCGGTCTTTTTATCCGCAACGAATATGAATTTACCGAAGCTGTCCGTAAAAATCCGGATAAGGAATCACCGGCTATATCGTGCCGCAACCGCGGCCCTGGCGAGGTGGCCGATTTAATCGTCAATAAATATGGCATCACTGGCATGGCGCTGACCTTCAGTATGGCCTGTGTTTCGAGCTCGCATGCTCTGGTTGTTGCTGCCGATCTTATCCAGCGAAAAAAAATCCGCCGCGCGATAGTTGTCGGCTTTGAACCGCTACTGAACATGACCCTGCATGGATTTGCCAGCCTGCTCCTGTTTGATTACGACCAATGCCGGCCTTTTTGCGCGACCCGTGCCGGCATGCAAATCGGTGAAGCCGCCGCCGTTGTTATTCTGGATGCGGATAAATCATCTCCCTCAAAATATAAATTTGCCGGCGGCTATCAGTACAACGACATCAAAAGTATGACTTCCGCGGGAATTGATGGAGTAACTGTTAGCGAGGTAGTTCAACAAACATTAACATCTGCGTGCATATCCGCCGACGATGTCGTGGCCATTAAGGCCCACGGCACAGGCACAAGAGACAATGATCTTTCCGAGGGAAGAGGTCTGGTCAAACTTTTTGGAGAAAGACTTCCTCCGGTGGTTTCCCTCAAAGGAGCTATAGGCCACACGCTGGGCGCGGCAGGCGCGGTGGAAACAGCCACATGGCTTTCCTGCTGTGAAGAAGGATTTATCCCGCGCAGTTTCGGCTTTACCGAAATTGATCCGGAAATTGGTTTCGCGCCTTCTCAGACAAACATCGCAGCGCATGACGGAGCTTATCTGTTTACATTTTTCGGCTTCGGCGGAACATGCTCGAGTTATTTGATTATCAAGGAATGAAATAGGAAATGTCATTGCGAGTCCCGACTTGTCGGGACGTGGCAATCTTAAAACGATGTCATTGTGTATGGACGGGAATAACACTCGCCTGTCATTCCCGCGCAGACGGGAATCCAGAAACGAAAAGGATGATCTATGAATAAACAGTGGCGAATACTGTCCGGGATTTTGGCGGTCTTCCTTACTTGGGGATACATATTAAATTCAATAATAGTAGGTAATTGGACTGATTCCATATTAGTACTTGCGCTTGCCGCGTTATTTGGAATGTATGCTTGGCGAGGCAATAACTGGCCGTTAAAGTTTTTCTTTGGAAATGTAATTAAGAAGAATGATGGAAATGATTACTATGCTTCCATCGACTTTAGCTGGTTTAATAATTTATTCCGAAAAAAAGATAAAAGGCGAAAAGGAAATAATTCTATTTAATTACAAACTGGATTCCCGCCTGCGCGGGAATGACAAAAAAATTATGAATATGGAAAATATCAGACAAAATAAATCTACAGCGGCCATGCCGGTGATCGCGGCGAGTTATATCGGCCCGCCGCTGATGCCCAATCGCGATGCGCTTTGGGAAGAAAGCGAACTACCCCTTAATGCCGATGGTCTGGTGAACGAAGTCATGGGGCAGCCGATGCGCCGCGCCGGACGTTTCATCAAAATGGTGGCCTGCGGGGGACTGGCCTGCCTGCAGCAAGTTTCGCTCGATTATCTGAAAGGCCGGAAAACCGGAATCTTTCTGGCGACGGGATTGGGAAACGTCGACGAGATTCTGCCGTTTATTACGGAAGTGTTCAAGCACGGCGGAGGATTCCCCAGCCCCAATCAGTTCGCCAATTCGGTCAGCAACGCCGCCGCATTTGTTCTGGCAAAAATTTGCGAAGTTACGGGAACGGTGCTCACCATTTCTCAGGAAGAATTATCCTTTGAATCGGCTCTCTGGCTGGCACAAAGCTATTTGGAAAGCGGGGAAATAGAATTGGCCTTGGTCGGCGGGTGCGATATCTTTACTCCTACTGTTGAAGAATACCGCGAACGTGTAAACCTGAATTGCGGCAATTCCCGTAAAATGCCCATGGGGGAAGGCAGCTCCTGGCTTTTGCTGGGCAAGGACTCAGAAATAAATATCGGCAATATTCTGGCAGTGGAATTCGGAAATAAAATTATTGCGTCGGAAAATTGTTCCAAAAACAACGATATTTTAAAACATTGCGAAGAGATTATTTCCACGGCATCTCTTTCAGACGGCAACGGACGTAAAAAAAATCGAATTCTATTGCCCGGTTTCCGCATTAACAAAACAGAAACAGACCTCTGGAAAAGTGACGGATGGGCGATTGAAGATTATCTGCCTTGCTGCGGAATTCACTCAACGGCAGCTGCTTTTGGCATAGCCCGGGCGCTTAGGGAAAAACCATCCACCCTTTTCGTGCATTATAACCGCCACGCTTCGGGCAAACAGGTTTTTGTTGTGGGATCAACAAAATAAATATAATTGTCTGTCATTCCGTGTCCTCCGCTGGCGGAGGTGTCACGCAGTGACGGAGGTGGATATTTGGGGAATTTTTCCCCTAGTAGTACCCAACGGCTTCCACCCCCTTAATCCCCCGCCAGCGGGGGACAAACGCAGGAAGAAAATATTTAAATGGCTTCCTCTCAACAAAAAAAACGAATCGTCCTTGTTCATCCGCGGGGATTCAACTGGTTCCCCGGCAAGCGCGATATTACCGATATCGCCAACCGCATGGTACCGCAGGGCCTGCTTTCCATTGCCGCCTATCTGACGCAAAAAAAACATGATGTTTTCGTTTACGATTGCCTGGGCCCCGGCGCTTTGACAGATTTACAAAAACAGGCGCAAACGATTTTATCTTATCAACCTCATATTGTCGGATTCTCGGCAACAACATCATCATTCCCCGATGCCGCTGATCTGGCGGAAATAATTAAAAGACTATCTCCCAACACGATGACGGTATGCGGCGGAGTCCATGTTTCCGCTTTAGAAGAAAAACTTCTGCGGGATTACCCGGATTTTGATTTTCTGGTTGCCGGCGAAGGTGAAATAACAATGTCCGAGCTTGCTGCCGGTCTTGACCCTGCTGAAATCAAAGGATTGATCCGGTGGCAAAAAGCGGACGTCATCGTCAATGATCCGCGCCCGAAGATACAGGATTTGGATTTTCTGCCGTTTCCAGCTTATGAAAAACTTAATGGATTTCCCCGTGACTATCACCTACCGTTATTCAGTTACATCAACACGCCCGGAGCAACAATGATCACCTCACGTGGCTGCATGTATCAATGTTCTTATTGCGACCGTTCCGTTTTCAAAAAAGGTTTCCGTTACAATTCCGCCGATTACATTTATGAACACATGAAACATTTGCGGGAAAAATTCGGCGTTCGACATATCAATATTTACGACGATTTGTTTACCGCCAACCGCCAGCGAATAGTAAGCCTTTGCGAAAAACTCAGCCGCTATCCTCTGGGAATTAATTTCAACTGTGCCGTGCGCGTGGGTTACACTGATGATGATTTGCTGGGAATGCTGAAAAGAGCCGGCTGTCTCATGGTCTCACTGGGAATAGAATCGGCTGATCCGGAAATGCTAGAGAAGCATAAATCAGACGTATCGCTGGATGCTGTTCGCGATACCGTCCTGCGGATTCAAAATGCAGATTTACGTGCCAAAGGACTTTTTATGATGGGATTGCCGGGCGAGACGGAAGAGTCCATCAAGCGCACATCCGACTTTATCATTTCGCTGGGATTAGATGATATGAACATGGCCAAATTTACGCCTTTTCCCGGCGCGCCTCTCTGGAGCATCATAAAAGAAGAAGGAATTTTTAATGAAGACTGGCGGCTGATGAACTGTCTGAACTTTGTATTTGTTCCTAAAGACATAGCGTCCCGAGAAAGACTCGATCAACTATACAACGAACATGTAAAACGTTTTTATTCCGACAAAGAATGGCGCAAGAAATTCCGCAAACGCATTTGGCAACATCGCAAAAGCCTTATGTATTTATTGCGCCATCTGCCGGCATTCTGGTCGGCGAAAAATCAGTTTGAACCGGAAAAGAAAGAAAGAAGGGTCACGTAGCAAGGATCATGGGTCAAGATGCCGGATGCCCTGTAGCTCAGTAGGATAGAGCGACAGATTCCTAATCTGTGGGCCGCGTGTTCGACTCACGCCAGGGGCACCAATTATTCCTTTGCACCGGCTTTCTCCAGTATTTCTATAATATCTTTTTTGCCCTTCATTTTCGCTATGCCCAGGGCAGTATAGTCAATATCATCAATCGTCGTCTTTGCCTTTAGATTAGCACCCTTTTTCAAAAGAAGTTTGACGATCTCCGTATGACCATTCTCCGATGCCATCATCAAGGCAGTAACACCATCTGAGGATCTTTTTACATTTACATCAGCGCCTTTAACTAAAAGGAGTTTAACGATCTCAGTATGTCCGTTTTGCGATGTTACCATGAGAGCAGTTATATCGTCGGTATTTTTTACATTTACATCAGCGCCCTTTTCCAAAAGGAGTTTGACAATCTCCGTATGACCCTTTTCCGAAGCCATCATCAGGGCAGTTACGTCGTCTCGACTCTTTGCCTTTACATCAGCGTCCTTCTCCAAAAGGAGCTTGACGATCTCGGTATAGCCTTTTTGCGACGTCAGCATCAGGGCCGTTACACCATTACGATTCTTTGCCTTTACATCAGCGCCCTTTCCCAAAAGGAGCTTGACGATCTCGGTATGGCCGTTTTGCGATGTCACCATGAGGGCAGTTAAGCCGTCGGTATTTTTTGTTTTTACATTAGCACCTTTCGCCAGAAGGAGTTTGACGACATCAGTATAACCCTTCTCCGCAGCCATCATCAGGGCAGTTACGCCGTCACGATTCTTTGTATTTACATCAGCGCCTTTCTCCAAAAGGAGTTTGACGATCTCCGTATGGCCGTTTTGAGATGTCACCATGAGAGCAGTGAAGCCGTTGGTATTTTTTACATTTACATCAGCGCCTTTTTCCAAAAGGAGTTTGACGATCTCCGTATGGCCGTCTTGCGATGTTACCATGAGAGAAGTTACGCCGTTGGTATCTTCTATATTTACATCAGCACCCTTTTCCAAAAGGAGTTTGATAACCTCCATGTGACCTTTTTGCGATGTCACCATCAGGGCAGTTAAGCCGTCGGTATTTTTTATATTTACATCAGCACCTTTTTCCAAAAGGAATTTGACGACCTCCGTATGACCGTTCTCCGATGCCGCTATCAATGCCGTTACACCTTTTACAAAAATGCCATAATATTTTTTGATCAACGTTGCGTTAATATCAGCTCCGTTATTCAGTGCAACCTGAACTTCCGGAAGGTTTCCTTTTTCCGCGGCTTGAATCAATGAGGCATTTTTATCCGCAATACCCGCCTCAGCAAAAACAACAGGTATTAAAAAAATGCAGACTATAGAAAATAGTATTCGTTTCATTGGGCACCACTTTTTCATGATGGAAACATATAAAGAAGTCTTTTGTATGTCAATCATGAATATGAATCCCAAAGCAAGCCGCGGGGGCATTATTAAATTTAAAAATATTACTGCATCACGTTTGTAATATTTGAGTTTTACTAATGCCGCGTGTTCAACTCTCGCGAGGAGCACCAATTATATCCAGGATTTTAGCCAGGATATTCTGATATGTTTCGGCAGAGAAAACTGTGAAGCTATCGATCAAAGACATTTATTTTTCCAGCCGATTATGATTAAATAAAACATCTGCCTGACGATAAATGGAGGTGCGGATGAATCTGGCACGAATGTCCCAAAAAGAGTTGATCGATATGGTAAAAAGTCTCCGGACGCAATTGGCTGGACAGGACGCCTCCGCATCGATGGCAGCTTCCGGTGAAGATCTATACAAAATTCTGGCTCATAGTTCTCAAGTGGGTTTCTATATCATGCAGGACGGACATTTTAAGTTTATCAATTCACATTTTCGGGACTACACTGGCTACACTGAAGAAGAAATGCTCAGAATGAATCCTGTTTCATTTATTCTGCCCGAAGACCTCCGTAAGACGGCCAAAAACGCGATTATGATGCTAAAGGAACAGCGCTTTTCACCCTATGAATTCCGCATTATTACCAAAGATGGAAGGATTAAATGGATTATGGAAACAGTCATGTCCATTAAATTTAAAGAAAGGCGCGCTATATTGGGTAACTCGATGGATGTGACAGAACGGAAAGAAGCCAGCCGCCGGCTGGAAGAACTGGAAGCTCTGGAATCATCCATTCTCGATGCTATTCCACAGGCGGTGGTCGGTTTGCATGAACGCCGGATTAATTTTGCCAATAACGCGGTCAAAATAATATTTGGTTGGCATCGCGAGGAACTCATCGGCAATAGCATCCGCATGATTTATCGTAACGAAGAAGAAGCTGATGAAATAGGCGATATTTTTTATTCCAGCTTGGAAAAACAAAGAACCTATGAAACAGAATTTCCCTGCATGTGCAAGGACGGACGGGAAATTATCTGCCGGATGAAGGCTTCGCGTATCGGAGAAAAGCTGCGCGAAAAACGTATTGTAGTTACTTTTGAAGATATCACCAAGCAGAAGAAAGCACAGGAAGAACTGGAGCGCTCGCGTGAGGATTTGCGAAATCTTTCCATTCATCTTCAATCGGTGCGCGAGGAAGAAAGCACGCGTGTTGCCCGCAAAATCCATGACGAGCTGGGTCAGTCGCTCACTGCTCTGCAAATGGATTTATCCTGGCTGGAGAATCGTCTGCCGGCCAACAACAAAAATATCATGGAAAAGACAAGGAATATGTCTGCTCTGGTCAACTCAACTATTGAAAGCGTGCATAAAATTACGATGGAACTTCGTCCCAGTCTGCTCGACGATTTGGGACTGCCGGCAGCAATTGAATGGCAGGCTGGTGATTTTCAGAAACGCTCCAGAATTCGCTGTCAGGCGAATATACGTTGCGACACCGCTGTCATCAGTAAAGAAATGGCCACATCAATATTTCGTATTTTTCAGGAAATGCTCACTAATATCGCGAGACATTCAAAAGCCACGCAGTGCAAAGTAAGCCTTACGGAAAAAGACAAAGAGTTGTGTCTGGAGGTTACGGATAATGGTATCGGCATCACCCAATGGCAGGTTGATGATTCGCATTCTTTCGGTATGATCGGCATGCGCGAACGCGCTCATCTATGGGGCGGTACAGTCCATGTGCGCAATGCCAAACCTTCGGGGACAACAGTAAGGGTATTGATTCCATTGGATAAAGGAGAAAAACCATCATGATACGCATATTGGTTGCGGACGATCACGCCGTTGTACGTCAGGGCGTCAAACAAATTCTTGCAGACGAAAAGGACATGGCCGTTAAAGACGAAGCACAAAACGGTCCTGAAACACTGAAAAAGGTGACAGAAAATGAATATGATGTGGTACTTCTTGATATTTCCATGCCCGGCCGCAGTGGATTAGAAGTGCTCGAAGATATTAAGGCCCAGTGTCCGAAGCTCGCTGTGTTGATTTTAAGCATGCATCCGGAAGAACAGTATGCAGTTCGCGCACTAAAGGCTGGTGCTTCAGGATATCTCACCAAGGCCAGCGCTCCTCAGGAACTAATCGGCGCTATCCGCAAAGTGGCGTGTGGCGGTAAATACGTTACTTCATCGCTGGCGGAAAAGTTGGCTGATGAAATGGAAATAGATACTGAAAAACTGCCTCACGAAAGGCTTTCCAACCGTGAACACCAGATTATGCTGATGCTGGCGGAAGGCAAAACCGTTTCCGACGTTGCCGGTGAACTTTGCTTAAGCGTCAAAACCATCAGCACCTACCGCACCCGCATTATGTCCAAAATGGGTATGAAAAAGAATGCCGAACTCACGCTTTACGCTGTTCACAACAAACTCATAAACTAGCTTACTTTTAATTTAATTCTTTTAAGAATGATGGTGATGTTTGTCAGACAAAAACTGTCAGACTATCCAGTTTTTTTCTGACAAACAAACAAGACTCACGCTGATATTATCTTTTTCATGCCTGTGCTAATCCATTACCATGTTCAGGTTTGTTATTATTCTGCCGCGGTACAGTAACACGCGGGGATAAATCAACAAAAGGGGGCAGTATGAACCAGACATTTTTAGCATCAGGCAATTCAAAAAATTGTAAAAAAGATACAAAAGCCGATTCACCTTCCGCAAAGGGAAAGCTGTTGGAAGAAGGATTAGCCGAAATAATCCATCAGGCTGTCCGGGATAACCGCAGTTATCTGATGGAGCACGAAACGAAGGAAATCCTCGAAGGTATCGGCATTACGACCACAGGCTTTCTGGTTGCCCGATCCGAAAACGAAGCGCTGGTCATGAGCGAAAAAATAGGATTTCCCGTCGTTATGAAAATTGTTTCACCCGATGTCGTTCATAAAACAGACGCGGGCGGAGTAAAACTTAATCTGACCTCTCCCGAGGACGTGCGTAATGCATACCATGAAATCATAGAGACATTTAAATACCAGCATATCGAAGGTGTAACCATTCAGAAAATGACTAAGCCGGGTATTGAAGCCATCATCGGCGTGACGCGCGATCCGAGCTTTGGACCGCTCATCATGTTCGGATTGGGCGGCGTATTTGTCGAAGTATTGCGCGATGTTTCTTTCCGAATTCTGCCGATCACCGAAAAGGACGCCTCGGAAATGATCGCGGAAATCCGGGGCGCCGCTATTTTGGAGGGATATCGAGGCAAGGCTGTTGATCTGGATTCGCTCAGTCATCTGCTTTTAAAAATATCTCAACTGGTTGTGGAAAATCATGAAATAAGCGAACTTGATCTTAACCCGTTGTTCTTGTATCCGGACGGTTATATCACCGTTGACGCCCGGATGTTTGTCAGTGAACCGTCATCGAAAGAAAATCTCACGCCGACGGGCCGTGAGAACCTGCGTGATTTTTTCTATCCTAAAAGCATCGCGGTAATCGGAGCGTCCGACGTCAAAGGAAAACTCGGCTATAATATTTTCTGGAATCTGATTAATCATGACTTTCCCGGCAGACTCTACCCGATCAATCCCCGTAAAGAATCCATTAAGGGCGTCAAATGCTACAAATCGATTCTGGACGTGCAGGAACTGGTGGATATGGCCATCATTATCGTTCCAGCCAAAGCGGTCGAGGCGGCCATCGCCGATTGCTGCGCCAAGGGAATAAAGTACGTTGTGGTAGAAGCCGCTGGTTTTGCGGAAACCGGCGAAGAAGGAAAACAGGCTCAGGAAAGAATTGAAAAAATAATCCGTGAACATGGTTGTCGCGTTCTGGGACCTAATTGTTCCGGCATCATCAACACCCATCACAATATGGTACAATCTATCGGATTGCTATCCGATTTGCGCCAGGGCAATGTCGGCATGGTCGCGCAGGCCGGGGTTTACGCCGCCGGTATTCTTACAGGATTGAGCAACGTTCTGGATTTCGGCATTGTGGCGACTATCGGCAATAAGATGGATATCAATGAAACGGATATTCTGGAATATTTAAGTGACGATGACAATATTTCCGTGATTGTTATGTATATGGAGGACATCCGTAGCGGTAAACGTTTTGTGGACGTGGCCAGCCGTGCAGCGGTGCGCAAGCCTGTCATTGTTTTGAAATCGGGACGCACGGAAGCCGGTAAAAAGGCAGTATCTTCCCATACCGCATCGCTCGCCGGCAATGACGAAATCAACAGCGCGGCGTTTAAGCAAAGCGGCTTAATCCGGGCCAAAGACAACGAGCATCTGTTCGCGCTGACGCGAGCTTTTTCCAAACAGCCTGTCCCGAAAGGCAATGGGGTCCTGGTAATCACCTATACCGGCTCGATGGGCGTTGCCGCGACGGATATGTTGTATCTCTCCAACATGCGTCTGGCTACTCTGGAACCGTATTTTCAAAATCGGCTCCAGAAAGTTATGCCCGATTATGTCAGTATCGGCAATCCTATCGACTGCTCTTTTTCCATGACACCGCAGCAGGTGAAAGATCTGATTGAAATTGGCGTGGAAAGCAACGACGTGCACAGCTTTATCGTGATTATTCAGGGCGAGATATTGAGCTCATTCGTGGATGTCATGAAGAACATAGATTATAAAGAAAAAACGGTTGTCTGCTGCGTTGCCTGCAAGGAATTCATGATTGATGATGTGGTCAAGATGGAACAGGCCGGTATCCCCATTTATTCCACGGCGGAAATGGCGGCGGAAGTCTTAAGCCAGATGTATCATTACGGCGTCAGACGCCAGGGCGCCATTGCCGATTCCATCGCCCGTCACCTTACCAAGGATTCGCTTTCTGTCGATGACAGGCCCGTGCACCTACGCCTGATTAATCCCAAAGATATCGGGCTATGGACTGATTTCGTCAACAATTGTTCACAAAAGTCTCTGTGGCTCAGATTCTTGTCTCCTTTTTCCGCCACGCCGGAGCGGGCGCAGCGTTTCTGCAATCTCAATCCGGAGGAGGAAGTCGCCGTTGTCGCGGAGATGAAGGATGGCGATAAGCATAAATTTCTCGGCATTGCGCGTTTAATTAAAAACAAACGTTGCGAGGGCGAAGCGGAATACGCCATTATCGTCTCGGATCTCTGGCAGAATAAATCTCTGGGCCATACCTTGTCCGCGCAGTGCATTGAACTTGCCAAAAAGGAAGGTTACAAAACAATTCGCGCGGAAACACTTCAGGAAAATTATGCCATGATACGGATATTCCGGCACTGTGACTTTATAATGGATTCCAAAGATGAGAACATGGTTTCGATGTCGCTGAATCTATCGTAACAAAGAATAAAGATTTACGCATAAAAAAATGTGCATAATTCTCTCCTTCTTAATTACTCAAATCTTAACTACTTAAAACTTTCCTTAATCTAAAAAAGGAAATGCCGTTTCCTTTTTTAAGAGAAACGGCATTTTTAGGAAGGAATTTTCTATGCGGAGAACACTCGTAATGTTTTCCGCATAGAAGAGATGCTAACCAATCTTCTTTCGGTTGGCGACCAGATCATCAACCACGGCCGGATCAGCCAGCGTTGACGTATCACCGAAGTCACCGAACGTTTTGGCGGCTACGTTTCTCAGAACACGGCGCATAATCTTGCCGGATCTGGTTTTTGGCAAACCATCCGCCCATTGAATCTGGTCGGGTGACGCGATCGGACCAACGACCTTGCGGACATGCGCGACCAGGGCTTTTTTGAGTTCATCAGTTTTGTCCACATTATGGTTCAGTGTGACATAAGCAAAGATGCCCTGCCCTTTGATTTCATGCGGGAAACCGACAACTGCAGCTTCAGCGACATCCGGGTGAGAAGTAAGAGCCGCCTCGACTTCCGCAGTGCCCAGTCTGTGACCGGAAACATTGATAACGTCATCGACACGGCCGGTGATTTTGTAATCGCCATCTTCATCGCGTTCCGCACCGTCGCCCGAGAAGTAATAACCAGGGAACTGGGAGAAATAATTCTCGGCGAACCGGCCTTCTTTGTCATCCCACAAACCACGGGTGATGCCAGGCCATGCGTTTTTAATACAGAGCGCACCTTTGCCGGGACCTTTTATTTCTTTTCCGTCCTCATCCATTATGGCAGGGACTACACCGAAGAATGGAACCATGGCTTTGGCTGGCTTGATATCGATTGCGCCGGGCAGAGGTAGGATCATGTGTCCGCCATTTTCTGTCTGCCACCAGGTATCAGCGATTGTGCAGCGGCCAGCGCCGATCTTATTGTAATACCACCACCAGGCTTCGGGATTGAGCGGTTCGCCGACCGAACCCAGAACGCGCAGAGAGGTAATATCATGCATATCGACCCATTTGTCGCCTTCTTTGGCAATCGAGCGGATCGCAGTCGGCGCGGTATAGAAGTTATTGACACTATATTTTTCGACTACAGCCCAGAAACGGCCGAAGTCAGGATAGTTGGGAACACCTTCGAAAAGGATGCTGGTGAAACCGTTGCACAGCGGTCCATAGACCACGTAGCTGTGACCGGTGACCCATCCTATATCGGCCGTGCACCAGTAAGTATCTTCATCAAGCACGTCAAAAGCATACTGCTGGGTTATGGAAGCATAGAGCAGATAACCAGCCTGGGTATGAACAACACCCTTGGGTTGTCCGGTGGAACCGGAGGTGTAAAGAATGAAGAGAGGATCTTCTGCATCCATCCATTCTGGTTCGCAATAACGGTCAGCTTCGGCCATCAGTTTTTCGTACCAGATGTCGCGGCCTTCCTTCATGGTTATTTCCATACCGGTGCGTTTCACAACAACCATGGTTTTCACGGAGGGGCACTGTTCCACTGCTTTTTCGCAGGTGGCTTTCTGGGGAACAGCCTTGGCTCCACGGTAGGTGCCGTCGCAGGTAATAACAACTTCAGCGCCGCAGTTATTGATGCGGTCTCTTAAAGCTTCCGCCGAAAATCCACCGAACACGATAGCATGAATGGCACCGATGCGCGTGCAGGCCAGCATGACAATGGCCAGTTCAGCGATCATGGGCAGATAAATGGAAACCCGGTCGCCTTTCTTGACACCAAGTTTTTTTAGAACATTGGCGAACTTATTTACTTCGCGATACATATCCTGATAGGTATATACCTTCCAGTCATTAGGATCGTTGCCTTCAAAAATGATCGCGGCCTTGTTTTTCTTGGTTGCAAGATGACGATCCAGGCAGTTGTAACTGACGTTGATCTTGCCGCCTTCAAACCATTTGACATGAAGGTCTTTGGCGTCAAACGACCAGTCCGAAACCTTCTTTTTATCGAAGGGTTTAAACCAACTCAGTCTTTCGGAAGCCATTTTCGCCCAGAAAGCATTGGGATCGTCAATGGACTCTTTGTAAAGTTTGTCATACTCTGCCCTGCTCTTGATATAAGATTTTTCTCTTACTCTATCGGGCACAGGGAATACCTTGTCGTAAAAATCTTGTTCATTTGCTTCAGCCATATCAGTTCTCCTTTATTCTAAAATTTTTTTTATGCCTTCAGCTTTCTCCTGAAAAAGCATATTCTTTTTATATTCGATTCATCTCCTTTGGTTTTAGAGATGCGGTCTTTTAAAATCTCTTCAGGGGGGGGTACGCCCCTATGTTTGGCCTCGTTCCTGTTAGTTCAACAAAAGTCTTTTCTTTCAACGGCCGTCCTGCGGGGGACATAGGGGACATATTACAGATGGCTGATGCAGTTCACGTCCCCCCTAAAGAGCGATTATTGAATATACCTTTTGAATGGTTTGCGGTATCGGCTTCAGTCCTAATTCCAGGCGGGATTTTATCCTACGAGAAGTAGGTGTTTGTCTTACAGGCTATTATTTAAAGGTAATACTAAACACAAAGCATCATTAAGATTATTTTATTTTTAAATGCCAAGGCAACCTGTTTTGCAAAAATAATGATGTGAAAACAGCAGGTAATCTATAAACATAAAATGGCCCCATAAAATTAAATGGCAAAGTTGACCGCTCTATTGTAGAAAAATAACATCATGAATACCAAGACTTGTAAAAAAAATAAGACATGGGTTGTGTATATTATGCGTTGTTCTGACGAAAGTCTTTATACTGGCATAACCAATAACATGGGAAAACGCTTAGCCGCTCATAATCAGGGAACGGCCTCAAAATATACACGCTCCCGAAGACCTTTGGAATTATTAGCAACCAGTGCGAAAATGGAAAAAACCGAAGCAATGCGTCTGGAACTGGAAATTAAGAAACTTCCTCAATCAAAGAAAATCGCCACACTGAAAAAACATACAGAGAAAAAGCTAAAATCCGTTGTCCGTGTTACCGAGAGAATTCCTTTCCGCAAAGAAATTTTGAAATCCGTAGCCACTCTCTGGCAAGTAAATCTAAAAAGAATACACAAAAATATTCCTATTCAGGGAAGCCCGGAACGTTCTGTTTTTCGCATTGTTCTGGAGGATGAAAATGGTAAATATTTCGTGCTGGAGCAAATTCCGCCGAAATCTTTCGAAAACAAAAAACGGATAGCTACAACGATTGATTTTTTAGCAAAGAAAAATCTAGTGGGCGTGCAGCCTTATCTGGCCTCGGGAAAAGGAGATTTTATCATCGAACACAGAAACAATTTCTGGCAAATGATTCCTTTTGTGCCGGGTGTCGAACTTGACCGCGGAAAATACATTTATGATAAATGGCGAGGTCCGGCGCTGGCCGCATTCTTGATTGATTTACGACGTAAATCGAAAAGCCTGCCTTTTCAAAATCCAGGCAACGTTTTTTCTCTCAAAGATTACATCTACAAACTAATCCGCGAAATTAATCTTTACAATAAAGATATAAAAGATGAAATTAAAAACGTGGCCAGGTTTCTGGAAAAAGATTTTATGCCCATGTATGAAAAACTGCCTGTGGCTTTTTGTCACGGCGATTATCATCCGCTGAATGTTATCTGGTCCGCCGACAATATTAAATGTGTGATTGACTGGGAATTCTGCGGATATAAAAGTGAACTATATGACGCGGCCAATTTAATCGGCTGTATCGGAGTGGAAGATCCGCAAAGTCTCACCGGCGATCTGGTTAAATGTTTTATTGCCGATATGAAAGAGGCAAAAATTATTTCTAAAAAAAGCTGGCTGTATTTGTTGGAATTTATTGTCGCGCTTCGTTTTGCCTGGCTTTCCGAATGGCTGCGCCGTAAAGATATGGAAATGATATCCTTGGAATTGGATTATATGCGTCTTTTGATTGATAATAAAAATATTTTGCAAAAAGCGTGGCTGTGATAAAGAGGGCGTAATATTTTTATTATTGTTCAGTCAACAGAAATTCGGATAGAAAAAAGTCGCTGCAGAAACAAGGGAAATGGCATGCATATCGAGTGTCCACATTGTAATGTCGAATTCAATTCTGAGGATATTGCGTATACGCTGAAGAAAGGCAATTTCAAATGCCCGGTGTGCGGGGGAAAAATCCCGGACCCTTCGGCCGATCCTCAAAAGAGCACTCCCATATCTATCAATAAATACATTGTACCTGCCGTCATTTTTCTGGTAATTGCCGCTGCTCTTTCTATGATATATTTCTTAAAACCAGTCAACAAGGAATCACCTGTAGCAAATAAAATGGCTCCAGTGATAATACCACCAAGTCCCGGTCCACCTCCTGCCCAATCACTCCCCACCCCCGTAACCTCTGCTCCCGAAACCGCCCCACCGGCAACACAAACTTCGGACAAAATGCAGATTATAGAACGAATTGCTGCCGGGTTTCACAAAACGCACACCTATACTTTAGAGGGTGACTTCGTTTGCCTGGATATGGCCATCGACGTTTGGAACCAATTGAGAACTAACGGCATTGAAGCGAAGATTATGGGTGGAAACATCAAGGAAAACGTCACCACATGGAACTACCGGCAGCTGGCACGAGAAAGCAATCACGCCTGGGTGGTCGCCAAACTTAGCCCGGCAGAAAAAGTCGCCATCGAAACAACAGCGGGCACCGTCATCAAGCCGGGAATGGCAAACTCTTCCGCCTATTTCAAGGGCATTGAATTTGATACTCCGGGTGAGATTAAAAGATTTGATTCCCTCCGGAAAAAAGCAAATGAGGTATGCCTTCATGCCAGTGAATTGATCAAAGATTGGAATGAGAATTTTGCCGGCAAACAACGCCGTCCCGAAGAAATAATCGCCAGGCAATCCCAAATTGAACAAAGGAAACAAGACTGTGAATATACTCTGAACAATTTGGAAGAATTTAAATCACGGGCAATTTTTTACTAGGGGAACTTGAGAGGAATCAATAAAAGTTAGAGGGATTACAAAAAGGAAATTTATGCGAATTGAAAAAATAGAGGACAAATGCAATCAATGCATGCTCTGTGTCCGTGACTGCGTCGCGGGTGTGTGGCGGATCGTTGACGGCAAATCACAGCCTGTGGATGTTGAGCTATGCAACCGATGCAGTCATTGCGTTGCCGTATGCCCGTGTGGCGCCATACGCCATGACAGTCTCAAAATGGAACAAATCATCGGGGTGAATAGAAAGAATCTACAGCCGGATGTATACCGCGATATAATCAGCAGCAGAAGGAGCATCAGACAATTCAAAGACGCGCCGGTGCCGCGCGACATCATTGAGCAGGTACTCGATCTGGCCCGATACGCTCCCACGGCAAGCAATGACCAGAATGTCGGCTATATCGTCATTACCGACAAACATCTGATAGAAGAAACAGCAAATACTATCTTTGGATTTACGAGCCGCTTATTCAATAAGACCAAGAAAGGAATCGGCAGGTTGATAGTAAGTCTTGCCGGTTTGACCAACAATAGGTATTTGAGAGTAATGGATTATGCCCAAAAGCAAAATGCTGAAACCGGCAGGGATTTCATTCTGCACAACGCCCCGGCACTGATCTTGATTCACGGACCGAAAAGAGCCCGGTTCGCGTCTGATAACTGCAACATTGCCACGACAACAATAATCAATTATGCGCATGCTCTTGGTTTGGGAACTTGTTTGACAGGTCTTTTGACTATGTACCTGCGGTATAGTGGCAATTTGCGGAAAAAGCTTAAGGTTCCAAAGGGTAGACGAATTTACGCGAGCATGGTAATGGGATATCCCGCATATAAATATACAAACACAGTATCAAGAAAAAAACCGGAGGTACAATGGCTATGAAGAAAAAAATTCTTTTAATCGCAGTTTTGATTGTTGTGGCTTTTCATCTATCCTGGTACGCGATCAGCAGGATGCACATAAATACAAAGATTCCGGATGAAGCTACAGCACAGCAATCATTTAATGATTTTCTGAAAGGTGAGAAAATCAGCATTGATCGCAGCGCTCTCGCCGAAGATTATCTTGATGCCAACGGTTTCAAACTTCACCTTGATGTGTTTTCTGCCGGCAAAAACATGCCGACAGTGGTATTTATTCCCGGCACTTCAGTTTACGCCAAATTTTACATTGAAGTTATGTATAAAATCTATAAACAGGGATTTAATGTGGTCGGATTTGATCCGCGCGGCCATGGCCTGAGCAGCGGACCACGCGGAGACTATACTATTAATGAAATCGTTGATGACACGCTAGCCGTCGTGAAATACGCGCGGGAACGTTTCGGCGGTAAAGTCGCTATTGCCGGCAGTAGTCAAGGCGGCATAGTCGCTTTTTACGCGGCGGCGCGCGATAATTCGATCGCGGCAGCTGTGTGCCATAACCTTGCCGACCTCAACGGGAAAGAGAATCTGGTACTGTCTCAATTCAGGCCGCCTCTGTTTATTATTCCCTTTGCCGAGTTTTTGGCCAACTTATATAAGGGTTATGCCATCCCCATCTCATTATATCTTGATCTTTCCAAGGAAAAATCTAAAAGTGGTACGGATGCCGCGACGCTTCTCAAAGATAATTCTGTTGCGGTTAAATGGATCACCATCAGGGCGCTGGGATCACTCATGCACACGGATCTTGCTAAACCGGTCGAGCAAATTACGGTGCCAATTATGCTTATTCATGCAGAAAACGATACAATATTTCCACAAAAGTATGTTGACAATATTTTCAACAGACTGACGTGCAAAAAGAAATATCTGTTCTTTAAAAATACGGAACACCTGGTTATGACCAATAATGTCGATGAGGTTGTGCCGCCAATAGCGGCCTGGCTGAAAGAAGTCATGTGATAATGAATAACGGACCAGACTTGAAACTCAAAACTGGAGAACGTTTACTGGACTTACTCGGCAGTTGCGTAGATTTTTTATTTCTGGCGGCAGCCAGGATTCTCGAGCCGCTTAAACCGAAACGGAATATCAGCCGTGAAACTTATGAGCAACAGATTGATTACTATATTGACAATGGATACCTAGACAACCCGGAATCTTTTTTTACTTTCCCGGCTAAAGCTCCCGTTTATTCCATAATTGAAAGAAAACCCTACCATGACGGCGAGTATCAACTCATCAGTTATCAGAGCGGGTATACGACAAAGAATCCTTTAATACGAGAGCACTACAATTCATATTCTGCCAATAGAACCGGATACCTCGTCAGGTGGACTCACTCAGACAACCATCGCAAGACAGTTCTTTGTCATCATGGATATATGCTGGGAGAACCACGACAAGCGAAAAAAATGTTCCGGATTAAGAATCTTTACGATAAGGGACTCGACGTTGTTCTTTTTATAGCACCCTTCCATTGGAAGCGTCAGGCCGGTTCTTTCAGGCAAAGGGGAATGTACATGCAACCCGACGATGTGGTGATGACCTGCGAGGCAGTGGGACAAACGCTATATGATCTCTACGGCTCATTTCTGATTCTTTCCGAGCTGGGTGCGCCGGAGATTGGATTGATCGGCGCGAGCCTGGGCGGACACAGCGCAGCTCTGCTTACGAGCCTGACAACAATCACATCATTTGCGGCCATGATGGTGCCGGCAATCCTTTTTACCAATCCCATGGATCCTGATCACGCGCGGCTTCCATTTCCCGTCGATGGCCGGTTGCGGGAAAAAATGTGGCGTGTATGGGAACTTCACTCTCCTTTCCACTTTAACCCCAAATTGCCGCCGGAAAAAATGCTGGTCGTTGCTTCGCGCGGTGACCTGCTGTGTCCCTTCGAACATGCCCGATTATTATGTGAGCAATGGGGCATCAAAAACAGGCGATTCCTGACAGGCGGACATTGGCTTATTTTCAACCGGAGTGAACGAGGGCGCGCCTGGTATAATTTCCTTGTTGAAATGAATTTTCTCAATTCAAAGAAATGAGTTAACAAACAATAAAAGAGGACAGCGAGATGATAAAAACAAAAATCCGAGCGTTTGATAAAGAAAAGGACCTGGAAAGCGCTGTCCTGTGTTTTAATGAAGGTTTTGACCACATTTTATGGCCATCAATCAAGCATGCAAAGCCAAGCTTGCACGAGGACTTTATAAAATTTTTCTATAAAATGTCGACGGACTGTTATGTCGCGGAAGTGGACGGGGAAATTTGCGGCATTATCTTTGGCGCGGCGCCTTTTAAGATAAAAGATATTCTCAACGCCCTTCTGTTTTATTTGTTATATGTGATCCCCAAAGGACTTATTAATGTCTATGGAATGAATTGGCTGGCCTATAGACATTTTTTTCAGTTGATCTACGGATATCTGCCCTATTTCTTTCTTCATCCCAACCGTTGGCCCATGTGCGAAATAGCGCTATTCACCTCAATAAAAAAATATCGAAGCCGTGGGGTGGGCAGAGCACTTATGGATCAATTTGTAGATACTGTTCGCGCTCGCGGCTATGAAGGGACGTCCGTAGCCACCGATACTGCGCTATCCTACCGTTTCTATGAAGCTTATAGTTTTGAATTGGAAAAAAGTTTCGTTCAAAGAGCGTATAAATATTCTATACCGGATAAATCTTTCACTGCGCTGATTTACTATCTAAAGATTCGCCAATAACCGATACGGGCAATGCTGTTATTGTTTCAGAAGAGGAGATTATCACTGCAATCGCGTTGTATCGGATGAACCCGTTTCCTGAATCCGCTTGCTGCGGGTGATTTGGCGCTGCAATAAAAGCATCGAGCGATATTGTTCCACGTAATTGTCCATATCTTTGCCCGAGCTCATGAGAAATTTCATTAAAAGTGATTTCTTGGATGTAATAAATTTCTCCAGATCGGTTTGATTTACGGAGTCCATAAATATTCGGAGCATGTTTCTGCGCAGAGGGCGTGATGAATTGAAAAGAAGTAATATAACCATATTGTTTACTGTTGCGGCAACAATATCCTGCTGGTCCATCCAAATTTCAATTAGTTTGTCTTTTTTGTCTTTGTATTTAATTTCTAAATCCATTGAATCGGATAATTTCTTAAAATCGCGGGAGGAGCCTCTCTGTCCGGCAAGTCTGATCATTTCAGGAAACAGGATAATCCACCATTCCCAAACCTCATCAATCATAAAAGCGTCAACTGCCATCTCGTTTTGGGGAACGTCACTTTGCGAAAAAAGCGTTCGCAAAAAATCAATACCGGCATTTTCTAAAAAATCCTTAACATAAATACCGTCTCCCGGACGAATGTCCAGTAATTCCATAGATTCCAGTTGTTTGAGCGCCACACGCAGAGAAGTCCTGTCCACATTCATGGAACTGGATAATTCGCGTTCCGGCGGCAGTTTTTCGCCAGGTTTTATTTTATGGAAAAAAATATCGCGCATGAGAGCAGTCGCAACCTTTTGATGAGCTTGTTTATTGGCCATTAACCTTTGTAACCTCCAAATAACTTGTAATGAGACTTGCTGAAAACTAATCCCGACTTGTCGGGATGAAGTTTGAAGCGTAAGTCGAATTATCCCGCATAGCGGAGGGTATGATACACCGCAGCTTGCTACGGAATTTTTCGCAAAGATTGCTTTTAGAGTTCATACCCGTGATTTAACCGGATGCGTATATTATGTATTTTTTCTTGACAAAAGCAAGTATTAATTGTATGTATTGGTTAAACCAATGTAATAAATAGATAAAACCAATAAAATATTTTGAGGTCGCAAGCTATGAGAGATGTATATGTTATTGGCGCACATACTATTAAATTCGGGAAATATATTGATAAAAGCATTAAAGACCTCGCCGCAAGCACTGTAAATCCCTGCCTGACAGAAGCCTGCCTTGATAAAAAAGACATCCAAGCCCTCTGGTTTTCTAATTCCGGTTGGGGATATAGTAAAGGACAGGATTGTATCAGGGCACAGGTAGCATTAAGACCTATCGGAATAGAATCCATTCCCATGACTAACGTGGAAAACGCCTGCGCCGGTGGTTCCACCGCCTTTCACCACGCCTGGCTCGGCGTTACCAGTGGCCTGTACGATATAACCATGGCCGTGGGGGCTGAAAAACTTTATGACTCCAACAAAATGAAAGTTTTTGCCGGATTTCTCGGGGGACTGGATATTGAAAATATCGCAGAAATAATTGCCAATATCTCCGTCTATGGCATGACTGATCAGGATAAAAAGGATATGCAAGCCCATGTGGCAAAATACGCAGCTCTGGCCCCAAAAGATAAAAGTAAAAAAAAGAAGCAAACAACCCTCAAAGATAGATTCAATGAATACTGGGACATGTTCAAAGTATTCCTGCGCCTTAGCGATGCTGTCGGTTCGGACACTGTAAAGGAAATGAGAAAATTGTTTTCAGGTGATCATTCGCCCTTCATGGACGTCTACGGATTCGCCGCACGCCAGCACATGAAAAAGTACGGGAGCACTATTGAACAACTTGCCATTATCGCATCCAAGAATCATTTTCATTCCTCATTGAACCCCAATGCTCAGTATAATTTTACTGTAACACCCGAAAAGGTGCTGGCAGACCGCATCGTCACCTGGCCGCTGACCCGGGCGATGTGCGCACCTATCGGAGATGGAGCCGCATCGGCAATACTTTGCGATGGAGAGACGGTGAAAAAACTCGGCCTCACGTCGCAGGCAGTGAAGGTGCGGGCGTCGATTCTCGGATCGGGACGCGAACGCGCTTTTGATGATATTGATATCGGCGAACGTTTGAGTAAGATAGCCTATGCAAAGTCGGGACTTGGTCCCCAGGATGTTCATTTCGCAGAGGTTCATGATGCGAGCGCCTATGGTGAACTACACCAGGCAGAGGCGTTGGGTTTTTGCAAAGAAGGTGAAGGCGGCATCTTTGCCGAAAGCGGCGCAACTAAAATCGGCGGTAAAATTCCAATTAATGTAAGCGGCGGGCTGGAATCGCGCGGTCATCCTATCGGTGCGTCCGGTCTCGCACAGATCCACGAACTGGTTACACAACTCCGCGGCAAAGCCGGCAAGCGCCAGGTCAATGGAGCGAAAATCGGCATGGCCGAAAACGGTGGTGGAGCGCTGGGACAGGAAGAGGCTGCTATGTGCATTCATATCCTGGAAGCACCGTCACGTTAGACTATAAAGCAAAAGCATAGATTAACTTTGTTTTTGTAATACCTTTTGATTTGCGGTAAATTACCTCTGATTATGGAATAGTCCGTAGCTTGAGGTTATTATCCCATAAAGAAAATTGTTGTGAAGGAGGTAGTATGGATAACAAAACGGCAAATGATTTATCTCCGAACACCATGACTACACAAGCGGAATTGGAAGCGGAAAAGAAAACAACAGCAGCTATGCCGACAACGGAAGAGTGGACTGAGACAGAGAAAGTTATCTTTGAGCGTCGCAGCGTGCGCTGGTACAAACAAAATCAGGTGCCCGAAAATTTGGTTCGCAGGATTCTGGAAGCCGGTCGCTACGCCCCTTCGGCAGGAAATTCTCAGCCTTGGAAATTTATCGTTATCAGAGATAAAGCCATTCTGGAAGAAATGGAACACGATGTCCGACAGACCTGTAAACTTTTCCGTTTTTTTCTGGACTGGCGAGGAAGAGGCTTCATGAGTAAAATCATCTGGCTCAACAGTCAATTTATGATCCGCGTACTACCCCACGAACTACACCCCATACCTTTTGGAGCAATGTTTGCTATTGCCGATGGTCATTTAAAGTTATTCCATGGTGCCCCTACTGTCATCATGATTTTGAAAGACAAACGGGGAGTCAGTAATCCTAATCTTGATTGCGGTATCTGCGGTCAGAATATGGTGCTTGCAGCCCACTCTCTGGGTTTATCCACCTGCTGGGTGGGCTTTGTTACCGCCCTTATGAAATCTCATTATCGATTCAAATGGCTGAAGCGTTTTAATATTTCTTATCCGTATGAACTGGTGGAAGGTATTACCATAGGCTATGCCAGAGGAAATCCCAACAAGATGGTTGAGCGCGAACTGCATGAAATCGCCTGGTATGAAAACGGCCAGCGCACGATTACATATTAGGAGGAAGCCATGACCAAAATCAGCCTCATCGAAAGATTAAGAATACCTACCTATGATAATGAAAAGTACGCTCATCCAGGTCAGGTGAAAGTTGACCTGGCCAAGTGCAACGGATGCGGTCTGTGTATAACTATTTGTCCCGGTCACGCTCTGTATATCGAAGGCGAGGGCAAAGACAAAAAAGCCAGAATGGAAACGGACTTTCCGCAGTGCATGTCGTGCAACGCCTGCGCGGCCATTTGTGAACGAGGAGCGATTACAGTCAGCGTACCTTATGATTTCGGTTATCACTTTAAGATAATTGATCGCACTGTAATGAAGCTGCCGCGCAAATTCAAGTAGAAGAACTAAGGAGCAAATGCATGAGTAATAGCAGTTTGACAACAAGAATACAAACAGCCAGGCTTCTCTTAAGAACTGTGCGTTCAATAGCCATTTTTCTAAAAGAAGAGTCGCGACGGGGCACCTTAATGACAAATTTAAAAGGTTTCTCCGCAAAAGATATTGTAGAAGATATGTCCTGGTCCGATCTTCTGGAAGAGCGCGCCTGTATGGTGCCGAACAAAATCTTCCTGATGTACAAGAACGAACGATTTACCTATGCCCAGATGGATGCCAACGCCAACCGCATGGCCAATTTTCTTCTGAGCAAAGGTGGCGGCAAGGGCTTGGGGCTGGCGATTTTCATGAAGAACTCTCCGCGTTTTTTGGATATTTTATTCGGCGCTCAGAAAATAGGAATGTATCTTGTGCCACTTAATCCGGAGCTCAAAGGGGACAATCTCAAATATGTTATTGAGCATAGCGATGTAAGTATTCTCGCCCTAGACGCTGAACTGCTGGATGGATTTACGCCTATTGCCTCATCCGTAAAACTCAAAGGTGTTATCGTCAATGATATCGAGGAAGAAAATCGCGGGTTTTCCGTACCTTCTAATGCCATCCGGCTTTCGGAAGCCTATGCTCCACGGGCATCTACAGTCAAACCAAAAACGGGCTACAACAAGCAGGACATGTGTCTTATCCTGTATACCTCAGGCACTTCCGGGCGTCGCAAGGGTGTCGTATACCGCTACTACAATACGACGGTAAAAAAGCTTTGTATTATGAGCAATATCATCCTTAATGCTAACGATGTCTGCTATACACCGCTTGCTCTTATTCACGGTAATGCTTTATTCCTAACCGTAAGTGTGGCTATGGGCGCTAAGGCTACTGTAGCGCTTTCGCGCAAATTTTCGGCCAGCAAGTTCTGGGAAGAAGTGCGTTCTTACAATGCCACAACCTTCAACACACTGGGTTCCATGATCCCCATTCTGATGAAACAGCCGCCACAACCCAACGATGCCGACAACAAGGTGCGCTTCGTGCTTTCCGCAGCCTGTCCTGCTGAAATGTGGGGACCATTTGAAAAACGTTTCGGGGTAAAGATTTATGAAGGCTATGGCGCTGTGGATGGTGGCGGCAAGGCTATCATGAATTTCGCTACCGCACCGGCAGGTTCGTTGGGAAAGCCGATTCCACCAGCCAAACCAGGCGAGATGCGCCTCGTCGATCCGCAGGGGAAAGATGTGCCGACGGGTACGCCCGGCGAACTTATCTTCAAAGTCAGCGGTTCCAAGGGTCGTGTGGAATACTATAAAAATGAAGAGGCCTCCAACGAGAAGGTACATGACGGTTTCCTCTACACCGGTGATCTGGTGCGTATGGACGAAGAGGGGTATCTTTATTTCGTGGGCCGTAATACGGAATCCATGCGCCGCGGCGGTGAAAATGTGAGCGCTTATGAGGTCGAACATACCATTATGGAACATCCGGCCGTGGAAGAAGTAGCTGTATATGCTGTACCTTCGGAACTGGCTGAAGATGAAATTATGGCCTCCATCAAATTGGTGCAGGGCCAGTCGGTGAAACCGCAGGAGCTGGTCGCCTTCATGCATGACAAGCTCGAACGATTCGCCGTTCCACGTTACATCCGCTTTGTAAATGAATTTCCCATGACCAATACTCATCGCATTATCAAAAAAGAACTTGAGAAGATCGGCGTTACCAAGGACACTTATGACGCCCAAAAGAACAAGGGATAAGCAAAACATAAGCGAATGACTTTCCATTAGCCGGAGCTGTTTTATAGTACAGTGCTCCTGCCGTAAACGGCAGGAGTATTATTGATGATTGAGTTGAGTCAATATTCAATTCCGAAGGGAGGGGTTATGATTTCACCAAAGGAAACTAAATCTTTATTAGATCGCGAACCATGTTTTGCGGACAGTTTTTGTAGTCTGCAGGCTATACCGCGATTGCCCAAGGGCATGCTAAAAGAAACGAAGGGTGCCATTGCTTATGCCAGACAGTTCTGCAATGAAGTAATCAGGCCTATGGCATTGGAGGTGGATCGTAAAACGTATGCCGACCCGGAATATATGCCTTGGGATTTGGTGGAAAAGGCTAATGAATGGGGCTTATATACAATGTTCATCCCCAAACTTTTTGGTGGTCAAGGGATTAACATGCCGGCGTGTTCTTATGTGGTTGAAGAACTTGCTTCAGCCTGCGTAAGTATTGCTAATGTGGTTGGTGTCCATTATCTGGGTGTAACTTCCGTTATGGCATCATGGAATACTGCATTGACTAATAAAATATTCCGGGATGTGGCTGAAGGACAGCGCACCGGCAAGCCCTGCCTGATTTCTCTGGCCATAACCGAACCGGGAGCCGGCACGGATGTTGAGG
This sequence comes from Deltaproteobacteria bacterium HGW-Deltaproteobacteria-2, assembly GCA_002840505.1. Classification (NCBI taxonomy): domain Bacteria; class Deltaproteobacteria; species Deltaproteobacteria bacterium HGW-Deltaproteobacteria-2. The sequence continues at coordinate 162,025 of PHBC01000005.1, read as the reverse complement.
AAGTTGAATTGGTCGATCGCGGCCGCGTGAGTTGTATTGCTCAAAAGGTCAAAGGAGGATATATAATCAACGGCAGCAAGGTCTTCATCTCCATGGGACATCTCTCAATATGGTGTTGTCTTGTTGCCTACACAGATGCGAAAAAACCTTCGGAAAACACAATCGTTTTCGCGGTCAAAACCGGCACCAAAGGATTTTCATTCGGTAAACATGAACACAAAATGGGTCAAAGATCCTGTCCTGCCAGCGAATTGATATTTGAGGATTGTTTTATTCCGGATGAAAACGTATTGACCAATTCCAATGAAATGCCGACATCAAAAACACGAGAGCCAAGAGAGATTGTAGAACAATACATCCAGTATGTGGTAGAGGTAACCAGACCAGCCGTGGGAGCTTTTGGAACCGGTGTGGCCAGAGGTGCTTACGAAACAGCTCTCAAGTTTGCCAGCGAGACCGAGGTTGATGGCAAACTGCTCATCAACCACGAATGGGCGCAGATTATGCTGGCTGATATGTATAAGAATGTCGTCATCGGTCGGCTCAGTTACGTCGAGGCCAATTATTCCAACGGACTGCCCGGAGGAATCTACAACATCCTCCAGATAAAACCTATCTATTACTATTTAAAATATGTACCAAAGGTTTTCCTGGATCTCTTCGTGAGTCCGTTCTTAAAATTGAAAGTCATGAGCCGGATTTTTTTCAAGCTTTTCGTAGACGGCCAATCTATGGAACAACAAAGACGCTGTTCCGGATGGGCTTCTTTAACCAAGGTCGTGGGAACAGATATGGGCATGGAGAACAGTCAAATGGCTCTGGAATTAATGGGTCAGGCCGGTCTCAGACATGAGTGCGGGGCAGAGAAAATTTTGCGGGATTCCAAATTGCTGCAGATCTATGAGGGTACCAATCAATTAAACCGTATTAATCTGTTCGCCAACCTGATCGGCCGTTCCATACCGCAGGCCCGGGCATTTGAAGAATAGGAGGACATAAATATGTTAGCGACGATAAAATGCGAACTCAAATCATTCGAAGATCTGGCGCATAGTTTTGCCGCCAAAGAGCTGACCGCCAATCGGGAGGTAAACGACCGTTACCCCTTTGGACCATTCTTTGATTCCGTAGTAGCCAAAGCCTATGAGGTAGGACTCCTTGGTGCCATCCTGCCGGAAGAATGTGGAGGTATCGGCCAGGGCATGAATGCCTTGTGCATCATTCTGGACAATATCAGCGCAGCGGATGCCAGTCTTGGTGGTATTATCTTTACTAATGCTCTATCCCATGAAATTATGCTTTCGGCCGGAGGCAAGGATCTTCTGACCGGAATTACGGGACAGGCAACTGATGCCAAATCGGCTCTAATCGCCTGCCCGGCTTTTTGTAATCCTACCGAAACTCAGACGCAGCTGACAGCAGTTAAAAACAAAGAATCTTATACTCTCAATGGTTCTGTCGAATATGTCGTTTTAGGCGGATTGGCCGGACATGCTCTGGTACCGGCACGAATCAAGGAACAGAAAGGTTTTGCTTTTTTCCTTATCAATCTTACAGACAAAGGGATAACCAAAAGTGCACCGATATTCAGTTTGGGATTACATGCCTGTCCGGCTGTAGACCTAACGTTGACAGGAGTCAGTGGCACTCTTATTGGTGCTGAACAAGAAGGATCAAAATATTTTGATCAAGCCTCTGACCGTATGCATGCCGCAGTCGCCGCTATCCAGTGCGGCATCATGAAGGGATCATTTCAGGAAGCTCTGGCTTACAGTCAGGAACGCCAGCAAGGTGGATGGGAAATTATCAACTGGTCGGGTTTGCGCATGTTGCTGGCTCAAATGGTCATGCAGGTAAAAATTGCTGAAATGGTGGTATCCGAGGCGGCACTGGCCGTGGAACAGCAAGACTCAGAATGGAATATATGTACCCGGGCAGCGGCACTGCACTTGTCCGAACAGGCCTGTAAGTTGACCACTGATGGAATTCAGATTCTGGGCGGTTACGGTTACATGAAAGATTACGGTCAGGAAAAACGTTTCCGCGATGCCAAACAGGTACAGGCACTGTTGGGTTTGGCGCCAATGCGTAAACTGGGACTGATCAGTTCATTAGTCAAAAAATAGAAGAGTTTTTGCACTAATAGACTGCCTTACAAAATAATTAAGAAATCATTCTTTGGTAATTGCTTAGAACCCGCATTTCTTCTTAGAAGAATTGGTCTGAAAAAATTTAAGGGGTAACTATTATGAGTAATGCAGTGATAACCGGAGCAGGATCAGGATTCGGAAGAGCCATGGCAATGGTCCTGGCCAGGAAAGGATGGAAGATTCTCATTGCGGATATCAACCACAAAAGCATGGAAGAAACTTTGGCTATGGTACGTCAGGCCGGTGGAGACGGCGAAGTTTTTGAATGCGATGTATCCAAACCGGAAAATGTCAGAGCCATGGCGGATTATTCTTTTTCTAAATGGAAGAAAATAGACTTACTTATCAATAATGCCGGCGTGGTATCCTGTGGATTTGTAGATGATATCCCTCTGGAGAATTGGCACTGGTGCGTGAATATAAATTTCTGGGGCATGCTTTATGGATGCCATAGCTTTATTCCACACATGAAAGCTCAGGGTGGAGGGCACATTATTAATGTTGCATCCAGTGCCGGCTTATTTTCTTTGATGGAGATGGGTCCTTATAATGTCTCAAAAGCCGCTGTCATTTCTCTTTCGGAAACATTACGTCAAGAACTGGCCGCACATAAAATCGGCGTGACCGTAGCCTGTCCCATGTTTTTTAACACCCATCTATTAGACAATATGCGTTATCAGGACCAGTTCCAGAATGAATTCGCACACTCGGCCTTTCAGCATGGACGTTTGACCGCCGAAGAAGTAGCGGAAAGAACAATCAGGGCGTTTGAAAAAAACAAACTTTATGTGATTCCTCAATTCACCGGGAAATACTACTGGATATTAAAGCGCCTGTCGCCCAGTTTTTTCTATGGCGTCATTTCCTACGCCGTGAAAAAAGGTTACGGTGAGAAACTAGCCCTATTTTTGACACGCATAGGCATGATGTAGATGAAAGGATTTTGTTTAATTCTTTTCCTTCAATTCCGACGAAGAAGTAAAAGGTATGGTTAATTCATAGATTCCAGTTGTCAAGACGGTCTGGACAGGAAATGGCGATTTTTCATACACCTTCAACATCGCTTTATTGGAAGCCAGAACATCGGCAGTAAATCCCCGGATACCCTCCTCGCGAGCCACACGAATCAATAATTCAAAAAGATAAGAAGCAATGCCCTTGCCTTGATACTCTTCGTCAACAATAAATGCCGTGTCGGCAAAGGCATCCGGTTTCGTGCGAACGTAGCGCGCTTCGGCAATTATTTTTTCGGTACCGGCCACCTCGATAGTGCCTACAATAGACATGCTCAAGCGGTAATTCACACTAACATATTCCTGCATCTTTTTATGGGGCATTGTCTTTACGGAAGTGAAGTACCGGTAATAGACTGACTGATCTGAGAATCGATAGAACAAAAGACGCATTTTATCTTCATCAGAAGGTTTGATTGGCCGGAAGCAAACCTTCAGGCCACCTTTAAATTCATGGAAAGTGCATAATTTAGCGGGATACAGTGACCCTGATTCTTCAATATAAATCTGGTCGGCATAAATCAATTTTGCCTCTTTAGCCTGTCTGACGAGTTCAGCCCGATCATCGGGATGTGCAATGTCAATTAATTCCAGCGCACGTTCCCGCATCGTTTTGCCCATGAGAGAAGCCACTCCATATTCTGTCACGACCATATCCATGGATTCTCGATTGGTAAACTGAAAAGGCATATTATCAACAGACAGGACAATATTGGGCATGCCTTTAAGGTTACGGCTGGGAAGGCCAAATATTGTCCGGCCTTTTTTCGACAGTCCAGCTCCCATCAACAGTTCCTGTACATTCCCCGGCCCGGCATTCATATTTCCCTTACCGGTATGCAAAGCGACATTTCCCGTCAGATCAATCTTTCTTGCTGGAAGAATAGCTATCATCTTGTCATTAGTTCCGATCACTTTCGGATCCATAATAACATCTTCGGGCTGAAATTCGACAAGTGGGTTTCTATCCAGCCACTTCATTAATTCTTCGCTACCCATTAAATAAGACGCGGAGCTTTTACCGCGGAAAATGCCTTTATAGCGATTAGTCACAGCGCCGCTCTTTACGAGATCCATCAAGGCATCAGTGAAAAAAGGAGAGTGAATCCCCAGATTTTTTTTTGTAGCCAATTGAACGGCCAGGGCTTCATAGAGCGGCCCGATGCCGAGAGCTATACAACTTCCATCTTCAACTATTGTCGCTATATTCGCGGCTATTTTCAGAAAAATATCCGCCACGGGCCAGCGGGGAATGTAAATGGGATACTCTGTTGATTCGATAAAATAATCGAATTCATCCATATGAACCAGGGTATCTCCCATAATGCGGGGAGCGCGAGCATTTACTTCACCGACAACAAGATGAGCAGATTCCATGGCCTGCCTTTCTACGTCCACTCCCAGCAAACAAGCGTATCCGTTTTCATCCGGTGGTGAAATCTGAAAGAAGGCCGCGTCGATGGGGATGGCTCCCGATTTTAATAGTCCGGGTATTCGTGAAAATCTGCTTGGTATAAGATCCACTCTACCCGCGCTGATAGCCTCGGAAGCAATCCAGCCGGAAAAAAATGTCTTCAACCGGAATTTACGCGAATACCTTTCATCAATGGGTATTGCATCTCCGAGACTCACCAATTGAATTAATTCTAAATCCTGCAGATTAGGTTCGTGCGACGCCATAAGATGTTTAACCAGCATTCGCGGTTCCGCCATGCCCGTACCGAGGAAAATAACCATGCCCGGTTCGATTTTAGAAAGGACTTCCGCCGGAGGAACTACTTTATATTTCCACATAAATTTTTACCTTTTCAATCTGTAGGTTAAAATATTACACCATATATAATACGCCACTGCATTAAAGGGATAATAACTTTCATTGAGGCAAATTATACCATTTTACTTTAAAAAAATATAGCTTGCTGGCTTCTTTGTTTTAGAAATTTTCAGAATTCATCAATTAACTTTTTTAGAAAATTGTTTGTCGAAAGCATCTAATGACTTCTATATTGATCTATTCCAGAAATTCAGGCTTCGATTCTTATCCTCGCATCCAGAGCGACTACACCGGACCCATCGGCAAGAACCCGAACAGGATTAATATCCAGTTCTCTGATAGAAGGGAACTGATGGAGAAGATGGGTCACTCTCTCGATCATGGCCACATAGCCGGCAATATCGCCCGCACCTTTCCCTCTGGTCCCTTGCAGAATTTTACAGGATTTCAGTTTTCGAACTTTGTCATCAATCTCCTGCCTATTGGCGGGACAAAGGATGTTGGCGATGTCCTGGAAAACCTCGATGTAGATTCCACCATAACCAAAAGAAACAATAGGACCGAATGAGGGATCAAATTGCCCGCCGATGAACATATCGTAGCCTTCACCGGCCTGTTTCATGATTCGCACACCTTGAAAATCGGCATCTTTCTTATAGCGGTAAAGGTTTTCCCGAATGCGTCCGAAAGAGCTTCGAACATCTTCCGCATTCTGAATTCCCGTTATGACACCACCGGCTTCGGATTTATGTATGGCGTCGGGCGAAACGATTTTCATTACCACGGGATAACCGATTCGTTCGGCCACATGAATGGCTTCTTTATCATCTTTGGCCACAGCGGATTCGGCAACGGCAAGGCCAAAGTGACTCAGCAGTTCCAGGGCCTCCTCTCCCCTTACACCTGCGTTGCCTTTAATCCAGTTATTGGCAGCCCCCATTTCAATACCATCGGGCAAAGTATAGATCGGTAAACCCTCCGCTTTTTTAGCGTAATAGTCGCGCTGTTTTTCAAAGGCATGGATCATTTCGATTGCATTGTTGAAGATAGGAACATCAAGATTTTGTTTGATGCGGGAAATGGTCGAAGAGAGACCGAAAAGGCAGGCCCCTATAGGTTTTCCCGATGATAGAATCGTTCCGGTCACCTCTTTGGAAAGGTCCGTGTGAAACATTTTATAAAAAATGTCCTCGCCACGCGGCATTTCCGGCCATTGAGTAACAAAAACAGCACCGTCAACATTGTCATTGTGCATCAGGGAAAAGAAAATGTGGGGATAAGCCATGGCGTCATAGATGTCACCCATATCGAGAGGATTGGAAAAATTGATGACTCCGGCATTGGACGAATTTTTGAGCTCGTCGTAAAAAGCGGCGCCTGGATCGGCAAATTCAAAGCCTGATTCTTCACAGAGGTCCGCCATCATAACGGTAAATCCACCTGCAGGAGACATGACCATGATTCGTTTCCCACGCATTGGGGGCAGGTCAAAAGCCTTGGCCACGGAGATAAAATCATTAAAATGATAAATACGAATGATGCCCGCCCGTTTGAAAGCCGCGTCAATAATCGCTTCGTTGTTGGAAAGAGCCGCAGTATGGCTCATGGCTGCCTTTTTACCTGCATTGGTCGTGTTGGATTTCAGTACGATCACAGGCTTGTTGATACGGGAGGCAATCTCGACAAAGCGCTCTCCCCTGGGGATGCTCTCCAGATACATCCCGATGACCTTGGTCTCCGGATCACGTCCAAAATATTCCAGAAAATCTACCTCATCCAAATCCAGTTTGTTTCCTATGCTGGCGAATTTGGCCATGCCGACGTTTTCGTCGGTCATTAGATTCCAGAGCATAAGACCCACCCCACCGCTCTGGGAAATAATGGAAAGCCCCCCTTTGGGCGGGCTAAATGAGGGCACGAAGGGAAGACATAAACCGTTGGCTGTATTGGCAACAGTAACCCCATTAGGTCCCACAAACCGAATGCCATATTGTCTGGCTTTCTGCAAAGCCAGGTCAGAGAGCTTCTTTCCTTCTCCTCCCATTTCATTGAATCCGCCGGAGGGAATAGCCATCCGTTTTACGCCGGCTTTGCCGCATGATTCGATGGCACCAGGCACGAAACTCGCGGGAATTAAAACGTAAACGAGATCCGGAACAATCGGTAATTCACTGACTTCTTTGTACATCTTGATACCGTCTACATGGATATCGTTGGAGCGCGGGTTTACACCGAAGATGCGCCCCTTATACCCCCAGCGGATGAGGTTTTCCAGAACCAGGCGTGGAATATTGTTGGGCTTTGACGACAAGCCGATGATGGCAATAGAATCCGGGTAAAATAGCTTTTCCATTATATCCTCCAGAATAAACCGGTTAAATATTCTTTAATCGATAATAATTTGCTTTTATTAAAGAGTATAAGAAAACAACGATTGTATGTCAATTAAAACCAGCCACACCTATTGCCCATTGACTTGGCATGCTTATTTCTCCTATAATTCCATTATACAAATATTGTGTAACAATCATCTACCTGGATAAATTTCTTAAGGACGCCATGCTTTCAAGACGTGATTTTTTAGTAACACTTACCAGACTTGCCACAACCGTTGGTGGCACGGGAATGATTCTGTGCGATCCCTCGTGGCAGAAATATTTGTTGGGCAACGATTCAGGCATCGCTTTCGCAGACACTTATTCAGAGGACCTTATTCGATCAGCTCCCCGGGCCCGTTACTGGAAGCCGCTCACATTTAAAGGCGGCCCGAAAGAAGAAACCATTGTCAGATGTCTTCTTTGCGCCAATGGCTGTGCTATTGTTAACGGTCAACGCGGACGTTGCCGGACCCGCATGAACGTCAATGGAGAGTTGAAGAGCCTTGTCTATGGCCGTCCCGTATCTATTCACATCGATCCGATAGAGAAAAAACCTTTTTATAATTACCTGCCGGGAGTTGCAGCATTTTCTCTGGCCACCGCCGGATGTCCGCTTAGCTGCAAATTCTGTCAAAACTGGGAAATCTCTCAATCATCACCCGAAGATCATCAGGTTTCTTTTACGCCGCCTGTCAGGATAATCGATGCCGCACGTGCCAACAAGTCGCCCGTCATTGCTTTTACTTATAATGAACCAACTGTTTTTACGGAATATCTCACCGACATTGCGCGTGACGCGAAAAAGCAGGGCCTTCGTTGTGTAATGATAAGTTGCGGATTCATGAACGAGGCACCTCTTGCGGAAATGTGCAAAACACTGGATGCTATTAAGATTGATCTGAAAGGCTACAGCGAGGATTTCTATCGCACTGTATGCAGGGCGGAATTGCGACCAGTGCTCAGAAGCATCAAACAGATAGCAAAAAGTCGTGTTCATCTGGAAATTGTCAATCTGGTTGTCCCCACATTGAATGATTCCGACAAAATGCTACAGGGACTTATCGACTGGATACTGGGAGAAGTCGGCCCCGATGTGCCCGTTCACTTCTCTCGCTTTCATCCCGATTACCAGTTGCTTAATCTCCCTCCCACACCTGTTACCACACTGGAGCGCGCCTATAACATGGCCGTGAGCAAAGGGATGCATTATCCGTATGTGGGCAATGTGCCGGATCATCCGGGAAATCACACTTACTGCCCGAACTGTAAAAAGGCTGTAGTAAAGCGACATGGATTTTTTGTTACAGAAATGAACATAAAGGACGGTTGTTGCAAATTCTGCAAACGAAAGATTGCCGGTGTGTGGACATAAAAAGAGGTTATAAAAAAATGAAAATATTACGACTAAGCCTTGTGCTGCTGGTCATCATTTTTTGTTTTGCCGTGGCCTGCCAGGCGAATAAAGTTTCGGACTCAGATGTTCGCGAACCGGCTGTCGCAGGAAAGTTCTATCCTGAATCAGCGGCCAAACTGAAACTTGCTGTCGAAAAATTTCTTCAGGATGCTCTGCCTGTCAAAATCAAAAAACCTGTTGCCATAATTGTTCCCCATGCCGGATACATATACTCCGGTCAGATTTGCGCCGACGGGTTCAAGCAAGCGGCCAATCAGAAATACGATTTTATCGTCATCCTGGGAACAAAGCATACGAGCTCAGATATGGAGAAAATATCGCTTTACCCTGGGAATGGTTTTCGCACTCCTCTGGGCACGGCACAGATAGAAAAGAATATTATCCATTTGTTGAAGAAGGCGGATCCGGCCGATTGCATGCTGGATAAAACACTCCATGAATCTGAGCATTCCGTCGAAGTCATGGTGCCTTTTATTCAGGTTGTCTTTCCTAAAGCAAAGATTGTCCCCGTTGTTATCGGTTCACAGGACATTCAAACATGTATTCGTTTCGGCCAGGCTCTGGCAAAGATTTTAAAAAACAAGAACGCATTGATTATCGCGAGTTCAGACCTTTCGCATTATCCGTCTGCCCAGGACGCAAACATCGTGGACAGAGAAACTCTTTCAGCTATCGCTGGACTTGATCCAGTAGTTTTTCAAAATACTTTGCAGTCTCACAGGAATAGAAATATTCCTAACCTGTATACCAGCGCCTGCGGAGAAGCTCCCATCATAGTGGCAATGGCAGCAGCAAAATCTCTGAGCGCCACTCGCGGCTCAATTATCAGTTATGCCAATTCAGGAGATACTTCTGTCGGCGAACGCTCACGTGTCGTGGGCTATGGCGCTATTGTATTAACTGCAGATGAAGAAGGAAAGGATACCAACGTGTTCACTCAAGCAGCACAAACCGATGCATCCACGTCGCTCACGCCATCCGATAAAAAGATGCTACTTTCATTTGCCAGAGAAACCATATCAAGACTGTTTTCGACTGACACAGTTCCTCTGGCAAGAAATTTCAGCGCGGCTTTGCAGCAGCCGCGTGGCGCTTTTGTGACGCTCAAGAAAAGAGGAGACCTTCGCGGCTGTATCGGTCGCATCATCGGAGATGAGCCTCTGGGCAAAATTGTCGGCACTATGGCAATTCAGGCGGCTTTTAATGATGCTCGTTTTAATCCGTTAACCGCAGATGAACTAAGCGATATCGAAATAGAAATATCTGTACTGACACCAATTAAACCAATAGTAGTAGCCACCGATGTCGTTGTCGGTCAGGATGGTGTGTTACTCAATAAACAAGGTCATCAGGCCGTTTTCCTTCCTCAAGTGGCAACGGAACAAAAATGGAATCGCGAAGAATTGCTGGACAATCTTTGCCGGAAATCCGGGCTGGAAAAGGGATGCTGGAAGAAGGATGCCCAATTATCAACTTTTCAAGCTATAGTATTTAGTGAATCTGAAATTAGATAATCTCATGAACATTTCTCTTGTCGCCATCGGATTGGTTTCCATTCTGGGACAGGTTGTCCTGCTTCGGGAACTGAACGTTTCCTTCTACGGAGTCGAACTGATTTACCTGTTGGCTTTGGGAATCTGGCTATTCTGGACTGCGGTAGGCGCAGTTATCGGACGCCGGATTCATTCTCCATCGCTTAATCACATTGCAATACTTTTTATCTTTTTGGGAATCGCCATACCACTGGATATCGCGTTCATCCGTTACAGCCGTCTTCTTTTGGGCGGTGTACCCGGAGCTTATCTGACCTTTTTTCAGCAACTAACCGTTGCCGTTATTTCCGTTCTCCCCGCGGGTTTATTGTCCGGTCTTCTATTCCAGTGGACAGCAAAGATCTACGTTACAACAGGCAGGACACTGGCTGTTGCTTATGCTATTGAAAGTGCGGGCGGATTAATCGGCGGATTATTTTCCACACTTTTTATCATGTGGGGACTACGTAATTGTTCTATTGCACTCTTTTGTGCTCTTATTTCAGTCATAATTTCTATAATAATTTTAAAAGGATTAAACAAATCGCTTCTACGCTGGACATCGATTGTACTGGTTTGCATTTTTCTGTCGCTGCTTGGGAATGTATCTTTTCTGGATCGCCGGATGACTACATGGAATCACCCGAATCTACTGGAAAGCAATGATTCTCCATATGGCAGAATTACCGTAACCAAACTTTATAATCAGATGTCTGTTTTTGAAAATGACGCTCTGGCCTTTGAAACTGAAGGAACAGATGCAGAATACTTTTGCCATTTAACAGCGCTTCAGCATCACGACCCGCAGGATGTGTTGATTTTGGGTGGCGGAATCGAAGGAATTGTCAGTGAAATAGCAAAGTACAAACCAAGGCGGATTGATTATGTAGAACTTAATCCTGTCATGTTAAATATGGCAACACCATATCTTCCTGATGAAATCCGAAAATCGCTTAAAGAGCCAAACATACATATTATATTTGCCGATCCACGGCAGTATCTTAAAAAAAGCGACTCGTACGATCTTATTCTGGTTGGTATGCCGGAACCAACATCGGGACAGGCAAACCGTTTTTATACGCGGGATTTTTTTGAACAATGCTCCGCAAAATTAAATACGGGCGGAATTCTGGGATTAAGACTCCGCACCGCTGAAAACTTGTGGACAAGGCCGCTCATCAGCCGCAACGCCAGTATCTACAACGCTCTGCAGTCCGTTTTTTCAGAAGTACTTTTTCTTCCGGGGACAATCAATGTTGTGACTGCCTCGCACGCAACACTGCCTCACTCACCGGAGATCATGTCCCGCCGGTTACTGGATATGAAAATAACAACAAGATTAATTTCACCAAATTATATCAATTACCTTTTTACAAATGACAGGTTTTTCAAAATAAGAAATTTGCTCACGAGAGAAAAAGTCTTGCCCAATACTGACAGTAGGCCGGTTTGCTATCAATACGCCTTCATAATCTGGTTGTCGAAATTTTTCCCACGCCTCGCTCTTCTTGATCTGTCTTCAATTATGGATAAAAGATTTTTTAAACCATCTTTATTGCTACTGGGCATCATTCTGCCTGTCATTTTTCTTTTAAGTCGTTCCCGCCTTGCGCTCCGCCGTGCACTACTGGTTTCCGCAGCAGGATTTATGGGAATGGTTATGGAAACAATTCTCATCCTTTATTATCAGGTTAAACACGGGGTGCTCTATCAGGACATAGGACTGCTCCTGATGAGTTTCATGGCGGGTTTGACTTTGGGCGCATTTATAATTAACAAAGCGATGCTGCGTCAGACAAACAATAAAATAATTTTACAATGGTATGGCATCGCTCTGCTGATTGGATTCTGTATTTTGTGCGTATTCACGGAAATGCAAATAACAGAAAATATTTCTACCGGCTTGGTCATCATTGCATGCCTTCTGACAATAACGGGTTTTTTAGTAGCCGGCATTTTTGCCTATACCAGCCTTTATGAAGTTGCAGATCAAAAAAAAATAATTTCACCGTTATATTCGGCTGATCTCATCGGCGGATGTATTGGCTCACTTTTAGGCAGTTTAATTTTAATCCCCTTAATGGGCATGAATGCAACTGCATGGGGAATGCTCCTGATCTCCGTATTTTCTTTTATTTTGGTGTGAATGGATGGCAATCGTTGGAAATGAGTTCTAATAAATCTGAAAAGGCACTATAAACTTTTTTGAGAGGATTTAAATAAAACAGGTTGTTCAAGCGAAAGAGCCTGAACAACCTGCATGTTTAAAAACAAACCGCTCTTAATAACCCATCCATTTGATTTTATTTTCTACATTGGACCTCGCCTTCTGTTTGGCCAGCTCGTTGATGACGCATAGGCCGCCGCCCAGTTTGCAGGGATCCATTTCCAGCACCCGGTTATTCAGTTGGTCATACCAGTCCCGATCCTTGAGGAGGGGGCACAAATACCTCGCCACCATTACATCCATCAATCCAAATTCACCCTGTTCTGCTCTGTTACCGTTAGCAAATGCTTCTTTTGAAGCCTCCGGCCCAGTGCCCATGCCACCGAATGCCGGCACAACAGCATAAAATATACCAAGAAGGGCCCAGTTGGCACCCCAGGCATACTTTGGATCAAGCTCGGCAGAGCGCTTTGCCGTGGCAACGGCGTCTTGAATATCCGTAATTTCTTCCGGGGTATCCAACTGCAGCGTCACACGCTTGGCAAGGTTGATCCCGTACCAGGTCAGAGCCTTCAAATCATCCTTCGTCAGGTATTTGGCCGCATCAGGCACAAGAACCCCCTCTTCCAAGGCTTTACGAAATTTGGAATTATTGACCTTCATGGCCCGCATACCATATTCTGTTCCGACCTTGTACAGGGATATGGCATAATCTTTATTTTCGTCCTCTACAAACAGGCCTAAAGCCGCATACAGGAAGGATGTCGTTGCCAGCAGTCTGTAATTTGTCGGCGCCAGTTCGGTCAAACCGGTAACTACCAGCAGAGCTCCGGGGAGGCCATCTTTGACAAAAGCGCCGTTTTTCGTCCTCAGCAGATTATCCACAAGATCATCCACCGACGTATCAATCATGGGAATAGCTGCTTTCTGTAACGTATGCCTTGTTGCCGTACATCCGGATACACCCAGGAACAGCGAAGCAATTAAACAGAGGAGTAAAATACTCTTTAAAAGCAGTCCAATTTTTTTTGTTATCATTATACCCTCCTTAAAATTAATTGTTGTTAAAACAAACTACATCATTATTATTTCCTTGCGCTGTCCCAGAGCATCTATTAACCACATCGACATCTGTGGATAATAAGTAATAATCAGTAAAGCAACGATCATAATAATCAAAAAAGGAATAACAAATAAATATAGCTTCATGATCGGTACTCTAAAACGCAAACTGCTGAGAAGCAGATTCAAACCCACAGGCGGACACATATAGGAAACCTCCATATTTGTGAGGAAAATAATTCCCAGGTGAACCGGATCTATCCCGTAAGATAAAGCCGCGGGTATTATTAGCGGAGCAATCACGATAATTGCGGAGAAGATTTCCAGAAAACACCCGACAACTAAGAGAAATGCGTTTAAAGCAAGGAGGAATGTCCATTTCTCATGAAATGTAGATTGAAGAAGTTTCATAATATTTTCAGCAGCATGCAAATCAACGAAGGCATTGGTAAGCCCCATAGCAGCGGCAAGAACGCACAATATTGCTCCGGTCATAATCGTGCTTTCCCAAAATATTGACATTAGTCGAACAAATTTAATTTCACGGTATATTAAGCATTCAGTAATAATTACATATACTGCAGTTAAAGTTGCTGCCTCGCCGACTGTAATAAGACCTCCATAAATCCCTCCAACGATTACGAAGGGAAGAGGTATCTCCCATTTAGTCTCCCAAAGGGCTTTTTTAAGTTTTTTGAAAGAAAAAGGAATCGTCGGAATTTTATTCATCACAGCATAAATCCCGCCATAGACCGATACTATTACGCATAAGAAAATTCCCGGAACGGCTCCGGCAATAAACAGTTGCGTGATATCAACCTGACAACACATTCCATAGAGAATGATGGGCAAACTGGGTACAAATAAAAGTCCGATACTTCCGGTAGTACTTACCAGCCCCATAGAAAAGCTTTCGGAGTACCCTTCCTTAAGGAGAAACGGCAGCATCAGAGCAGCAATGGCAATAATAGTTATCCCGCTTGCTCCCGTCATAGCCGTAAAAAAGGAACACGCTATAACCGTTATTATAACAGCACCACCCGGCAACCATCCTATAAAGGCGTTGGATAAATTAACCAATCGGGTAGATGCCTTGCTGTCAACCAGTATATAACCGGCCAATACAAACAAAGGAATGGCCATGATTCCTGGCGCATTCGCCAATCGGCACATTTCTATTATGCTCGATGATATATCAACATGAGAAACAAAATTAAATATGAACATGGACGCACCGCCGACAATGGCAAAAAGCGGCGCTCCGCATATAGCTCCAAATATTATAACGATCGCGAAAATGATAGCCATTTTTTTATACCTTCCCTTTTAGTAATTTTTGCATTTGCATTTTCTTAGTTTGCAACGCATATATCAGCTTTCACTAAAGATCAACCGACCCCATAACCGGAAGTTTTATCTGCTCTTCACCTAAGATATCTTTCTTTATGCGCAATAACGCCCTCAGCATCGTCACCATAAAGAAATAAGGAATTATTACACTAATTATCCAATCCGGAACTCCCTGCAACATCAACTGCACGGAAGACTCCATTTGATATTTGATGTGGTTAATTGACGCCCAAAAAAGAAACGCACAAATCACTATAATAAAGACATTACCGATAATCTCCACGGCACGCTTCTTCTTTCCTTTCATTAAGTGAAGAATTATATCAATTCGCATGTGTCTGGCATACTCTGAACATAACGATCCCCCTATAAAAGCCATCCACAACACTATAACGCGCGTTAACTCATCTATCCACATGTAACCTACTTTAAAAACATTCCTTGCGACCACCTGACCGAAAGAAAGTACAATCAACAGAAAAAGTACAAGAATGATCAGCCCTTTTTCTATGCGCACAAGGAATCCATCGATCTGCTCTAAAAAGTTAAATAAACTAGACATCGCTTCTCCTTTTTTTCATGTATTTACCTTTACAATCAGGGAAGTGCAGCCAACCCAATTGTAAGTAACCTTTTAGAATAATTACACAAAATATCCGTATTTTACAGAAAGCTTGCAATAAACTTCACAGCCTGTTCCGTAAGATAAGCTCGCCGCGAAACCGAATAAGCCCTTTTCACCTTTTCTACGGCAAAGAGGGTTACCGTAAAAATATCTTATTCAAAGATTTATCCTAATACAAATTAAAAAATATTAAAATAATATATAATAGCTTCGCCCTGCAGTTCATTCTGCAGGGCAATAAATTTACACAAACCACTTACTTTTTATTTTTGCTTCGAAATTCCGCTAACAGCCCTTTAACCTCCGCTAACTCGGTCTTAGAATAGTTTCCCTTTGCGGCAAATTCATCCCAAACCGGCAGGAGTCTCTTTTTAAAAACATCAATTTCAGCCGACGTCATTGTAACTTCTTTCATGCCATATTTATACATGGCTTTAAGAGATTTTTCATTGCTTGCGCGGACTTGCCGCCTGAAATCCTTCTCCACTGACATTGCAAAATTATCAATATCAGTTTGCATTTCCTTAGGTATTTGGTTCCATGCCGATAAAGATATAACGCCAGCCGCCGGCGAATATCGGATGCGAAGAGGATTAAGGTATTTCATAACCGTATACATCTGGGTGCCAACAGCCCACAGAGCCGGGCTGACAAAAGCATCGCAAACACCTGTACGAATAGAAGCAGCTACTTCTGGCACGCGAATCGGCAAAGGACTCGCCCCCAGAGCCTTTAAAGTCCTCTCTTCCAGCGGTCCATACCATGTTAAAATACGGCTTTTCTTGAAATCTTCAGGAGTTTTTATTGGAATTTTTGTGGAGTATAGTTGATCAAAATCCTGTTCCGCCAACACAACAATGTGGTATCCTCTCTTTTCAAACCACTGACTAATGCGTGGTCTAAACTTAGAGTAAATATATTCCACTTCATCATAATTTTCAAACATGAACGGGAGTTCCATCAAGGCCATTTCCGGACAAGCCATCACCAGTCCCTGTCCGGTAAATCCTCCTCCCTGTAATTGACCATTGCGCATCTTGGCTAATATATCCTGGTCATCGCCCATCGTACCGCCGTAATACCAATCCAATTTAACCTGACCATTAGTAACCTTGAATACCCCTGGATTAATAATCGATTTGATTAAAGCGGCCCAGCCTACCCCTTCGGGAGCCAATGTACCCATCTTACAAAGATACAACGCTTTTCCATCTTTAACTTGTTTAATACTATCTGCCGCCGATGCTACTTGACACAAAGAAGCTGAACCCATAAAAAACAAGACAAACCCCATGCACAGAAGCAATACAACCTTACATCTCATAGAAATCTCCTTTCCGAAATAATAATTAACCATTTCTAACTTTGTTTGATTTTTGACATCTTCAATGTGCCAATTTTAACCAAACAAATTCAGTTGATTACAGGTTATTACCTCTTCCTTTTTGACTTCGATACTGTAAGGAACCGCAGTAACGATTTTTCTCAAAAACGTTATGCTAATTAGCCCTGTGGCAGAAACCGCAGGGCTAATAAATTAAACAAATTAATTATTTTCTTTTCTTGGCTCGAAACTCCGCTAAAAGACCCTTAACCTCTGCCAGCTCAGCCTTCGAATAGTATCCCTTTGCGGCAAATTCATCCCAAACCGGCGCAAGTTTCTTTTTTAAAACATCAATTTCCGCCGGTGTCATTTTGACTTCTTTCATACCATACTTATACATGGCTTTCAGGCATTTTTCGTTGCTTTCGCGGACTTTCTGCCTGAACTCTTTCTCAACGGTTATCGCGTAATTATCAATGGCAACTTGCAAGTCTTTAGGCAGAATATTCCATGTCGATAACATGATAACGCCGCCGGCCGGTGAATACCGTATGTGCATAGGATTAATGTATTTCATAACCGTATACATCTGAGTGCCGACCGCCCATATACCCGGACTGATGAAGGCATCGCATACTCCTGTGCGTATAGAAGCGGCTACTTCAGGCACGCGAATAGGTAAAGGGCTCGCTCCCAGCGCCTTCAAAGTTCTCTCTTCCAGCGGACCGTACCAGGTTAAGACACGGCTGTTTCTGAAATCATCAGGCGTCTTGATGGGGATTTTCGTGGAATAGATTTGGTCAAAATCCTGTTCTGCCAACACGATAAGATGATATCCTCTCTTCTCAAACCACTGACTAATGCGAGGTCTTAGCTTGGAATAAACGTATTCCACTTCGTCATAATTCTCAAACAAGAACGGGAGTTCCATCAAGGCTATCTCCGGACAAGCCATCACCAGTCCCTGTCCGGAAAATGCACCGCCCTGCAACTGCATATTGCGCATCTTGGCTAATATGTCCTGATCATCTCCCATCGTACCGCCCCAATACCAATCTAAAACCACCTGGCTATTCGTCGCTTTTAATATTCCGGGAGTAATCATTGTTTTGATTAGAGCAGCCCAGCCAACCCCTTCCGGAGCCAGAGTACCCATCTTACAAACATATACTGTTTTACCATTTCTAATTTGCTTAACGTTATCGGCTCCCCATGCTACTTGAGACAAGGCTCCCATATAAAACACAACGAGCCCCACGCACAGAAGCCCTACCATCCTGCGTTTCATAACACTCTCCTTCCCGAAATACTAATGAAGCACCTCTTTTTTTACTCTTGATACTTAAAGATATTCACGTCAAGTTGTTTTAAGCCGCAAAACGAGGATTTCAGCACCAATAAAAGCACCAAAGATATATTAAATTGCGACACCCATCACCTACCAACATGAAATAAATTGCTGCTGACACTTTTTAAATCGTACCTACACAATTAATTTCATATTAAATCTTAACCACCATTACAGGGCACTTTGCACTTTTTGCTACTTTAGTCGCAACGCTTCCCATAAGATACCTGACAATCCCTGATTTTCCATGAGAGGCAATAACGATTAAATCAACTTTCTTCGCTTTCTGCTCTTTCAATATTATTTCAGAGGGATCACCAAGCTTTGTATCAAAAACAACTTTTACCTTATCGCTCTTGATAATAGCAGCGGCTTGTTTTTTCAATCTTTCTGCGGACGAGCTGATACTGTTTTCTTCAATTTGTTTGATCTCTTCATAACGAATACCGTAATCAAGTGACTTTCGCGAGATTGTATTATCAACAGCATGTAAGAGATAGATATTGGCATCATATGTAACTGCCATATCAACAGCAATCTTTAATGCCGCATCTGCATATTTCGAAAAATCTGTCGGAACAAGAATATTCTTTGGTGCAAACATAATCTTTCCCCTCCTATATTTTATTATTATAATGTGAAATATTTTTCAACATTATTCTTCTAGTAATTATATTTCTAAAAGTCAAGATCATAAAATTAATTTTTATTAATAAAGGATCTAGATTTTTTTGCTTCTCCAAAACTATATTTTTTTGAAAACAGAGTAATTAAGATTAAAAAAACGCCGGCAGCAATGCACTCGCAGCAACAACTAATTCCGCTGTAGTCATACTTAACCGATTATTTTTTTAGAAAACAAATTCTACCGGCATTCGGTACAAACAGTCAGTTCGTTTAAGGGAACACCGGTTTTCTTGCTGATGAATTTTAATTGATCCACGGGAGCGAAAAACTTGCCGCATTTCGCACAGGTCTGCATCTTGAAAGTGCGCCCCCAGATTTTGCGTTTGTCGCCGGTTGAAGTCATTTCAATATGGCCGGTGGGACAAACATAAACACAAGCTCCGCAGCCGATGCAGACGTCCGATTTTTCATTGTAAGGAGTGCCGACAGTTTTTTGGGAACCACGGGCGAAAAGACCTATGGCACTCACGCCGACAACTTCTTCGCACACGCGTACGCAGGAACGGCATAAAATACATTTGCCTTTATCCGTATCGACGGCAAACCTTGCCTGCGATTCCACGCAAAGTTCTTTCGCCAGTTTCTGTAGAACTTCAGATTCGGGACAGCGCGCTAAAAGCAGCTCCATTACCAGACGCCGCACATTAAGAACGCGGTCACTTTTTGTATTAACGATAAGCCCTTCTTCCGCGCCGTAGAGACAGGAAGTGACGATTCTTGTTCGATTGCCTTTTTTAATTTCAACGACGCAAAGTCTGCAAGCTCCGGAACGGCTTACCGCCTCATGTGCGCAGAGAGTGGGAATAGAAATTCCCGCACCACGAATTGCTTCCAGAAGCATAGTCCCCTTCGGCGCCGATATATTTTTTCCGTCAACAGTCAAATTTACCATGGCTTATCCTACCTTTTTATTTCACAAGAATTGCTTCAAATTTGCAGCTTTCAATACACGCGCCGCAACGGGTACACTTGTTATTATCAATAATATGAGCTTTTTTCTTCTCGCCGCTGATTGCCTGAGTGGGACACGCTTTAAGACAAACGCCACAGCCGGTGCATTTTTCTTTGTCAATGCTGTAGGTGATGAGTGCCTTGCAGACACCAGCCGGACAGCGGTGTTCTTTGATGTGCGCGTCATACTCTTCACGGAAATACTTGATGGTGCTGAGTACCGGATTGGGAGCGCTGCCACCCAGCGCGCAAAGAGAACCGTCCGCTACGCCTGTAGCTATTTTTTCCAGAAGTTCTACATCGCCTTCCCGTCCTTTACCTGAAGAGATATCATCAAGAATTTCTCTCATACGGCGAACACCTTCACGGCAGGGCACGCATTTGCCGCAGGATTCCTCCTGCAAAAAGGCGGTAAAGTATTTGGCAACATCCACCATGCAGGAAGTGTCGTCCATGACAATCATACCGCCGGAACCCATCATCGAGCCGACTTCATAAAGTTTGTCGAAATCCACCTGTATGTCCAGCAGGCTCTCCGGAATACAGCCTCCGGAAGGACCACCGGTTTGTACTGCTTTGAATTTGCGTCCTTTGGGAATACCGCCGCCCATATCATAAATGATTTCGTACAAAGTTGTTCCCATCGGAACTTCAACAAGGCCCGTGTTGTTAATCTTGCCGACCAGCGAAAATATTTTTGTTCCTTTGGATCCTTCGGTCCCGATGGAAGCATACCAGTCAGCACCTTTATTGATAATCAATGGCACGTTGGCCCATGTCTCCACGTTGTTGAGGACTGTGGGTTTGTCATACAAGCCTTTTTCCACAGCGTGAACATATTTGGCACGCGGTTCACCGGCACGGCCTTCAATCGACGCAAATAAAGCGGATGATTCACCGCAGACGAATGCTCCGGCCCCTTTATTAATCTTAATGTCAAACGAAAATTTCGTTCCTAAAATGTTTTTGCCTAAAAGGCCGGCTTCTCTGGCCGCCGCAATCGCAATCGTCAAATGCGTTACTGCCAGCGGATATTCGTTTCTCACATAGATATAACCTTCGCTGGCACCTGCTGCGTAAGCGCCGATAATCATTCCTTCAATGATACTGTGGGGATTGCCTTCCATGAGGCTTCTGTCCATATAGGCGCCGGGATCGCCCTCATCGCCATTGGCGATGACATACTTGGGTTCGCCGTGTGCCTTGCGCACTCCTTCCCACTTGACGGCAGCATGAAACCCGCCGCCGCCACGACCACGCAATCCGGCTTTTTTCACTTCGTTGATTACGCCTTCCGGTGTCATTTCAGAAAGAACTTTGGCCAGCGCCTGGTAACCGTCGATGGCCAGATAATCGTCAAGTCGCGTCGGATCAAGCATGCCATTGGAGCCGAACACCACTCGCAGTTGTTTTTTGTAAAAGGGTAGGTCCTCTTCCCTGAACAGAGTTTTTTTCGTTTCCGGATGACGGTAAAGCAGCCTGCTGATAACTTCTCCTTTGCCAACGGTTTTGGAAACGATTTCCGGCACATCTTCCTCTTTTACTGACTGATAAAAATATTTATCGGGATGGATGATCAGCATGGGCCCTTTTTCACAAAAACCCAGGCATCCCGTGGCAAGGACATCCACATTCATTTTTTGTTTTTTTATTTCGGCCTCCAGTGCTTCTTTGACCTTGAGACTGCCGTTAGCGCGACAGCCGGTGCCGGCGCAAACAGTAACAAACTTTTTATTAGGGCCGTAATTTAATCTTAATTCTTCCATAACCTGGTGGGCTTGAACATCAGAATTTTCTTTCATTGCTGCGCCCCCCCTTCATTGATTTTATCGATGATTTTATCTATTTTTTTCATTGTTACCTGACCGTGATAATCGGTATTAATAACCACAACCGGTCCCAGAGCGCAGGCTCCCACGCAGTTGACCGTTTCCAGCGAAAATTTCTTATCCTTGGTAGTCTCTCCCGGTTTGATGCCCAACGTGCGTTCGAACTTGTCCTGAAGGGCGGCAGCGCCACGGACATGGCAGGCCGTCCCCACACAGATCTTGACTATATTTTTACCGCGCGGCGTCAAACTAAAGGCAGTGTAAAAAGTAGCTGCTTCATACACACGGCTGAAAGGAACTTTCATCGCTTTGGACGCTGTCTTTAACGCTTCCTTCGGCAGGTAGTTGAAAGCTTCCTGAATATCCTGCAACACGGCAATCATTGCGCTTTTATCGCCTCCGTGCTTTTTCACTATTTGTCTTGTTTTCGCTGCAACACTAATGGCTTTCGTCATTCTTTTTTCACCTCGGTATTCTTTCAAATCTCTCTTTTTACACCGTTAGAAATAATGCTTCTTAAGAAATTTTTAACGGAGTTTAATCATTGCCTATCTTGAGAAATTTCTCTTTTTCCTTCAGCTTATTAAATTCAGTGGTCACTTTCTCCTGAATCTTGTCAATTTCTTCGGCACTCAGGTGGCGGAAACGTCCCTGTCCCTTGAAGTAATCTTTAATTGGTCTTAGTTTTTTCGGCATATCCGGTGAAAGACGATAATGTCCGTTTTCGACTTCATACAGAGGGAACACTCCCGTCTCTATGGCCAGACGTCCCATGGATATCGCCATTTGCGAAGGACAACGCCATCCGGTTGGACACACGGAAAAACAATGTATGTAAGAAGGTCCTTTGATGCTTTTAGCTTTTTCCATCTTGCGAATAAAATCCAACGGATAACTGGGGCAAGCGGTGGCGACATAGGGTATAGCATGGGCAACCATGATTTCCGGCAGATTCTTTTTCCATGTCTTTTGGCCGGAACTAACTTTGCCTGCCGGAGCGGTGGTAGTGGAAGCACCCATTGGCGTGCCGCTGGAACGCTGAATACCCGTGTTCATGTAGGCTTCGTTGTCGAAGCAGACGTAAATCATATCATGGCCGCGCTCCATCGCGCCGGAAAGAGCCTGAAACCCGATGTCCATGGTGGCACCATCACCACCCATGCCGACGACCTTTACATAGCGGTCGTCAATTTTGCCCTTCTTGCGCAGTGCTTTGAGGCCCGCTTCAATGCCGGAAGCGACTGACGCTGCGTTCTCAAAGGCAACGTGAATCCAGGGCACATTCCACGCTGTGGTCGGAAACATGCTGGATACAATTTCCATACAGCCGGTCGCGGAGGCGATTACGGTATTATCACCCAGAGCCTTTGCCATGAGCCGCACGGCCAGCACCTCGGCGCAACCGGAGCAGGCGCGGTGGCCGGGAGATA
Source organism: Deltaproteobacteria bacterium HGW-Deltaproteobacteria-2 (assembly GCA_002840505.1). Classification (NCBI taxonomy): domain Bacteria; class Deltaproteobacteria; species Deltaproteobacteria bacterium HGW-Deltaproteobacteria-2. Next base: position 138,991 of record PHBC01000005.1, on the reverse strand, counting down.
ACAATTCTTTTTTATTAATCAGCCGCGGAGCAAATAAATCAAAATTTTCTACGATACTCATTATTCTCTCACTCCCCAAAATTCGTAGGTGTCTGCTTGTTTGTTCGATGTATCAGCCAGAACTTTCTCAAACATGCCGGTAAAATCGTTGACGGGAACGTCACGTCCGCCCAATCCGTAAATATAATTGTAAATAAAGGGGCGCTTGGCTTCGGCATAAAGAGCGGACTTTATTTCTGAAAAAACCGGGCCGCCGGGACCGCCAAATGAACAGGCACGGTCAGTTACAATCAGCTTCTTCGCGTTTTTAACCGCGGCTTTAATTTCCGCAAACGGGAAAGGACGCCACAATCTTAATTTTATCAGGCCGGCTTTAATTCCTTTGGCGCGAAGTTCGTCAATCGCCATTTGCGCGGTTTCACCCATCGAGCCCATAGTCAGCATCAGAACTTCCGCATCATCAGCTTTGTAAGTTTCTACCGGTTTGTAGGAGCGACCGAACAATTTTGCCCATTCATCCCAGACTTCCAGAATGACTTTTTTGGAATTTTTCAGAGCTTCATCTTTGGCTTTCATAATTTCCGCGAAGTAATCGGACATGGCAAAAGCGCCCATGGTGACAGGTTTCGCGGGATGCAATGTCGCGTGCGGAACAAAAGGCGGCAGGAATTTGTTCACTTCTTCCTGTGTCGGCATTTCAAAAGGTTCCACCATGTGTGTCAATTGAAATCCGTCAATATTAATATTTACCGGCAACATGACATCTTTATGCTCGGCAATTTTAAAAGCAATGATCGACATATCGATAGATTCCTGTCCGTTTTCCACAAAAATAGAAATCCAGCCGGAATCGCGCTGAGGCATAATATCGGAATGATCATTTAAAATATTCAGAGGGCCGGAAACCGCCCGGTTGGCGATGGCCATGGTGATCGGCAGTCGCATCGCCGAAGCGATCGGCAGTAATTCATGCATATACATCAATCCCTGAGAACTGGTTGCGGTGTAAGAACGGGCGCCGGTGCCGGACGCGCCGATAACCGCGCTCATTGCCGAGTGTTCGGATTCGACGGTCACGAATTCTGCGTCAACCTCACCATCGGCGACCAGATCGGAAAGATGTTCCGCGATATGCGACTGAGGTGTAATGGGATAAACGGCCGCCATGTCTATATTGCAAAGACCTACGGCTTCCGCTACGGCAACTGCCACTTCCATTCCTATGCGTTTGCCCATGTTATCCCTCCTCTATCATTGCTATCGCGCGGGGCCAGCATTCATGCGCGCAAATGCCGCAGCCCTTGCAATAATCCATGTTTGCCACGAAAAAACCATCCTCGGTCTGCTGCACACATCCTTCAGGACAGAAAACATAACAAATACCGCATTTGATACACTTTTTATTGTCCCAGATCGGGCGTTGCGACCGCCAACTGCCCGTATGATATTCACTGGCGCTACCCGGCTCGGAAACAACACATCCAATGGGAAGCTCTCTCCATGTTTTCAATGCCATAAATACCCCTTAATTACTTATTTTAATTTCGTCGTAAGACCGTTTCATCGCGTTGAGATTCTTCTGGGCGATTCTGCCGAACCGGTGCTCCACCGATTCTTTCATGGCGTCGAGATCCATGACTCCGGTTACTTTCAACAATGCGCCGATCATGGTGGTGTTGGCAATGGGCACGCCCATTTCCTTGCGTGCGATACCTGTACCGTCCACGGTAGCCACCGTACCGCTGAAATTCAAATCCTTGCGGATTTCATCCGGCGATTTGGCCGTGTTGACAATCAATTTGCCGCCCGGTTTCAAACCGTCGAGAACATTGACCAGACCGATCAGACTGGCATCCAGAACCAGCACCACATCGGGCTCATATATGCCCGAACGAACATTGATTTTTTTATCGTTAATGCGGGTAAAAGCGGTAACAGGCGCTCCTCTTCTTTCCGGACCGAAGCTGGGAAAGCCCTGAGCGAATTTTCCGGCGGCGATTGCCGCCACAGCCAGCAATTCTACCGACGTAACCGCTCCTTGACCGCCGCGTCCATGCCATCTAACTTCTATCATTTACTTTAATCTCCTTATTTTTTGGAAAAAATGACTGTGATTCATAATATAGAAAAAAACTTCAGTCAATACCTTTTTGTCTATTATCCGGTCGATTGTTACATTCAAGAAATAAGCCACTTAGGCTGTGGAGAAAGATAAAAATAATAATTGCCTTGAAAATCATTGATTACCACAAGTGAAATCTTTGACCGTCAGTTTTTTTGTCGCTTCTTTTCTAAAATCTTCATGGTCAATTATTTCCAATTATGGGACATATTTGGACATCAACGGCGCGATGCCGCCAATGGTTCTATAATCACGGGTATGAATCTCTCAGCAAGTTGCGGGGTATTATACCCTCCGCTATGCGGGATTGTTCAACTTACCAATTCCATTGCGCTATGCTTTTGGAATTGGAGTTTCACAATAAATCGCCCTGTTTTTTTGGCTTCAATAACTTCAGACAACAATTGACTTTGCGAATCATTGTCTGAAATCCGTTTTTGATTAATTTCGGACTGAAAAAATCCATCCGGTAACTTGTGATGAGATGAGAGTGATGGAACCGATTATTTTTGGAGGAACCGGTTTGGGCGACGTCGTAAACGATCTAAAATTCACAACCGAACAAAACCATATCGCCCGCATGCAGCGACTTGATGACTTCTTACGTTAGAGGTATTTTAATTTTTCGTGTTTCCATAAAGTTAATTGTTGTCGTTTTTAGTTACTATAATGTTATATTTTACCACCGATAGCTAAATTAAAATTTACACCGATAATTAGCGCAAAAATTCCAAAGACAACAGTTAATAAAGCACACAAAACTAATATTAATAAATATCTAACGTAAATATTCTTAACATTTATAAACATGTTCTTGTTCAGATACAAAGAAGTTATAAAATAAACTACTAAAATTAACCTAAAAGTGTATTGTAACAAAAACTGTTGTCCAAATTTTTCAGTAATGAATACAAATATTAGCAATAATGTTAAACATACTAATACGACTGTAATATTTTTAAATAAATTACCTTGCATGAAAAAACTACCCTTCTAGTTAAGATGAAAATCTATGTTACGTTTTACGTTCTGGATTCCCGCTCACAGAGGCAAGGCGCGCGAATATTGAGGAATGAGGCCTACTTTTGCGTAGGCCGCAGTGACGAAAGATGAAGCGCAACGCTGCATATGGCTGTTTTAAAGCGCCATCCTACATGCCGCGACGAAATTCCAAGGACTTCGAAATCGACATCTTATCTATATATTTCAAGTCTCCGCCCATCGGCACACCAGTGGCAATACGCGTCAACTTGATATTTTTTTCTTTGAACATCCGGGTAAGCAACAACGCCGTGGACTCGCCTTGAACATTGGTATTTGTAGCTAGAATTATTTCCTTGACGCTGCCTTCATTAATCCGTTGGATAAGTTCACCTAACCGCAGATTATCCGGCCCGATTCCATCCAGAGGCGCCAGAACTCCGTGCAGCACATGATAAGTGCCATGATATCCTCCACATTCTTCAATCGCCGCCAGAGCATCCGGGTCTTCCACAACACAAATTACTTCTTTGTCCCTCGCCGTGTCGCGGCAGATATAACAGGTATCGTCTTCCGTCAGATTCAAGCAAATCCTGCAAAGCTTGATTTTTCTTTTTACCTCAACAATGCTTTCCGCCAATTTTTTTACATCATCTTCCGTAGACCGCAAAATATAATTGGCCAACCTCGCGGCCGTTTTTTCGCCAATACCGGGTAACTTACCCAATTCGGCAACAAGTTTTTTAATCGGTTGCGCATATGCTTTCATAAATGTACCTTATTACGCCAGTTCTAAATCAAAACGCTATCTTTGATTTAAAAACGGCTTATAGACCGGGGATATTCAATCCTCCGGTAATTTTCGCCATTTCCGAAGAAGACATCTCCTGAGCCTTGCGCACTCCCTCATTAACCGCGGCAGCGATTAAATCCTGCAGCATTTCTATGTCTTCGGGATTGACCACTTCCTTTTCGATCTTCAATGAAACAATTTCATACTTGCCGTTAACCACAACGCGTACCATACCGCCGCCGGCCTGAGCTTCGACGGTTTTCATCTCCAATTCCTTTTGCAGGTTAGCCATGCGCTCCTGCATTTTTTTTGCCTGCTTCATGATGGTGTTGAAATTTTGCACTCTATTGTCCTCCTATTTTGATGAACCTTTTCGAAATTGCCTTTTACGAATTTGCTTTTCCCGGCTGCACTCTTATTTCCACCACTTTGGCGTCAGAAAGTTCATCCATGATTTTTTGTAAAAGCGGTTGATTCATCGCTTCACGTTTTATTTCGTTTATACCATTGAGTTGTTTACGCCCGTTATTGCCGTTTGCATTACCATTTTCCACATCAATTGCTGTAATTTTTATTGCCACATTTTTTTGAAAAAATCCCCGGGCTATTTGTTCCAGTTTTTCTTTTTGCGTTGTTGTTCTCATCTCTTCCAAAAAAATATAGTTCTTCGGAAACCCCAGCGTCAGGCAATCGTTCTGATAACTTACAATTTCAGTGGTATCAATTTTTGCTCCCAGAATCGGGTTTTCCTTTTTGATAAATATTTTAAAATTGTCGCAGAGAAGCTTTAAATCATCCGAACAATTATTCGCACCGGAGGAATTATTTTCTTCATTTGCATCAACACCAGAATCGCTTTCCATATCATCTTTTGATGTTTCTTTTACCGGCTCATCCGGTGAAAGTTGAAACCCTATATTACTTGTTCTGGCAGTGTTATGTGCAAAAACCTGCGGCTCATTATTTTTACCGGCCACCGGCAAACCCCGATTAAGTCTTTGTTCGATATTTTCAATTGTCGAAATTATTTCACCAAGTGGGATTATCGGTTCCAGATAGGCCATTTTGACAATGATGGCTTCGAGTTTCATACGCGGTTCCTGACTGCGCAGAAAACTTGACTCTTCTGAGATCATAATTTCCACAAAGCGCTGTAGGGTTTCGCGTGCTATCGCCTGCACCTGATTTTTTAGCTTTTCAATTTGTTCCGGCGCGATATCAAAAGAAGAACTGCCATCAGCGGCAATTTTAATCAGAAGCAGATTTCTAAAATGCTTTAACAGTATCTGATAAAAATGCTTCATATCGATACCAGCCAGATATGCTTCTTCGATAATAATCAGGCAGGCACCGGCATTTCGCTGCAACACTGCTTCGGAAACACGGAAAAGATACTTTCGGTCAGCCAACCCCAAACTCTCTTCTACATCGTCATCCTTGATATCCATTCCGGCATAGGAAATAACCTGATCAAAAATACTTTGTGCGTCGCGCATACTACCGTCGCCCGCTTCAGCAATCCATAAAAGAGCGCTCGGACTGATTTTAATTCCTTCTTTGGCAGCAACCCCACCCAGATTCGCGGCAATTTCACTGAGAGATATTCTACGGAAATCGTAACATTGGCAGCGAGAGAGTATCGTCGCCGGAACTTTATGGTTTTCGGTTGTAGCAAAAATGAAAATCACGTGAGTCGGCGGTTCTTCCAGAGTTTTCAAAAGCGCATTGAATGCTTCACGCGTCAGCATATGCACTTCATCAATAATGTAAATTTTGTATTTTGAGGCAACCGGAGCAAACTTGACATTTTCCCGCAGCTCCCGGATTTCATCAATGCCACGGTTGGAAGCGCCGTCTATTTCCCGCACATCCAGTGAAGAGCCGTTAGTAATTTCACGGCAATTCGAGCAGATATTACAGGGCGTCGCCGTTGGTCCTTTTTCACAATTGAGCGATTTGGCCAGAATTCTGGCAACCGAGGTTTTGCCCACACCGCGCGGACCGCTGAATAAAAAGGCATGCGCCACACGACCCTGGCCAATGGAGTTGCGGAGTGTTTTGACAACATGCTCCTGACCGGCAACATCTTCAAATGTTTGCGGCCGGAATTTGCGGGCTAGGACTAGATATTCCAACTGAACTCCTGATGCCATTTTGCTTTCTTCGGTTAACTTTGTTGGCTTCGTCCTCGGCGTCCTCAACGTATTACTAATACGCCTGCGGCGCCTCGTCCTTGCCGCCTAGTTATCCTTTGAAATCAAAACGGCAGGTTAATTACTGGTGACCGGGTTTACCGCAACACATGGCGGACATTGCTACCGCTGCTTCCTTCCGGACCTGACGGGGTTCACAAGCCTCCGTTGCGCGGGACCCGGCCATATTTAATAATAACAAATAATACGTTGAGACTTTTAATAGATAAATGAACAGGAATCAACTCAAATTTTTCGCACTTAGTTATTGAGGGCGATGTTATTGTTTTTACAGAAATTATTTTATGGAATCAGAGAAGTCTTTCTCAATTTTTTCTATTTTCGGCGAAATAACTAGCTGACAATACGGCTGTCTTTTGTTCCGGTTGTAATAATCAAAATGGTAAGTTTCAGCCGGATAAAAATTTTTCAGCTTTTTCAATTGCGTGACGATCGGATCCTTGAAATCATTTTTAATCTTATCCAGATATTTTTTGATGATTTTTTTCTGCTCCGGTTCAGTCCAAAGAATTATCGAGCGATATTGCGTCCCTGCATCCATATCCTGTCTGTTTAAAGTTGTCGGATCATGTATGGAGAAAAACACATCTAAAATGTTTTCCAAATTTATTTTATCCGAGTCGTATTCCAGCCTGACGGTCTCGGCATGATCGGTTTCTCCTAAACAAACCTGTTCATAAGTCGGATCGGGAAAACTTCCGCCCGCATAGCCAGGCTCGACTTTGTGCACACCCTGAATTTTTTGAAAAACAGCTTCGATGCACCAAAAGCAGCCGCCACCCAAAACTATGATCTTAATCATATTATTTAGCCTTGAAGCTCAACGAGATTGAATTAACACAATGCCGGACATTCTTAGGCGTAAAGCCTTCGCCTTCGAAAACATGTCCCAAATGCGCTCCGCATTTTGCACATTGAATCGCGGTGCGCTCTCCGTCGTCGTCAGCAATACGTGAGACAGCGCCTGGAATCTCAGTATCAAAACTCGGCCACCCGCATCCGGAATTAAATTTGTCGTTTGATCGATATAAATCCGCTCCGCATCTCTTACAACGATAAGTACCCGGCCCAAAAATAATGCAGTATTCCCCTGAAAAAGGCATTTCCGTGCCTTTACGAACGATAACCTCTTCTTCTTCCGGGGTTAATTTTTTTTGCCGCATAAATATTGGAAATACCGTTTTTATTTTTTACAAAACATTTTACTTATAATGCTATTGATTTTTAAGAAATAAACAGTAAACGATTCAATTTTTTGCATTTAGTTGTTACAGAAGATTTCCAGCTGGGGAAATAATATATCTCAAAATAAAAAAATGGCGGAGAGAGCGGGATTTGAACCCGCGGTACACCTTTGGGGGCATACACACGATTTCCAGTCGTGCTCCTTCAGCCGCTCGGACATCTCTCCACAAATTTTCTTATAATTACAAAGAACATTAAAAAATAGCAAATATATTCTGGCGGAGAGAGGGGGATTCGAACCCCCGTGGGAGCTTTGTGGCCCCCAAATCGATTTCGAGTCGATCCCGTTACGACCACTTCGGTACCTCTCCGCACCGATATCAGTCGGGAGAGTCGGCTTTTATCCTCTTTTCCCGAAAAAATCTACTCAATATTTGCCCGCATTCTTCCCGTAATATTCCTTCTGTTATTTCCACATGATGATTCAATCTTTCATCATTCAGCACATTATATAATGAAACTACAGCACCGCATTTCGGATCGCGCGTCCCGAAAATGACGCGTGTCAGACGCGCCTGAACAATCGCGCCCGCGCACATTATACAGGGCTCAAGTGTAACGTAAAGTTCGGCACCGTCAAGCCGGTAATTCCCTATTTTTTCTCCCGCCTGTCTTAACACCAGCATCTCCGCGTGCGCTGAAGGGTCTTTATTCTCAATTGGTGAGTTATGCGCCCGTGCTAAAATATTACCTTTATGCACCAATACCGCCCCCACGGGAACTTCTCCGCAGCTATAAGCTTTTTGCGCTTCCTCCAGCGCTATTCTCATAAAATCATTATCTGTCTGCATTTTTATGCGATGAAAAGATTCCTGTTAATTTTTCTTAATGAAAGAGAGGCTGAATTTATTAGATTCAACATCTATCATAACGCTGATTTTGTAGCAAATGCCGGATATAATTTTGTTTGCACCCATGGACAAGGATAAGAAATTCGCAGCGGTAAAAAATAATTAAATTTGTTCCGTAGAGATCAATCTGATCAACCGGGCGTCTCCGCACATTTTTTACGCGGTAGAGACAATAATGTTTCTCTTCCATCCAGATATATAAATTCAACGCAGTTGAACTTATTTTCGCGCTGCAAGATCTCTGATTTTTATTTCGTCAATGCTAAGATTGGCCTGTTTAAGCAAATCAAGAAATTCAATCTGACGCGATTCAGGAAGAGATTGAATTTTTCCCATTTGATTGTTGATGTAATCAATTTTCGCTTTCAGGTCAGCAAGCAATGGAGCCAGATCAACCGGCTGTGGCGCGGCCTGCGGTGGTTTTAATTCTTCCGGTTGAGCACCGGCTTTAATTTTGATTTCTTCCAGATATTCGGGGATTGTCACATCAAAACCCAATTTTTGCCGGATTAACGAAGCAAGCATATCCTGCGCGCCGGTTTCACCGTGCACCAAAAACACCGGCATTTTTTTGTTCTGAAAATGTTTCAGCCAATCCAGGAGCTGACTTTGTCCGGCGTGGGCGGAAAAACCACCGATGGTCCATATTTTGGCGTTTACGGCAATATCTTCATTGAAGATGCGGACTTTTTTCGCACCTTCGACGATTTTACGGCCTGGAGTTCCCTGTGCCTGAAAACCGACAAAAACAATACTCGCACCGGAGCGCCACAAATTATGTCGCAGATGATGTTTGATTCTTCCGGCGTTGGCCATACCGCTCGCTGAAATAACAATTGCCGAACCTTTCATCTCATTTATTTGCATGGATTGTTCGGTTGATGATGAAAACTGGAGTTGCGGAAGATCCAGCGGGTCGTCGCCGTTTTTCAAAAGACTTTGTGTTTCGTTATCCAGATATGAGCGGTATTTTCTAAATATTTCTGTTGATTTTATGGCTAGGGGACTGTCTAGAATTACAGGTATATCTTTAGGCATTCTCCCGTCACGGTTGAGAAGATAAAGCGAATAAAGCATTTCCTGAGTTCGCTCTACGGCGAAAGCGGGAATGATGATCTTCTCACCTCTGGAGTAACTGTACTGAATCGCTTCGGCCATTTCATTTAAGCTGTCCTCTTCGCCTTTATGATCGCGGTCTCCGTAAGTTGATTCCATAAAAAGGTAATCTGCTTCACTGATATTAACGGGATCTTTCATCAATAACTGATGGCGGCGGCCGATATCGCCGGAGAAAACCAGTTTTGTGGATGACCCGTTTTCTTCGATGAATAATTCCAGGATAGCCGCGCCCAATATGTGGCCGGCATCCTGAAAGTTGGCTTTTATTCCGTTACCGGGAGTGAAACCTTCATTGTATCGTTTTGTTTTAATTAACGGACAGACGGCTTCCGCGTCTTTTGTCGTATAAAGCGGCGTAATCTTTTCAGATTTACCATAGCGCTGCATTCTTCTCATTTTCGAGGTCGCATCAGTTTCCTGAATATGGGCGCTGTCCAAAAGCAGTATTTTGATTAGGTCTCCCGTCGGCTCTGTCGCGTAAACAGTACCGCGAAATCCATTTTGCACCATGCGGGGAAGCAATCCCGAATGATCAATGTGAGCATGAGTGATAAGAAAAAAATCAATATGCTTTGGATCGTATACATCTATGTCCCGGTTACGTTTTTCCATTTCGTCGCCGCCCTGATGCATACCGCAGTCAACAGCGAATCTTGCTTTATCAGTTTCGATAATAAAGCAAGAGCCGGTAACTTCTCTTGCCGCTCCGGCAAATTTAATTTTCATTAGAAATCCTTTTTAATAAATTTAGCTTTAGTCAATATCCGTTGCGGTCAAACTTCCAAAAAACTTAAAAACACTAATCTATATCCTTTATTTATTCAGGAGGGAAAAGGTAATATTTTGGAAATAACCGCCGATAAAACAGGCTTGCCGCTTGTCTTTCCTGCCGCTTACAGACTTGCTTTAGCCGCTTTCTTTAATTTCTTGGCTTCTTTTTTTTCTTTCGCGGACTTCACCGGTTTCTTCTTCGCGTCTTTTTTCACATCTTTCGATTTACCCATAATCTGTCCCTCCAATTTTATAAGTTAAGATTCAGCAAAACATTATTTTCAGATATAAGTCTCAAATGAATATAATAGAAGGAAGGTATTTCGTCAAACATAAATTAGTGTAAAATTTGGTAATGGGTCAGTTTGAGGGGAAATAAATTATATTATTAAATATTGTAACTAATAGAATCTAAAATTTTAAAACTTGCTTCTATAAAAGTTTCATTTTCAATTTCTTCTAAATTTATTAATCCTTCTTCTATCATTTTTTTATAATCTCTAAACTTTGTACTCGGATTCTTTTTAGTGTAAAGAGCTTGTATTTCGGGTAAGTCGTTAAATTTCTTTATTTGAATTTTACCTGTTCCTATTAAAATATTTATTACACTAATAATTCTTTTATTTTTTTTATCTCTGAATAAATATTGCACATAATCTTTTAACATCAATCGCTTCATTTTTGTAAGAACCTTGTCTTTGATTTTTTTAATTTCTTCCTTGTAGCCATCTAGTCCCCACAATATAAAAGCAGTTGGTTCTGATGTTTCTCGAATATTATCAAGATAGGTAATATATTGATCTCGGTGAGAACTCCAAAAATTAGCTAAAGACCAAAAACAATAATTATTAATACCCTGCGCATTTAAGATAAGAGCTTCTAGTGCTCGCGCTGTTCGTCCATTGCCATCTCCAAAAGGATGAATTTCCGACAAATAGTAATGAGCCATAATTGCTTTAACAAATATATGATGGCTTAATATTCCGTCACTTTTATTATTTAGCCAGCTTATAAAATTTCTCATAGCATCTTCTATTTCGCTTTGCGTTCTGCATAAACTCTCTTTTCTTGGTACTCCAAAGGTAGCAATAAAGTTACTTCTGTATTGCCCGGGTGTATTAGAAAGATAATTCATGTCAGCGGTAAAATAACTATGTAGTTGCTTTATTAATGATTCAGAATATTCAAATCCAGTTGAATTATTTTTTACAAATTCTTTTATAAATGAATAAACCTTCCTTGAGTTTTCAGCCTCTTGCTCGTTTCTTTTTAATGCTTCACCAAGATCAGCCTTCCTAAAAGTCTCCTCAATTTCTTCTTTATCAAGGACGGTTCCTTCTATTGAGAGTGTTGCACCAATAGCCGAAATAAGTTCACCCCTAATAATCTTATCTGTAGAACCGGGAAAAGATGGCAAATCTTTGATAAACTGATCTATTTTTTCAATTTCATTGATAGTTGAATAAAATTTCTTAATTGTTTCCACGGATGATTCTTTTTCTATTTCTTCAACTAAATCAAATTTTGTAAGTCTGTTACAGTCTAATTTCATATATTCTTCTTAAATGCTTTTATGGTAGACTTATACCACACCCTAAAGAAAAAAGCAAGCATAAATGCAATGTGTAATGTAATTATATATACTAAACATATAATATACTTATATCATATATATACCATATAATGCAATACATAATGCAATACATAATGCAATCATTAATTAAACATATTAAAGCAACAATGAAACTATTGCTTCTAAACTTCACACATGAGCTGTAATCCCTGCTTCCATTGCAGGAACTACTCTTAAACTTTTTATGTATTCGGCAAAAATTATAATGCATAAAATGTAAAGCTATTTCCGCCTAAAATTTCTTTTTGTTGACAATGTTTCGGTGATTAACGTAACTTTACATCAATAAATGTGAGAAAAATATGTCAAGCATTAATGAAATCCAGCCGGTGATAGCCGCCTGCAATATAAAAAAATCTTTTGGTGCTTTTACCGCGGTAGATGACATTTCCTTTTCCGTTGATAAAGGAATGTGCTTTGGCATTCTGGGACCTAACGGCGCCGGCAAGACCTCCACCATCAGGATGATCTATGGTTTTTCGCCGCTTACTTCCGGAGATATTTTTGTTTTCGGACTGGACATAAAAAAACTATACAGAAAAATCAAAGCCCGTATTGGCGTCTGCCAGCAGGATAATACTCTTGATCCTGATCTGACGGTGATACAGAATTTTGAAGTTTTCGCCCGTTATTTCAACATCGATAGAAAAACAGCGCTGGAAAGAGCCTCTTCCTTATTAAAATTTTTCGCTTTGGAACAACGCCGGGGGGCGCGCGCTACGGAGCTCTCCGGAGGAATGGTGCGCCGGCTGGTCATTGCCCGCGCCTTGATCAATCAGCCTGATCTTTTGATTTTGGATGAACCAACAACAGGACTCGATCCGCAGTCGCGCCATCAGGTCTGGGAAAGGTTGGAGAATCTGAAAAAGCAGGGCATGACTATTTTACTGACGACGCACTACATGGATGAGGCTGAGCGCCTTTGCGATAACCTGGTAATCATGGATCATGGCAAAATTTTGGCGCAGGGATCCCCTCAATCACTGATCAGCGAATACACGGGAGAAAATATTATTGAAGTCGCCGAACCGGAAGATGATTTGCGCACGTTTTCCCGCGAAAAGAAAGTCAGGCAGGAAGATTTGGGACATCGTCTGATTATTTACGCTGAAAACGGACATGAGCTTTATCAGGAAATTTGCGGCCGCTTTGCTCATAAAAGCTGTATATTGCGTTCAGCAACTCTCGAAGATGTTTTTTTGAAATTAACAGGAAGGGAGTTGCGCGAATGAACGTTAATATCTCCACCCGATTCATTCGAATATGGCAGCGCAATCTTACAGTGTACAAAGAAAGCTGGAAAGTAAACTTTCTGCCGCCGCTTCTGGAGCCGCTTTTCTATCTTCTGGCTTTCGGTATCGGTTTCAGCGGTATGATTGACTCTGTCAGTTATGCCGCTCAGGAAGTTTCTTACGTGCGTTTCATTGCGCCCTCGCTAGTGGCGATTAATATTATGAACAACGCTTTTTTCGAAAATACTTTCGGTTCCTTTGTGCGTATGTACTACCAGAAAACGTTTGACGCCATGATGGCCACTCCGCTCAACGCCGAAGAAATCATCACCGGTGAAATAGTCTGGGGAGCGACAAAAGCGGCAATTGGAACAGTTATAATGCTGATTGTAATAAGTTTTTTCGGATTGGTCAGTTATCCGGCAGGACTTTTAATTGTGTTTGCGGCATTTCTGGGCGGTATTGCCTTTGGTTCGGTGGCCATGATATTCACCGGCATAGTAGCAAGAATAGAGCTGTTTAACCTGCCGATATTTTTATTCATTACACCCATGTTTCTTTTCAGCGGTACATTTTTCCCGATAACCGGCCTGCCCCTCTGGGCGCAATATTTCGCTCTTTTATTACCGCTTACCCATCTGGTCAATCTTGTCAGAGCACTTAGTTTCGGCTTGTTTAATTCAGAGGCATTGATAGGTTTATGCTATCTGATTGTTTTCTGTCTCATCATGTTTCCCATTGCTATCTTCAAAATGCACCGCAGACTGATTAAATAATATCTGATCCCGCGGCAAAATAAAAAGGGAAATATTGCTTGACTAATAACCGGCAATATGAACAAGTAAAAAGACGAGCAAAATTAAGTGTGTTTATATTATGGAATGATAGATCTTTCTTAATAAATGAGACACAACCACCAAAGCTCCAAAGAGCATGGTGGTTTTTCGCTTTAAGCGGCAAAGAGCTTTTTTTAAAAAGCTCTGGAGGTAAGGCATACAAGCCCCTCACTTTTTCCTTCCTTCTCAACTAGGAGACGGATGGGGGTGATTTTGATGCTTTGTGGGGCCCCATCGGGGAAAGAAAGAATTAGAAGTAATTAACAAGAAAGGGGATTAAAATGAACAAAAATTTGTATGTCGGCAACCTGTCTTATAAAATCACAGACGAAGATCTTAAATCAAACTTTTCCGAGGCAGGAGAAGTTGAATCCGCAACGATCATTAAAGACAAGTTTACAGGGCAATCCAAAGGATTCGGTTTTGTCGAAATGAAAACAGAAGAAGGCGCGGCGGAAGCCATCAAGAAATTCAATGGTGGAATGCTTGACGGTAAGGCAATCACCGTTAACGAAGCAAGGCCAAAGAAAGATTTTGGCGCCGGCGGTGGTGGCCCCAGAGGCGGCGGTAATCGCGGCGGCGGCGGCGGATTTAACAGAGGTCCGAGAGGCGGCGGCGGCGGTGGAAACCGTGGCGGCGGCGGCGGTGGCCGTTACTAGTTAATGACACTCGCTGACTATAGGAAGCGTAAGTGGAATTAATCCCGATAACGAAGTGTATTGGGGAATTAACTAAAAAAATAAAATTACTTAATAAAGAGCGGACGGTTATTTTACAAAACCTTCCGCTCTTGTGTTTTTAAATGTAGATTTCAACCGTCTAAAAAGATTTTAAAAAAATCGTTACGCGCCGATTTTTGACAGATATTTGTTATGCAGCTTCGCAAGCAGGACAAGCGCAACAATCGAACCTATCAGGCACCAGAACATATCGGTTTGCGTATCCCAGATATAACCCTGTGTTCCCAGAAAAGCTTCCGTGTCCGCAGGATTGGAAAGGGAAGCCAGCCATTCAATAATTTCATAGAGTGCTGAAAAAGCAAGGGGCACGGCTATAGATATGAACCCAAGCCACTTGCCGCGCCTGAGCGGCGATGTCCGTGCAAGAATTTCACGCGTATATATGGCCGGACCGAAACCTTGCATGAAGTGTCCGATTTTATCATAATTGTTGCGAGTCCAACCAAACCAGTCTTCCATCCAAAAACCCAGCGGCACTTTGGCGTAGGAATAATGACCGCCCAGCATCAGAATCATCGCGTGGATGGCGATGATCGAATATGTAATAGTGGTTAGTGGAAATCTTTTATAGGTGAGCAACATAATAGGCAGAGCAATCATTACCGGAAAGGTTTCCAGAATCCAGGTAAGACGTGTATCGTGCGGCTCTATTCCTGACCAAATCCAAAAGGCCAATGTTATTATTAGCAGAAGAATATGATACTGTTTCGATGACATCCTACACCATTTCTTAATTTACTTGCTCACGGTAACCCAAAGAAACGTTTCTCCGCCGATTCCACGGTAAATTTTTGATTCTATATTAAAGCCGATTTCTTCCAGATCAGCGTAAAGCTTTTCGGGATTTTTGTGGCTGTAATAAAGCTTTTGTCCCATGAATTCCTTGTAACCGTCAAATTCGATTTGACCGGTATATTCTTTTGTCGCGTAAGTGAATAGCACTTTCCCTTGCGGGCCAAGCCATTGATATAATTTTTCAAACAAGGCATAATGATCAACGCTGGGAACATGAAACATACTGTAAATCGCAGTGATGGCGTCAAACTGATTTGTCTCAAATTCAATTGCCCGCACATCGGCTTTGATAGTTTTCATCTCCGGAACATATTTCGAGGCAAGCGCAAGCATTTTTCCGGAGAAATCTACACCTGTAACTTTCCAACCGCGATCAATAAATAATCGGGGAAACGGCTCGCCGGCGCCGCAGCCCAGATCAAGCAAGTTACCCTTTTGGGGTCCCAGCCGCTCATAAAAAGAATTGAAGACTTCCGTCATGTCAAAAAGTCCACGGTTCTTCTCATACGTTTGGGCAAATTTATCGTAGATTTTTTGCAGAGAAATATTCATGGCATTACATTTATTCTGCCGGCAAATAATAAGAAAATGTCATTTTGTTCAGTGCAAAATATTTTTAAGGAAATTCTTTCAAATGTTATTTGGGAAAGGTTCCTTAAGATAAATTTATCGCTGTCTGAATGCTTTTGTTGGACGAATTAGTGTATTCGGTAAATTTTTCGGCGATGGTTTTTATCACATATTCGAATTCCGCTTCGTCTTTGTCCAATAACGTCATGCGGAACCCGAGCAAAGAAGTAAAGAAAGATGTCAGAGGAACCACGCAAATTCCGGTTGCCGCCAGAAGATAATAAACGAATCTCTTATCGTGTTCTATAGGGTCCTTGACCAGATTCTCCACGAATTCCCTTATTTCCTTGTTTTTAATATGAAGACTCTGATTGCCGTTAAGACCGGATTCATTGAAAACAATGGTCATATAAAACGCGCCGTTGGTTTTATTGACCATCAGGCAGGGAACGTCTTTTAAAATGTCATAAGCAATATGCGAAAGTTTCTCATAGTGCTTTTTACGTTCATCCAGGTAATTCTGATATTTCGGATGCGTCATTATTCTGGGAATCGCCAGTTGCGGAAGGGTTGTTGAACAAACCTCCGACATTTTCTGATGCAGTATAGTGTTAATGAAACGATCGAAAATAGGATCCTTACCGGCGTTGTATACTTCCATCCAGCCGCAGCGGGAACCAGGCCAGGGCAGTTCCTTGGAAATCCCCTTCATACTGATTGCTGGAACATCGCCGACAATATCAGAAAGCGGCACAGTCTTTTTACCGTTGAAAACAATATTAATGTAGGTTTCGTCAAAGACAAGGAAAAGATCGTTCTCTTTTGCAATGCGTACGACTTGCTTCAGCGTTTCTTCCGGATAAACAAATCCTGTTGGATTGTCGGGATTAATAACCAGAATTCCCACAATAGCCCTGTGGCTTCTTACTTTCTGTTCCAGCTCCCGCATATCCGGAGACCAGCCGTTATAGGGATTTAAACGGTAGGTATTGGGCGGAAAAGAAGCATGCAAAACCTCCGCCATGAAATGAGTAGAATAGGTTGGTTCCGGCATAATCATACGGGCATCAACCTGAATGGAACTGTAAGCGCGTGCAATGGCATCTCCCAGACCGTTGAAGAAGATTATATCTTCCGGAGTAATTTGTACCTTGCCACGCCCGTTGAGACGGTCGGCAAGAAATTTTCTTGTGGAGTCCACGCCTTTTGTTGGTGAATAAGCAAAAGATGCATCATCTTTAATTATCTCAGTAAGAACTTCTTTCATCCAGTCGGGAATTTTTTCTCCCTTTTGTACCGGATCGCCGATATTCTCCCAGATTACATTAACTCCCAATTCCTTGAGCTTATTAGCAATAAGAACTATATTACGGATTTCATAAGTAAGCCCGCTGCCGCCGCGGGAAATTTCAAAACGCATAAGTATTTTAACCCCTTAGATGTTAAGTTTTATTTCATAGTACATATTTGTTTAAATTTCCAGATTTTTTTAATTATTTAGAAAATTTTCCGAAGACAAATTATATTTTTTGTGTTATCGGAGGGCCGCGTTATGCAAGGTGGCGCTTTCACGCTTAATCATAAACAGATAAGAGGAATAAAATGGAAGAAACAAAAAGCTTTTCGGAATTACTTAACGAAACAAATCTTATGCCCCAGCATTTTTCAGTGGGCGAAAAGATCAATACAACCATCGTAAAAATTACAGCCGAATGGATATTTCTTGATTTGGGAGCGAAAAGCGAAGGTTACCTTGATAAAAAAGAGCTTATGGATGAAGAGGGCAACCTCACCGCAAAAGAAGGAGATTCCATTACGGCTTATTTTGTTTCTTCACGTCACGGTGAAAAACTTTTTACCACCAAATTGCTGACCAGCAAAAGTGTAGACGATTTCCTATTTAAAGCCTACGAAACTCAAATTCCCATGGAAGCAACTGTAGAGAAGGAAATTAAAGGCGGCTTCTCTGTTAAAATAAACGCGAATGTCAGCGGTTTTTGTCCTTACTCGCAGATGGATACGAAAAAAATAGATGATGTCGCCGCTTATGTCGGCAAGAAATTTGAATTTGTCGTTGCCGAATATTCGGAAAACGGACGCAATATAATCCTGTCGCGCCGTCCTCTTCTCGAAAAAATAGAACAAGAGAAAAAAGGTGCGCTCAAGGAGTCTCTGAAAAAGGGAATGAGCGTGAGCGGCGTGGTCGCCAGCGTGCAGAAATTCGGCGCGTTTATTGATCTTGGCGGGATTCAGGCTCTGCTGCCTGTTTCGGAAATGGGTTGGAGCAGAGTTGAAGATCCCAAAGTACTTTATTCTCCCGGCGACAAGGTTGAGGCTGTTATAATTAATCTTGACTGGGAAAGTAATCGCATCACCTTATCTGCCAAAGCAACTTTACCTAATCCGTGGGAGGAGGTTGTTAGAAAGTACGCCGAAGGAAGCATGCTGAAAGGCAAGGTTTCAAATCTGACCAATTTCGGAGCTTTTATTACGATAGAGGCCGGAGTGGAAGGGCTTCTGCACATTTCCAAGCTGGCGCGCGGTAAAAAGATTAAACATGCCGGTGATGTTCTGAAAGCCGGTGAAGAGATAGAAGTTAAGATTGAAAAGATCGACCGGGAAAATAAAAAAATTTCATTGGATCTGGCCGGAAGCGATAAGGATACTTCTGCTACGGGCGATGAAGATGACTTCCGTAATTATATCGCCAAATCGCCGAAAGCCATGGGCACCCTGGGCGATATGTTTAATAAAAAATCAGGCAAGAAATAACGCATTCGTTGCTCTCCCAAAATCCATTTGAGCGGCCATTTAAGCGTTTTGGCTTTAAATCTTGGCGAAGCTTAAGAGAAGGGATTACAATTGTTTGAGCCAAAGGCGAGTTTTGTAATCGCCTTAAGCGAGGCTTAGATTTACCCAAAACGATTTATGCTTAAGCGAAAATGACTTTTGGGCAACTTTTCTCATAGTAATTTTTCTACAGCACAATCAAAGCATCGGCAACAACCGGTTGGGCCCCACTGATGAGAATCGGATTAAGATCGATTTCAGATATTTCGGGATGCAGCAAAGCAACATTACCCAACGCTTGAATTATTTGAGAGAGCTTGTCTAATCTGACTTTCGGCATGCCCCTAAACTCATCCAGTAGGTCCTTAGCACGGATATCAGCGAACATCTCCTGAGTGTCGGCATCGCCTAGAGGCGCCAGGCGCAGAGTTGTATCTTTGTAGATTTCAGTAAAAACTCCGCCGAGGCCGAAAATAACGCATGGACCGAATCCGGCAAAACGTGTCATGCCGGCCATAAATTCCCTGTTACCTTTCAGCATTTCCTGAATCAGCACTGGTACGTTTCTTCCCGCATTTTTTTGAATATTCTGAAATTCAGCTTTCAGTACGGTTTCGTTTTCCACATTCAAAGCAATAAGACCTTTACCGCTCTTGTGCATGATTTCCCAACTGCAGGCTTTCATCGCTACCGGGTAGCCGATCTTCGTTGCCGCAGCAAGAGCATCTTCCTCTGTTGCGGCCAATGCTTCTTTTGTCACAGCTACGCCATAGGAGGAAAGTAATTTTTTAGCCGCATATTCATCCAGAGCTTTTTGACCATTTGCTTGTGCCTGTTGAATTAAATCGCAAGCAAGTCCGCGCACCGCCGGAAGATCGATTTTACAAACCGGTTGGCGTTCTTTTATTTCTTTGTAGCGATAAAGAGACCCCAATGCCCGTGCGGTATTTTCCGGACAATAAAAAATCGGCGTGTTTGTATCACGATAACCTGTTGTATAATTATCTTCCCAATCAAAGAAAGTAGATATTAGCATCGGCATTTGATACTTATGAGGCAGTTCAAATGCTCCGGGTACAATGGGTTGACCAAATTTTAAAAATTCTTCCAGTGAAATATTTCCCGCCAGTTCCTTAAAGTGGATATAAATTTCGCGCATGTAACCGCTCATCATTACACCATGAAGGACAAGAGCATCCACTTCGCCGCTTTTTATCATAATTTCCGGCAGGGTTACCGTAAGGTTTTTCATACTCAAATCGAAAGTCATATCGACGGGATTGGCGGAGGACGCATGCGGTTCAATATGTTTTCTAATTTCTTTTTGCAAACCATCTGAAAAACGGGGAACTTCCAGACCGACAGAATCGCAGGTATAAGAAATGGCTGTTGAAGGGCCGCCGGAGTTGGTTATTACACCGACGCGTTTGCCTCGCATCTGCGGCTGTGTTGCCAGCGTCCAGCCATGCGAGTAAAGATCTTCAACAGAGTATACCCGAATTATGCCCGCTTGTTTAAAAATACCACTGAAGAGGAAATCAGGACCGGTCATTGCTCCTGTGTGGCTGAGGATCGCGCGCGCGCCGGAGGCTGAACCACCTACGTATTGCGCCACTATTGGTTTATGCGGTGTGATCTTGCGGGCAACTTCCAAAAATCTTTGCCCTTCGCGGATTCCTTCTATGTAAAGCATGATGGCTTTAGTTTGTTCATCTTCTCCTAAATATTCCAGAGCATCAACAATATTTATATTGGCTTCGTTGCCCAGACTGATAGCTTTGCTAAAGCGATATCCCCTTTTTTTCATGTACGGCAGAACCTGACTAACATAAGTACCGCTTTGAGAAGCAAAACCCAGCAAACCAGGTTCTTTGACCATAGGCAACACCGTTGTGTTTAACGCAATTTGAGAGTTGATTACTCCCATACAGTTGGGACCGACAAAACGCATCCCGTAGCGCCCGGCTATTTCACCGATTTTCTTTTCCATTTCCCGTCCTGTCGCACCTGTTTCCTTGAAGCCGGCAGTTATAATTATTGCCCTCTTCGTGCCGATTTTGCCGAAACTCTCCAAAACATGAATGATGGATTTTGCGGGAACTATCAGCATTGCCAAATCAGGAATTTCGGGCAAATCCTGTACAGAGGCGTAAGCTTTAAGTCCTAAGACTGTTTCTTCTTTGGGATGCACCGGAAAAATTTTCCCCTCATAGCCTTGCTTCAAAACATTAAGCGCCATTACCGTGCCCATTTTTGATGGACTATTGTTTGCTCCTACAACTGCGATAGATCGCGGATTCATAAGTAAATGAAGTGGATTTTCAGACATTATTAGATCTCCTTTATCGTCCTGTCGGCTATTGCATCTTAGTTTGTTATAAGCCGTTCAATAAAATTATTTGCCGGTAGCCGCAACACAACTTTCACTGTGTTTTCGTAAAGCATCTTGAATAAAAATCGCACCACCTTCAGACAGCATCCTGATAATATAATTATCCTGATTGTTTTTTATGTATCCGGAAAAAACCATAACAGCAAATCCGTGCGTATATATCCAGCTTCTTTTCAACAGGGACTTTCTTTCTTTATGCGAAAGCTCCTTAAGGCAAGGTACCTTTAGCATCTCTTTGTCTATTTTTTTCAGCATTTCATCGATTATTACGCTAGCATCATTATCTTCGAGAAATATGACCTTGAAAAATTCCTTATGATCCCTTGCATACAAAACATATCCCACGCCGGTATTCAGGAAAGCATTTTTTGTGTAGTGTCGCGTGACATAATCATAGAGAAGATCAACGGTTTTTTGCAGTACCGACTTTTTAAGCTCAGCCATTGAATGAAAATGTTCGTATACAGGCCTCGTTGATGAACTCAATTTCCTTGCAACTTCTCGGGCGCTCAGTTGTTTGAATCCCTTTTCTCTGACAATGCCAAGGGAAGAATCAATAATATCTGATTTATTAAAAATCATTTTTGGCGGCATGTAATCTCCATCATGTTTCAAATTACATTTGTAATGTAACATATGTTACTTATAAAGTCAATTTTTGTTAAAATAATTTACCGCGACTCTTCGATAATTCCTTGTCAAAATCTATAGAAGCATTTCCAATAACAGGTTTTTTAACGAACTTGCTTTATTCTATAATAGAATAAATTTTTGTTTTCTTATTTTTCGACACAAACGTTTTCTTAATAAATAAAATGTTCTTCTGCTTTTTTCAGTCAAAATAATCAGACCTATAAAATTCTGAGGTTCATATTTTTTAACACGATCACACAAACATCCTTTAACTTCGCAATCACGTACTGCGGATAATATCGCCATGTGCGGGCTACCGGAATAAAATTCTTTCTCTTGTCGATAATTTCCGAAAAACGCTCCAGTATCGCATCATTAGTTAGATACAATGGAACTCTATCATCATGAAAACATGGAGCTGATATCATATGGTTGTAAAGCTCATCATCCTGATCGATTTCAATTATTCGCTGAATTGCTTCGTCAATAGTGGCAAAATCGTGCAGATTTATAAAACTCTCCGGATTGAATTCATTGGCAATGTTCGGATTTCCCCAGTAAACAGGTATGCTCTTCACCAACATGGGTTCTATTATCTTCTCTGTTGTGTATCCGGGGTATGATGAATTCTCAAAAGACATCGTAAATTTGTAATCTTTTATAAAATCAAGTTTGTTCGGCACAGGACCTCCGATATTATTGAGATACCTTCCGCCTGAATCAACCTTTTTATATTTCGATAATTTATGAAAAAACTCCTCACACTTTTTGTCTCGCTGCGCATTCGAGACGACCATGTTGCAAAACCTCGTCTTCTGAAGGGGGACTTTATTTGCCTGGGCGCCGTTTAGTTTCCTGTTTGTAATGCAACTTAAGTCACCCAAACCATAAGCGTGCGGATAATGAACATAGAGTGGCAACCTGTAATTCTTTCCATCCTGGCTGTGTTCATCGAAAGTAAAAGCAAAATCGCATTGTTTGAAATCGGGTCTGCGGTTCTCGCCTGTCCAGTAAATTTTCAGACACCTAAAGTTTACATGAGATCGGCCAAAAGACGTGTAAATCAGAATTTCCGGTTGATCAGAAGTTTGCAGATCATATTTAACAGATAAGAGATCCCAGAAGAAATTTTTCTCAGGATTAAATCCTTCGTGATAATCGGCAAATTTTATTTTCAGGACTTCTTTCACAGATGATCATACCTGATGGTTTTATTGCTTAATTTAAGTCGATACACAAAAAATCAGCGATCTGTTTTTTTACTTTATACCATGAAGCAATTCTACTCAATGTTTCTGTTTTTTGCTGTGGTGTGGTCAAGATTTTATTGACTTAAATGAGCGTTATTCATTATAGTCGGTTTCAGCGGAAACAATATCGTATCAGATTATTAAAACTTCACGGGTCGCCATATGAAAATTTTAGAGCATATTGCCGCAAGGTATCCTGAACCTGTTTGAATGGAAATATATTATGCAACGGTATAGCGTTTCCGTTATTATTCCAACCTTTAACCGGCCGAAATTGCTTGCTCAATCCGTAAAATCCGTTTTGAAACAGACATATCCTTCTTCAGAAATTATAATAATTGATAACGGCTCGGACTCTGAACACCTAAATGAACTTTCCAAAATCGAGAATAGCTCCGGTTTGATTAACCTTGTCCGTCTTCAGGCAAATAAAGGGCCGGGGTATGCGCGCAATATAGGAATTGAAAAATCGAATGGCGACTGGATATTGTTTTTGGATGATGACGATATTCTTGCCCCTGATTTTATTAAAGCTTGTTTTGAAAGCATCCAGTTTGAAAAAAACGCAGAGATGATAATCGCGCGGGCGGTCTGTTTTAGAGAAGGTTTACCTGTTTTTTATCCTCAAGACGCAATCGGAGCAATTAATCTCAGACCATACAAAAAAGACCCAATAACCACTATGCTTATTAACGGGATTACGATAGGATCTTGTCTTGTCTGTAGAGAGTCTATTGGCTCACTGCGATTCAGAGAAGATATCTGGCATGGAGAAGATATGCTGTTCTGGTTCTCTCTTATGCAAAATATTAATAAACTCACAACAACAGATACGGCATTTTCTGGTGTACGGCAGCATAGTGACAAAATCACGTTGAGGAATAATCCATTTCATCCGGACGGTTCTCCTGCGCGCTCCAAAGAAACTTATATCAGACTTATGCTTGATTCCATGGAAAACAAAAATCGATGGAATGAATTTACACTGAAAATAATATTTCAACGGATAGCCGACAACTCCTGGTATTCACCGTCTATAATTGAGCTATTGATGAGCAATCCTCTTTATGGCGTCAGAATACTGATTCTGCTGATCAGGAAAAGACTTTATAGATATGGAATCACGCTGACAGACAAATTCTTAAAAAGAAAGCCGCTGGATTTCACATGGCTCCAAAGTTAATAAAACCAAGACTCTTATTTATTTCTCCGGTGTTTCCTTCTCCCGACGGACCCGGCCTGGCCATGAGGCCATATTATCAGATTGTAAGTCTTAGTCGCATATATTCAATCCATCTTCTTGTTGCGGGCACTACTCCCGAAAGACCTTTATATGATACAAATATTAATAAATATTGTGAAAACGTAAACTATATTTGTCGCTACCGGTTCTCGGGATGGAAATTCAGCCTGTGGCACCGTAGTCGTCGTTTAATGGATAATCTTAAACACTTTATCAAAGAAAATGATCTTTCTTTTGTTGCAGATTCAGGCGACAATAATTATTTGCAGTATGATAAAAATCTGGCAATGATAGCCAGTATGACTTTCGATTGCGTACATGTATTCAGGCTTTATCTGACATCTGTAGCTGAAATACTAAAAAAACATGGGCTTAATTCTTTTTACTCTCTCGATATGGATGATATAGAATCGGAAACACGAAAATCAATCAGTAAATTATACTTTCGAAACAAAGATTTTATTCGGGCATCAAGACTAAATAATGAATCAACAATATTTTTCAACATGGAGACAAAAAATATTCCCGGATATGATCAAATATTTACATGCTCTCTTCATGACAAAAATATTCTCCAAAACAGATTCCCGGACAAAGTTATTTCTGTCCTTCCAAATGTCGTACCAATTCCGAAGAATTTAAAAATCCATGAGGTCAACGGGATTTTTACAATTCTTTTTGTAGGAACATTGGGATATTATCCTAATATCGATGGTTTATTATTTTTTGCCGATCAAATAGTACCGATACTTAGAGAAAAAAGCCGGCAACCCTGGGAGTTGCGTGTTGTCGGAGCCCTTCCGCAAAATAAATGGAGAAAGCGATTAGAAAAGTTCCCCGAAATAGAATTTACAGGATGGGTAAAAGACCTTCACCAGGAATATGAAAAAGCGGATATTGTTATTGCGCCTATCCGCGGAGGAGGAGGAACCAGAATTAAAATACTGGAAGCATTTGCCCATGGAGTCCCTGTTGTTTCGACATCCAAGGGATGCGAGGGACTGGATGTTGAAAACAGAGTACATTTAATTACTGAAGATGATGCCCGGCGTTTTGCAGAAGCGTGCATGCAATTAATGACAGACAATAAATTTGCCGATGAAATATCAAGACAGGCTTTGGGTCTTGTGGCTTTAAAATACAGCCCCGAAATTATTAACCAAGTCTGGACAAGTCAGTTACTGCATACCGGCTTGAATTAGGAATATGAAAAAAACACCTCGAATATTTCATTTTGTGTTTGGACTCCGCCCGCAAACAGAGCCATTCCATTTAATGCATTATCTTTGCATCGCTTCCTGTATGAGTATCAACAAACCGGATGCTGTCATGTTTCATTATCAGTATATGCCCTGGGGACCATGGTGGGACATTATAGCCCCATCCTTGCAACTGCGTAAAATTGAACCGGACAAATTCATTTCTTCCTTTTCATATAACGATGCCGCCATTGGTAAATACCGCTACGCTCATCTTTCTGATATTGCCCGTCTGAAAATTTTGGTTAAGTATGGTGGAATATACGCCGATATAGACACACTGTTTATTAACAAACTCCCCAATCATTTTTTTGAACATGAATTTGTCATGGGCATGGAAAAGATAGATTGGACAGTGGCAGCCGCACAAGCGGCAGGAGGATCTCTTTGCAATGCCTGGATGATGGGAGCACCAAATTCGAATTTTGCCAAACTTCTGCTGGCGCGAACATATGAATGCTTTGACGGCACGTGGAGCGCTCACAGCACTTTTCTGCCTTACCGGTTGAGCCGTGAACATCCGGAATGGATTCACGTGGAACCCCAACAGTCATTCTTTTTTTATGACTGGACAGGAGAGGGAATCAGTGGCATTTTTGAAAAGCCCCAGCCGAATCTCGATGAAGTATACAGTATCCATCTTTGGAGTCATATGTGGTGGGACCGCAAAAGAATTGACACCTCTTATTTCCATGCCGGAAGATTGACACCTGAATATGTAAGATTTTCCAAAGCAGCTTACGCCGAACTGGCCCGGCCTTTTTTGCCTGAAAGTATATCATGTGGCCGTTTGCAATTTGAATTACAGAAAATAAACGCTGTTTTAGAAAATGGAACATTCACCGGCAGAAAATATCTGGGGAAAATATACAGATGGGGCAAAAATACTCCGCCGGAATCTGCGCTTACAGCAAAGGTTTAAAAAATATCATCTGTCAAAAAATTAATCAAGACCTCCGTGAAAGATATGAAAACAATAAAGTATATTGGATTTAATGATTCAACCGGTTACAGCATTGCGGCAAAAACTATGGTTTCGGCTTTGCGGCAGGAAAACGCAGTTGTGCATTGGGTGCCTGTTGCGGGGGGCGCTTCGGCCTATAAACCGTATTCGGTACCACAGATCAGGGAAGACTATAAAAATGTCATTGTTCATACAATGCCCGAATACTACCCCTCCTGGCTTAAATTCGAGCAAGAACAAAAGATAAAACTTAAAAAAATATGGGGGTACACTACGTGGGAAACTGATAAAATCCCCCGCCACTGGGCGAAGCTTTTGAATATTATGGACGGAATCTTTGTGCCGTGCAACTGGAACAAGAAAGTATTTCACGAATGTGGTGTTCAAACAAGGATTGAAGTTTTACCACATATATCCCAATTCCAGGGAAAGTCCCCGGATGTTTTGCCATCTCCGAAACTGAATAAACTGATGAAACAGATTGGTGAGCGATTTGTTTTTTACAACGTTGGCGTTTGGAGCGACAGGAAAGCGCCATGGCTTTTGATTGAAGCTTTTTTGTCGGAATTCAGTTCGCAGGAACCGGTCGCCCTTGTTATAAAAACAGGAAAACACGATTTCACAAAATACAAACGTAATTGGCGCAAACCATGGCAATCAACGCCGGTGAAAACGGCGAACACTTTCAGAAATATCATGAAAGACCGGACGAGTAGACCGGAAATTATCTGCCTGGACGAAGAACTATCTGATAGTGATATAGCCTGGCTTCACAAAAGAGGTGATTGTTTTATTTCCCTCGGGCGCGGCGAAGGATGGGGAATGGGTTCGTATGAAGCGGCCTGGTGGGGCAAACCAATAATCATAACAGGCTTAGGCGGCGTTCTTGATTACCTGCCGGAAAATCTTTCTTATCACGTGAGCTATGGATTGATACCTGTTCGCTGTGAGAAAGGCGGACAATCATATACCCTTGACCAGCTGTGGGCAGATCCTGATCTGGCACACGCCCGGCAATTAATGCGTCAGGTGTTCGAAGATCAACAGGGCGCCGCGGAAAAAGGCATGCAATTAAGGGATTATGTTACCCATAATTTCAACTCTGCGCTTATTGCCCGACGGTGCCTGGATTCATTGGAGCATTAATAAACACTACTCTCGTCAGACAGATATCCGGAACATGCACAATACTTTGCGACCAATATTTCCTTGACCTGCAAATAAATTGCTGTTTATACTTAAATCTCAAAAAGTTATAATTTTAACGCATTTTAAGGGAGTGACAAAAAATGAATAAAAAAGGATTTTCCTTATTTCTTTGTTGTATTTTAATTCTGGCCGGTTGCGCTCAGACCGGAACAATGACAAAAGGTCAACAAGGCGGCCTTATCGGAGCGGGAGGCGGAGCCGTGGTCGGAGCGATACTAGGACAGGCCATCGGACATAATACACAGAGCACCCTTATCGGAGCGGCCATTGGCGCTGCTGTAGGCGGTGGTGGTGGTTACGGTGTCGGCGCGATGATGGACAAGCAGGAAAAAGACATGCGTGAAGTTCTGGCAAAATCGGAAGCTGCCGCCGTTACCCGGGAAGGCAATCTTCTATCGGTAACTTTTAAGGGCGATGTTACATTCGATACGAACTCAGCAGAATTGCGTCCGGGACTCTATAATGAAATAAACAGGGTAGCCGGAGTTTTAAACCAATATCCCGATACCTTAATCAGAGTGGAAGGACATACCGACAGTAAAGGTTCTGATGAATATAACATGGATCTTTCGAAAAGGCGTGCCAATAATGTGAAAACTTTACTGGTTATGCGTGGTGTAGCTGAAAATCGCATTGAAGTTGTCGGATATGGCAAAACCATGCCTGTTGCAACCAATAATACCGAATCTGGACGACAGAAAAATAGAAGGGTAGAAATCAGGATTGCGCCGAAAGCACAAACTCAAACACCATAAAGTATCATGACAAAAGAAGAAAACATGAGGGAACTGCTGAGAGGAGAAATTCCGGAAACAATAAACTGATTGTATTAATTTTTTACAGTTTATCAAAAAGTGTTTCATAATTCAATCCGCCAAACAAAAGAAGTGGGAAAAAAGAAATGATTATTGAGCCTCTTTGCCCCTCTCGGCAAGCTCTTCCAGTAAAACGCGGTTAATCAGCCTGACATTGGCGCCTTCTTCCGCCACAAGCTTCTTGGTCTTCATGTTTCCCAATGCGCGTGAAAGTGATTCCGGTCCCGTGCCCAGCAGATTGGCAAGTTGCACCTTGGAAATAGTAAGTTTGATTAAATCTTTGTTGCCCTGCTCCTGCGCAAGATAAAGCAGATAGGCAGCCAGGCGTCCGGGAATTTCCTTAAGTGATAGATTCTCCACTTGGATGGTAAACTCCCGCAGACGCATGGAAAGCAGCGCCAGAATGTTCATCGTCAGAGACGGTTTATTGGTAATGAGCTGAATAAACTTATTCCTGTCGAAAAATAACAGATGACTTTTAGAGATGGCCCGGGCGTTGGCGGGAAATGATTTCCCGGAAAAGACGGGAACAGCACCGATGGTGTCGCCTTCTTTTACAATGTGGAGTATCTGCTCTTTTCCGTCAGGTGATAGTTTGTAAACATTGATGCTCCCCGCGACAACAAGATAAAAACCAACACCTTCGTCTCCGTCATAAAAGATTATATCGCCTTTGTTATAATGTTTATCGACGGCAATTTTCTCAATCTCGACGATGTGCTCTTCGGGCAGGCCCCCGAATAGTTGGCTTTTTATCAGAATATCATGTGCTTTTTTCATGGTTTACATCCCTTTGGGGAAAAATATATATTCTTCTTAACATAAGTCAAGGATATGCGGTATTATTTTAGATACACTGGCAAACAAAAAACAAAGAATTTAATACAGGAGGTTTCATATGTTTTGTTATCAGTGTCAGGAAACAGTCAAGAATGAAGGTTGCGGTATCAAGGGTGTATGCGGAAAGACGGAAGAAACAGCAAATCTTCAAGACCTGTTGGTTTACGTCCTGAAAGGTATCGCGATCTATGCCGAAAAGGCCAGACAAGCAGGAATATTGGACAGCAAATACGGACGTTTTACGGCAGAGGCGCTTTTTGCGACGATTACGAATGTTAACTTTGACAATGACAGAATAATCGCGCTCATTCACGAGGCGCTTAAATTACGGGATGAATTAAAGAAAAAATATGGGGCGGATATGCCGGGTGTTTTGCACGATTCGGCGGTGTGGTTCTCGGATGATGTTGCCGAATTTAATAAAAAGGCTGCACAAATCGGTATTCTTTCCATAGAAAACGTAGATGTCCGATCACTGCGGATGCTTTTGATCTATGGAATCAAAGGCATTGCCGCCTATGCGGAGCACGCCGCAGTGCTGGGTTTTGAGGATGAGAAGATTTATAATTTCCTGATGGAAGCGTTGGTTTCGACAACCAAAGATTTGAGCGTTAATGAAATGGTCGCGATGGTTATGCGCGCGGGAGAGTGCGCCGTCAACACAATGGCGCTACTGGACAAAGCGAATACTTCCACTTATGGAAATCCCGAAATATCCAAGGTTAATATCGGCGTGCGGGGCAATCCGGGTATTCTGATTTCCGGCCATGACCTCAAAGATATGGAGGAACTTCTGAAGCAGACGGAAGGAACCGGTGTTGATGTTTACACTCATGGTGAGATGCTGCCGGCAAACAGTTACCCCGCGTTTAAGAAATACTCTCACTTCGTTGGTAATTACGGGAGCTCCTGGTGGAAACAGGCGGAGGAATTCGAGTCGTTCAACGGCCCCATCCTGATGACGACCAACTGCATTATTCCGGTGAAAGATCCTTATAAAGACAGAATATTCACCACCGGAGTTGTTGCTTATCCTGGAGTCAAACATATTCCTCCCAGAGCAAAAGGCGGCACAAAAGATTTTTCCGAAATAGTCGCGCTGGCTAAAAAATGCGCATCGCCGACGGAGCTAGAAAAGGGAGAACTGGTAACGGGATTTGGCCACAATCAGGTTCTGGCGTTGGCCGACAAGGTTGTGGACGCGGTAAAATCCGGAGCGATCAAGCGCTTCATCGTCATGGCCGGATGCGATGGACGGCATAAAACACGCAGTTATTATACTGATGTCGCCCAAGAACTTCCTCAAGAGACAGTTATTCTGACAGCGGGATGCGCCAAATATCGCTACAACAAACTGGCTCTGGGCGATATCGGCGGCATTCCCAGGGTTTTGGACGCGGGACAGTGTAACGATTGCTATTCGCTGGCCGTTATCGCTTTGAAGCTTAAAGAAGTATTCGGACTCAAAGACATTAATGAACTGCCGATTTCCTTCGATGTTGCCTGGTATGAGCAGAAAGCTGTGGCTGTGCTTCTGGCACTTCTTCATTTGGGTGTAAAAGGAATCCGTCTCGGGCCGACACTGCCGGCATTTGCATCGCCGAATGTTCTCAAAGTTTTAGTGGATAATTTTAATATCAAACCAATTACGGATCCGAAAACTGACGTTGAGGCAATGGTGAAGGGGCAATAAGAAAATCATAATCTCCATTGTCATACCGGCCCCGCATACGCGGGATAAACTCCAGCCGGTATCCAGGAATAATTGATAATACTGGATTCCCGCCTTCGCGGGAATGACACAGCGGATAAGAACAATTAATTTTAAAAAGGTGATGTCATGAAAAAAATATTACGCAAGATTATCGAGATTGATGAAGATTTGTGTGACGGCTGCGGAAATTGCGTGACCGGCTGCGCCGAGGGTGCCCTGCAAATCATTGACGGCAAAGCCAAGGTTGTTTCGGAAACATTCTGCGACGGCCTGGGCGCCTGCATCGGAGAGTGCCCCACCGGAGCTCTGCGCATTGTCGAGCGCGAAGCTCCTGCTTTTGACGAAAAAGCTGTTAAAAAGCACCTTACAAAAAAGGAGAAGGCAACCATGCCCTGTGGATGCCCGTCAACACATATCCAGATTTTTGATAAACCGTCCGCCTGCGAGGCGGCAAATAAGCCTGCTCATTTTGATGCCGGTAAAGAGGAAGAATCGTCTCTCACCCACTGGCCGATTCAGATCAAACTTATCCCGGCCAGTGCCCCCTTCTTGAAAGGAGCCGACCTGCTGGTCCTGGCGGACTGCACGGCCGTCGCTTTTCCCACCCTGCACCGTGATTTGATGAAGGGAAAAGTGGTGATGATGGGCTGTCCGAAATTCGATGATGTTCACGAGTATGTTAGCAAGTTTGCCGACATTTTCAGAACCGCGGGAATTAAGAGCGTCACCACTGTTGTGATGGAGGTGCCTTGTTGTTCCGGAATGCCCATGATTGTCAAAAAAGGGATGGAAGCTGCGAACAAGAAAATCCCAACGAAAGAAATCGTCCTGAGTTTAAGAGGAAAGATATTGAAGCGTTCGTAAAGGATAATGGAACAGGAAATTAAAACAGTCGAACTGATGATTGATCTGTACTGCCGTGATCATCATGGCAGTACAGAAAACATTTGTCCCGAATGTCGAGAGCTTCTTAATTATGTTAAAAAGAGACTTGAAAAATGCCCGCTCAAAGAGAACAAGCCCCCGTGCTCAAAATGCCCCATACATTGTTATAAACCGGACATGAGGGAAAAAATCAAAGCGGTAATGAAAGACTCCGGACCCCGCATGCTTTATCGCCACCCCATCATGACAGCGAGACATTACGTGACGAAGAAATTAAAAATATGACTACGTTTTACAATTAACATTGCCTTGACATAAAAGTTTATTCTGGTTACTGCTGCTACTGTGTTTGCTGTTTTTTCCCGGAAGGAGAATTAACATTTGATTAAAAAGCTTTGTGTAATAGGGATCGTTGGTACAGGTTTCATCGCGCAGGGGTTAGCCAGAGCGATCAGACGTTCCAACGATTTTAAAGTCGGGTCAGTACTAACAAGACGTAAAAAAGTAAATATCCCTGACTTTCATGATGATGAAATTGTCTCCTCAATAGAGGCCCTGATTGAGAAGTCAGAAATCATAGTCGAATGTTCCGGCGATCCTTTGCACGCAACAGATGTTATTGAACACGCAATTGCCGCCAAACGAAAAATTGTGACAATGAGTTCAGCATGGCACGTAATTGCAGGCAGTTATTACCGGACTCGCGGATATATTACCGAAGCTGAAGGTGATCAACCGGGATCACTGGCGGCCCTCGCTGAAGACGGCAAGGCGATGGGATTTGATCCGCTGGTTTACGTCAATGTTAAGGGATTTCTAAATCTTTCACCTACGTGCAAAACGATGGCGCATTTTTCAAAAATATATGGAATTTCACTCCCGCAGGTTACGTCATTTACGGATGGCACAAAACTTCAACTTGAACAGGCTCTTGTTGCCAATGGATTTGGTGCTGATATTTACAGACAAGGAATGCTTGGACCTACTGTCTCTAAAATAAACAAAGGATTGGATATACTGTCTAAAGCGGCAGCAAATCATGGCAAACCAATTGTCGACTATGTGTTGACGCAAGAGGCACCTGGTGCTGTGATGATCATTGCGCATCATGATTCGCAAGAATCAGTTGCTTTAGGATATTTGAAAATGGGTGATGGACCGTTTTATCGGCTGGTGCGACCTTATCATCTTTGTCATTTAGAAATTATGAAAACGCTTCGCCGGACAGTAGCAGGTGGCAACATCCTGATGGATAACGGTTCACTTCCGACAATTAGCGTTGCAACAATAACTAAGCACAGGCTAATGCCTGGTGATAGAATCAAACAAGGTATCGGAAGCTTTGATGCACGGGGCGAATGCGTGCGTATTTTAGAAAACCACGGACATCTTCCCATCGCTCTTATGCGCGACATAATAATCAAACGCAAGATCGCAAAAGGCGAAATAATAATGCGCGATGATGTCGAATTACCGGAATCGCGAGCGCTGCAAGCGTGGCTTGCCACCGAAGAGAAAGTTATACACGCTGGTCATACCATTGGAGCCGTAAATTGAATCCTAAAGTTGCGATATGCCTGACAAGTCACGATCGTCTGGATTGCACGCGCATCAACCAGGAGATTTTCAAGCTTAATTTTACTTATCCTTACATATTAGTCCATGCCTCGTCCGGAGCCGCTGCCAAGCCCTATCTGGAAGATGCTTTTGTGTCCTGTAAACCCTTGCCTCACTTTGCCGGTGCTATTTCACTTATGAAAAATGCAATTAAGGCTGCATTGCCTTTTAAACCAGATTTTCTTGTAATCCTCGATGGTGATACATGGTTGTTAGAAGAAAGGGCTTTACTTGAATTCATACAATGTCTGCAGGAGAATCCCGATTTATTGATGGCAACCTGTGCATGGATGCCTCCGCCACGTCGTCTTATTCATCGATTATTGATGGAAGTTAACGAGATCGTTAATATTCCAACAGACCGTTTATCCAGGTTTATTTCTTTGCCTCGCCGTATGAGCTACGATGCTGTGGATTTCTGCACTCAGTTTTTAATTCTTCGTAATTATGAACCATTAGTGGATATATTCTGCGGTCTGTCACCTGACGATTCCAGGTTAATCGAACGACAATGGTTTGATCGCTTTTCAACACGCTTCAGTCTTAAACGTGTTTTGCGCATGAAGGAACGTGAACCGGTTCATCCGGATCATCGTTTTGTTTGCAGGCAACTGGGACTTCATTCGGAACACTGGCCGGCAGCGGGAACATCTACAGACCATAGAGATGAGGCAGAAATTGACTATGTAAGTCCCGGCACGCCAGGCAAACGGGAAGCGCTTAAAAGCTATCCGAATATTTGCAAAGGAGAATCTATTCAGAGACTTCTGAACTGCACTAATCCGACCAATCTTGCCTATTATAATATCGGCGCAAAGCGTTACTGATATACTTCGATTTTTATAATCAAACAACTGTCAGCAGAACGTAGGCAACGGAAAACCGACCGCTTTCCAGCATGAAGCAAATAATTTTCTGAACTTTCTTTTATTTGTCAGGAAAGATGATAAGCATAAAAAACACTCTCCATTTTTTGTAGTTAACAGTTATTATTTACTGTTTCAAATTGTCTTGACACACAAGAAAGTCACCCCTATACTTGACCAGCAAAAAATGATTCATGTGTCTGACGGGTTACACCTGCCGCCAATTATCGGATGAGGCTTACTTGCCAGAAAGGACGCAGTCTTGAAAGATGCTGAATTAAATACCCTGCAACAGTTACTTAATGATCGTGGCTGGCGTTTGCGTTTCAACGAAGAATTGGAGCGCGAATTCCAGCAGGATTATGCGCGCCGTTATTTTGCGCACATGCAGATCGCCGGAATCATGGGATTGGTTGTTTTCCTGGCCTGCGGCATACTCGACTTAATCTGGATGACCGATATGGCCGGACGAACGTGGTTCATACGTCTGGTGGCAGGAATACCCATGGCTGTTCCGTTGCTGCTCAGCTTTTGGGGAAAATTCAGGCAAAAATACGGCGAAAAATACATGCAACTTTTTACCTGCATTTTCGCCACTTCTGCAGTAGGCGGGCTTATTGCAATATCTCTAAATTCACTTGAACCTTACAATTACTACTACTACAATGCTGTCACCGTGGCGATGGTTATTGTGTTTGTGCTGTCGCGCATACAGTTCAAATGGGGGGTTATCTCCGCTATCATCATGTTGTTATCGCTCAATGTAGGATTGATCGGGTTCGACCAAACGGACAACAAGCTGGCTACTGTAGTCATTATTGATTACGTGTTTTTGGGATCCTCCATCAGTGCTTTGATTGGTACGTTCCTGATAGAGCGCAGTTTGCGACAGAATTATCTGCAATCACGCTTGCTTTCCGTCGAGAATCGTGATCTCGAAGAATCAAATTTGACACTGCAATATCTTTCTGCCATCGACGGCCTCACCCAGATTGCCAACCGCCGCAGTCTTGACAGAAGCCTGGCTATCGAGTGGCAGCGCGCCAGACGTAAACGCGAACCGGTCGGCTTCATCATGGCTGATATCGATCACTTCAAGATGTTTAACGATACCTATGGTCATCAGGCTGGCGATGAGTGTCTGCGTGTCGTGGCTTCATTGATCAAGGATCATGCTCGCCGTCCGGGAGATTTGGCAGCACGTTACGGCGGCGAGGAGTTCGCGCTGGTACTCACCAACTCCTCTGCAGAACAAGCAAGGATTATTGCCGAGCAAATGCGCAAAAAAATTATGGAAACGACAATAAAGTACGAAAAATCCGTTTCAACTAATATCACAGTGAGCTTAGGAGTGGCAAGTATGGTGCCAGGTATCGGGCAGGCAAACCCGGATGCATTGATTCTGGAGGCTGATCAGGCAATGTATCGCGCTAAAAGATCGGGTCGTAATCGTGTTGTGGTTAGTGGACAATCTGACGATGATCAGGCAGCGGTTTAAATTTTTTATGGATTATAACTATCAATCAATTCAGAAAAGGGTTTTTAACTTACATCCAGCCCTTCCGGATCTAATAGTTCAAATCCACTAATAGACTGGAAGTGCCTGATGCAGAAAGAGAGAGTCTCATAAATGCTTTTGATATTTACAATGATAAATGTTTTGACCGAAGAGCGTTTAATGAAATCATACTTATAAAATTTATAATTTAAGGAGAAATTTATGAATGAGAAAATATGGCAGGATGCCGCACAAGCTTCAATAGGCGCAGGAGCTATCCCGATACCTGTTTCCGGTACATTGATTGAATTGTTGCAGACCATAATGGATGAAAAGGAGGCCGCATTCATTCCGGTATTCACAAAGCCGATGAATATAAAGGATATCAAGGAAAAATCCAATTTGAGTGATGAAGCATTGGACAAAATGCTGGATGGACTAATGCGTAAAGGTATTATTACCGGCATCCCCAGTAAAAGCACAGGCATAGTTGTCTACAGGCTTTTGCCTCCTATACCGGGACTCTTCGAATTTACACTGATGAGGGGCGAAAAAACCGAAAAGGAAAAAAAACTGGCAAAATTATTTGACCAGATTTTCAAAGAGCTCTCGGATCTGGTTCAGGGCAGTTATGACCCGGTTATCGATTTTCTCAAAACAGTGCCCCCATTTACAAGAGTAGTTCCCGTTGAGCAGGAAGTAAAAGGAGCGCATGACGACGTTATGCCGTATGACGATGTGAAGAAGATCATCGAAAGATTTGATACAATAGCGGTCTCTACTTGCTACTGCCGTCACGAAAAAGATCTTCTGGGCAAGCCCTGTCATGTCACAAATGAAAGAGAAAACTGTTTCATCTTCGGCCAGACCGCCGAGTTTGTAATAAAATACAATTTCGGGAAAAAAATATCAAAAGATGAAGCATTGAAAATAATGGATAAGGCCCGGGAAGACGGGTTGGTGCATAAAGCATTTCATGTAAAACAGGACATAAACAATGAAGAATTC
This sequence comes from Deltaproteobacteria bacterium HGW-Deltaproteobacteria-2, assembly GCA_002840505.1. Taxonomy (NCBI): domain Bacteria; class Deltaproteobacteria; species Deltaproteobacteria bacterium HGW-Deltaproteobacteria-2. The sequence continues at coordinate 102,107 of PHBC01000005.1, read as the reverse complement.
GCCATCTGCAATTGCTGCAAATGCTGTTGCGGCACCTTCCAGATTTATTACATTGGCGGCGCTCCAATGCAATCCTATTCATCATGCATGGCCAAAGTTGAAGCCTCTGAATGCACAGGATGCGCGGCTTGTGAGGATATGTGCCCGATGGAGGCGATCAGCCTTGTTGAAGAAATCGCTGTTATAGATGAAAAGAAATGCATAGGTTGCGGAGTTTGCTCTTACCATTGCCCGACATCCGCAATAAAACTGGAAAGAACCGGCATCAGGGATGTTTTTGTCCCGCCCGCAAGGAGATAATCTCTCGGGCCGTGTCTCCTTTCAGCATGATGCTCAAGGATTTACGAAAATGCGAATAGTCACTGCTTTTTAAGGCTGGAAATATAATTTTCTTTAAATTTATAAAAGCATAAGGGAGAGTCTTATGAAACGGTTTGAAAGTATTATAAATACTGCAATCAAAGAGTCTATGTCGGATATTCACATCACCGGCGAACATCCCGTAGTAACTCGAAAGCTTGGTGACATTCAATTTCACGGTTCACTGAAATGGACCCATTCGGAAATCGATAATCTGACCAGAAAGCTTCTGACACCACTGCAACTGGAGACTCTCCGGCAAAATAAATCAGTTGATGTTTCCCTTTCCGTCAGCAATGCCCGTCTCCGGGTTAACGTTTTCACCACGATGCGTGGAATAAGTATAGCCATTCGGCTTCTTCCCGGTCACATACCGACGATTGAGGAGCTCAATCTCCATACCTCACTCCATGAAATTTCCAAGATCAAATCCGGCTTGGTTCTCATTTGCGGAGGCACCGGAGAAGGTAAAACAACAACGATCGCAGCCATTATTAACGATATTAACAAAGCACGTAGGGCACATATTGTCACTCTGGAAGATCCTGTTGAATTTCGCTTTTCATCGAAAAAATCCTTTATTGAACAGCGTGAAATAGGTTCTCATACTACCTCCTTTGAACAGGGACTCATTGATGTGCTGCGAGAAGATGCCGACATTATCGTTGTGGGCGAACTGCGCGAAGGAGAAACAATGAAGCTAGCGCTTAATGCCGCGGAGTCAGGACATTTGGTCATTGCCACGATGCATGCATCCACTCCGGAAGAAGCCATCTATCGTATGTGCAATGCCGTCCCTGTAGAAGCTCAAAACGAGGTGCGTAACCAGCTGGCATCCACGCTGGCCTGGATCACTGTTCAGCAACTGGTATATCTGGAAAAAGTCGGACAACGCGTCCCCGTTTTGGATATTATTCACGGAACCTCATCCATCAAGAATACGATTCGCGATAACAAACTTCACCAGATTAACAACATCGTAGAAACATCGAAAGACGAAGGTATGTTCACGTCCGAACGTTATTTGACGTACTATTTGAAGAACCGTTCTAATTTCTCCCCATATGGAAATGTCTTTCGTCCATTAGAAGAATTGTCACAGAATAATTTTTATCAGTCGCCGTTGACGGAAACACAGCATGTAAAACATGCAGCAAAACAATCAACGAAGACGGCATCACAGCCAATCATTGCTGTGTCCGAATACAGCGAAGAAACTGAGGAAAGTATACTGAATATCAAGGATAATATATCGCTGGATAGACTTGTCGAAAAGCTGCATAAGGATAGCAAGTAAAATCTTCAGTCGCTTTTCTTTTGGATTTTATACCGATCTAGATAACATCCCAATATATAAGCAGGAGACAGGTTAATTGTTGTTTGATATCAAGTTATTATGCTCCAAATTGTAGTTTTTGATGAGGGAATTTATGCCGACAGAAGTGTCGGTGTTTACAATATTAGCATCGATCCATATAAACAATGTTATGATGTAGAGATTATCAGGGAATATTTTGTTAACATATATTAGAAAATATAATATCCGCAAGAGGTCAATGTATTAATGGGCTTAATTGATATCATACTTATGTTATTTCTCATTGTTATTTATGCTATAGTTCTTATTTTTCTGAGCACATCAATTTTTATTGGCAACGCAGGATCTGGAAATATCTATAATACATTACTATATCGAATCGATCCTTATAATGAAGCTACCTATTCATATAAGAATACCTATAAATCACAAATGTCATTACTAAGAATAATGCGTATTGTGCTTGCATGGCTGTTTATACTATATCCTATATTATTCTATCTACCAATTACAGATAGTGGAATGCCGATGTTTGTGATTAATTCCACAGTACGTTTTTATTTTTTCTGTGCCCTTGGGCTTTTAACAATTACTGTTTTTATTCTATCCTGGTTAAGAAAACAGAATCCTAAATAATGAGCGCATAACCAGGCGCTCCATCCGATCGCTTCGCTCCGGGTGAGCTTTTCGTTATCATTTCTGCAGTTTAACAACTTTATAACCCTGTTTGCGCAGTAAGTTAACCAGACCATCCGGACCGACCAGATGCGCCGCTCCCACGATTACCATCGTGTTTCCCGAATCATTGAAAAAATTTTTGATATCTCCAATCCATTTATTGTTTCTGTCAATCACTATGGTTTTATATAATTTTGGATAGAGCTTCAGACCATTGATGTAAAGTTCTTCCATCTTTGGTTCATCGCCCTTTCTCCAGGCAGCCAGATATTCTCCCAGCGCTGTTTCAAGTTGTTTAAATTCATCGATAGATTCGAGAATTTGATCGCTTCCCACAATTGCTTCCATGGAAAGAAGAAGGCGAAGTTGTTGATCGACCGTCTCCAGACTCCCTGTCTCTTTCCTATCCTGCAGAGCTTTTTCTTTGAAATAATAATCAATCCCCTTTTGCGGGTCTGCCCCGATTCTGTTCATTTCCTGAACCGTAAGCGTCATTGCAAACAATGCCGGTTTAAATAGCCGGTATAGTTCCAGGGGATAATTTCGTTCTTTACAAAATTTTTCTACCTTGGCGTAAGCCTCTGATGAAAGATGATCTTTGAGAGTTGTGCCGTCAGAATAAATTGCCCCGCCAAGAAATTCTGCCATATTTCCCATGTTTCCCGTCTCATCAGGCGGTATTTCAAAGATGATTTTACGGGAATCCTTATAAGCTGTAAAAAATTCGGCAGGCAGAGGATAATCGGACGCCCTCAGCATATGGAAAGATCCGGCCAGATAAACTTTCGCCTTGGAGTAGCTGACTACCCACACGGAGCTTTCGGCCCAAACACCGGAAGCCGTCAATAAAACAAATAATGCCAGAATCGTTCGCAACAAGCGTAGTGTCATTAAATTCTCCTTTTCTCAAACTAATTAAATAGTAAATTACTGAATATTTATCAGGCTCACGTCCTTATTAACTGCCACTTTTCTTTTTATATAAAAAAATACTTATATAGTCAATTTTTCTGTTATATGAACTATTTAAATGCATTGTATGTTTTAGAATCTTTGTTTTTTGTTGACTTTGCGTTGTCTTTCTTGTATGTAGACGGCGACCTTTTAAGGGAGATTTTTCATGGTCCCGGTCACCACAAAACCGTTTTTTAATAGTCTTATTTTCATTATATTTCAGCAGGGGTTCCCTGCGTTTTTTTTCATTAATAATCAAAAAGGAAATCTATCGGCATTTTTCTTTCTGTGAAAGCAGGAATAAAGGAGGATATTTATAATGGCAAAGGTTCAAATATTGGAAAACAAGCCGCCGGTGCTCGGTATCAACAGTCTGGGAAGAATCGGGAAGCTATCTCTATGGCACCATATCGGCAGAAAATATTTTAAAGAAATTGTTGTAAATCTGGGGCGGGAAGCAGGGACAGGGTTGGATGTCATCGCCCAGGTAATTGAAAAAGATGCGACGTATGGATTGCTCCATAGATTCCTCTATGGCATGAAATCAGAGCGTCTTATTCAGATTGTTGACGAAAAGAAAGGCAAGATGCTGATTGACGGAGTGCCTATTACGATTCTGCGCGAAGCAAGAAATCCCGCCGATGTTCCCTGGAGACAATACGGAATTGATGTCGTTCTGGATTGCACAGGTAAATTCAAAGACCCGACAATTTCTTCAGATAATAAAAGCGGTTCAATCCGCGGACATTTACACGGCGGGGCAAAAGTTGTCATCAATTCTTCACCTTTCAAGATAAAAAACAAAGCGTTGTCCGTACCGGATGACGCAGTTACTCTTATTTATGGAATCAACCATACCGCTTTCGATCCCAAAAAACACCAGGTCATTTCCGCGGCCTCCTGCACGACAACAGGACTTGCCCACATGATCAAACCTCTTCTGGAAAACGAGGCAACAAACATCATCCTTACAGCCTCTATGTCGACTATTCATGCCGTTACCAATTCTCAGAGCGTACTGGACAAGGTTCCGAAGGCTGGCGAAATTGATCTGAGAAAGAATCGAAGCATTTTGAACAATATAATTCTGACATCTACGAATGCTGCAAAGGCCCTGGGAGATGTAATTCCGGAAGTACAGAACATCGGTTTTATGGCGGATTCCATCAGGGTGCCCACCAATACCATGTCCTTAATCGTTCTGAATGTTACTTTCCAAACGCGTATGAATAAACGTGGTGCTGAGAATGTCATCAATACTAAAATGATCAACGACATTTACCTCAAAGCAGCCGAAAGTAATCCCGAACGCAAAATAAAATTTACGATGGAACAAAATGTATCCACCGATCTTATCGGCGTGGACGCGACGGTAATCATTGAAGGGCAGTTTAACCACACACGCACTGCCTTCATTAATTTGGATATTGCTAATATTCCAAATTTTCCCGCCGGTCTGATGAAGGCATTTCCCGAGAAGTTAATGAAAGTGCCTGTTGTCCATGCCAAGATATTCGGCTGGTATGATAATGAATATGGAAGCTATACAAACAGGATGGCAGATCTGACTGTTTACACTCACAAAAACATTTTATAAGAATTTTGCGCAACTTTATAAAAATAATAGTTTTGTCGCACCGGCCTTCGAGGCTGTGTTGTAATTGTCTTTGCGAGGGAGAGTAACGAACGAAGCAATCTCGTAGTTAGCTGATCTAATATAGATTGCCACGTTCACTGTCGTGAACTCGCAATGACAAATAAGGATTGCGACACAGTCTCTTCGCCTCTATGACAAATAGAGGCGATTTGCAGAGCTCTCAGTATTTGGACGGCTTCCCGCCGCTGAGGTTCATAAGCTGCCGTCAGAATGTTATATCATGCAATTCTTCAGCCTCGCTTTCATGTTTTCCCGAATATACTGTGCCACTCCAACCATCTATGCTGATAAAGTCTCCTGCTTTAATTGCAAGGTCTCCTATTGTTGCGTATTCATCGACCTCATAAACTTTTAGTTTACTGAAACCGACAACACCGACCTTATTCAATTGCGGGATTGTTACCGCGGCATGCGAAGTGCTTCCACCTTTGGCAGTTAGAAGTCCTTCAACCTGCAGCAGAATTCCGACGTCATCAGGAACCGTATCTGGACGCACCAGAATAAGAGGCGTCTCCGGTTCAGCACTACGGAAACGTTTAATGTCTGATTCCGAATATACCGCCCGGCCGCAAAGGGCACCACCGTTCACTCCTATGCCTGTTCCCAGCATGGATGCTTGCAGAGTCCTGGTATCTTTAAAATGCCGCCATCTTTTTGTCTTTATTTGATTCATGTCCCGCGTTTGCAGAATATATAATTTATCGCGGGTTGCTCCTTCAAAGGTAAATTCAATTTCCTGATGGTTGAAACCTTTCTCATAAATCAGGACCTCGGCAATTCTGACCAGTTCGGCGTAAATCTCAGGGAATTTTGTTTCCAGAGATATTTCCGAAGGTCTGCGTTCCGCCATGCGTTGCTTTTCCGAAATAGAATATGTCTCCGCCAGCCCGGAAACAATATCGTCTCCCTGAACACCAAATATAAAATCTCCATAGAGTGTCACATCGGACGATGAGCTTTTGGGTTCGCGGGTAAAAATAACGCCTGACCCGGAGTGCTCATTGAGGTTTCCATAGACCATTGCCTGGACAATAACGGCTGTTCCCCATTTGTCGGAGAGATGCATCTGATGGCGATAGATTTCCGCCTGTTCCGAATACCACGAATCAAAAACCTGGAGAATGGCGTGCCGTAATTGCTCCAGAGGTTTATCTTTGAGCACAATGCCATTGTCTATTATTCCTTCCTTATAGGAGAGGGCAATCTGTTTCATTTGGACGGGGGAAAACTGTATTTTTCTTTCCACTCCATGTTTCTGTTTGAATTCGTTTATTATTGCATCGAAAAAATTACGATTCATCCCCTGGAACATTCCCCATGTCTGTAAAAACCGGCGATACGAATCCCATGCCGCCCATTGGAAGTTTTCCTTTGTGCTGAGATTTTCTGCTATGGATTCGTTGATCCCCAGATTTAAGAAAGATTTCATCATGCCGGGGAGGGAGACCGTAGCGCCGCTTCGTACTGATAACAGCAATGGATTGCGGCGATCACCGAATTTGCGGCCGGTTATCTTCTCTAGCGTGGCTATCTCTTTGTTTACCCGGACAGCCAGGTCATTAAAGATATATTTATAGCCATAGACCGCATCATATCCTCTAAATACTTCTGTGGTGATAATAAACCCCGGAGGAACATTAAAACCAAAAGATACCAGCTCCTTGAGAAAATATCCCTTATTCCCGAGAAGTATTTGATTATCCAATTTTTTATTCTTTCTGTAAAAGGATGAAACAGTCGACTCCGGATTATAGGACATGAGGACTTTGAGAATTTGTTTATTATCCTTAAACTTTTCTGACTCAGCATTTAGAGTTTTGATGACTGCATTGATAAAGTTGTCCAATACCTGAAGGCCGAAGGCCGAAGATATCATTCCTCTGATAAAATTTTCCGAGTGCTGGTAGATGGACTTTTCATATTTTTTCTGTCCGGATTTTGTTTCGGCTTCGGAAATTTGATGATAAATCTGACCGATAATAACAGGCAGATTGGGGCTGTGGGCATCAATGTAATAATTACGAATAATATCCTGAATATCTTTGGAAATAAAACGAAAGATGTCTATGTATTGGTCTATGGAAAACTGCTTGATCGGCAAGGCGTTCGTCACGTATTTGATTTTAGTTCCCAGGCCTTCTGTAGAAACACCTTCCAGTTCCAGAGCGTGGATATAGAGCCACAAACATGTATGAATCTTGGCGATGGTGTGTTTGGTAATGAATTTGAGATTCAATGATTGAATCAACTCCTCAAAAAGCATAGTGGCAAGGGTTTCCAGTCTCAGAGATAATCCAACGGCCTCAAATTTTTTCTCATTATAGGTTCCATACATCGATGGAATGCCTGCCGCTATGTGCCTTTTGTAATATATGTTTTCATAAAACTGTGTTTTCTTGGAAGAGAGAATTTTTGCTTTCAATATAGACAGGAATTTCAAGATAATCGTAAGGCTCCGGTAATGATTTTTGCTGTCCAGGGCTCGCTTCAGAGATAAAATATCAGTTTTGTTAAAAGCGTTGTCTGATCCCAAATCTTTCAACAAATCGATATACTGGGGATAGTATTTTTTATAGATTAATTGATAAATACGGATCATTATTTTAATCCGTTCCTGATCTCTTTCATTAATATCCTGTACATGATTGAGTTCTTTGCACACTTTTGCTGTATCCCATTCCAGAAAATCACGGATATCTTTTATTTTGGAAAAGAAAGCCTTAAACACTTTGTGCATTCCGTCGAAATATTCTCCGGAATTAACAACTTGTTCATACACTTCATCAGGCAGATGTATGCGGATAAATTCTTTGTCGCCGGAACGCCAATAATTTAATATGTCCTCAACAAATTTTACGATCTGACTATTGCTTTCCACGTGGGATTGTTTGCGGAAAAAATACACCAGTCTGTCGTTGCGCAAAGAAAGCTCATCAACCTTGGTGGAAATATCCCTCAGTTCGCCTTCGGCGCCGATTTCACTGAAATAGACCGGAAAAATTCTAAGAAGTTGCTTTGTCAGATTATACGCCGGTGCGACATCGGTATTGAGCAGTGCGGAGATGTTCTTCTGAATGAGATCCGTGTCACGGATAAAAATTCCTCCCATTTTCAAATTGATTATTAACGCTGAAATCAATCTTTTTGTCCATCTGGGTTTCATCCCGATAATTTCCAGCCAGGACCGAATATTGATGATATGAGCCGGATTGACCTTTACCTGCCATTCCGTAGTTGAACCTGTAATTTCCGGATATTGAAAACCGTAAGATATCAGTTCATCAATAAATGTATCTACAAGGGAATGGCTGTTTTGAGCAAAAACTTCCTTTGCCGTTGTCGTGATGCAATCAAAGTTTGCAATACTGAATTCACGTTGAGATTTGCTCTTTTTGAGAAAACCAAATATTTTGCGTACAAATTCGTTGAGATTTTCCTTCTTTTCTTCCTGAAAAACTTTGTTCAGAGAGTGGTTGATTTCCCGCAAAGCGCTCGCGTGAATGTCGGCAAGACTGGGAACATCCATTGTTTTAAACAGAAAACTTAATTTGGCCAGGTGTTGACGCCCCTGATGCGCTGGTGATTTTTCCAACTGGTCAGCAACGATCAAATAACCGTTTATTATTTGAAAATAATCAGGCATATCAAGATACTTTTTCAGGCGATTTTCGCTTTTTTTCTGTGTGCCCGGGTTAAGATTTTCCAAATCTTCAAGCAGAGTATGAAGACACTGGTGACTTAATGGCCCAATGAACTGTCCATAGGCATTGTTTGATTCGGCTGTTTCGCTCTCCTCTTGATCAAACCACCCGGAGGGATCCGGCTGGGTAAGCCAGAATTGATACGTTATTTTAAACATCCGGTAGACTAATTGATCAAACATGGGCGTGCGAATATCTATATTGTTCTCCGTTATGCTCTTGATGATTCTTTTGAGGTAAGCCGAACATTTCTTGCAGAGAATCTCATTCCCCTCCGCAATATTAATAAGAGATGTGGTAATATCCGGAAACATGGATAAGTTTCGCGAAAGATATTCACCACTCTGAGTAAGTATCGTGTCAATATAATCGAATAGATAGTGTATAGCGCTGTCTTTTATATCATTACTTGATGCCAACCTGATAACATCAAAGTAAATATGCAGCATCATGGAAAGAGCGGACAATCCGTCACGATGATTGTTGTAAATATAAAAATCTCCAATGGAAATTGCTTTCAGTTCTTTGAGGACATATTCCCAGTTAATGAAAGGATGGTTTAATTCCGTCAGCAGCTCACGAGTCTTCTTCTGCAGACCGTAGTGGTCTTCCACAACCTTGAGCAGGGGTGCATACCGCTCCGGTATTTCTATGGTTACGGCGGTTCTTTCCAAATTAACTTTCAGAGCGGATGAATCCCACTCATTACTTTTTTTATTTGGGTTATTTTTTGTTGTCATAAGGAAGATTCCTGCACAAAAAAGATTATGTCAATTCTTAATCAGAATTCACATAATTTTTCAAGTTCAGAACATAAGTACCGTAGGTAACCAGGTTTTTCGGCCTGGCTTTTGTGCCAATAGTTATATGGGATGAACCATTTGATAAAAACACAGGGTTAATAGGATCCCGCCTTCTCGCGAGACCCTATTAAATTGAAGATTTAATTTTCAGACAATTAACAACGCCACTCGAAATTAACCGGCTTTTATTGGAGGGGCTCCGTTTATTTCTTTTTTGCCGCTTTTTTTACAGTCTTCTTTACAGGTTTCTTTTTCGCTTTAGGCGCTTTTTTCTTTACTGTCTTTACTTTTTTCACTGCCGCCTTTTTTTTCGGCTCCGCTGCAGCCTGTAGCAGCTTCATTTTTGATACACCAGTATGGACCATCGGCTCTTCACAGCAAATAATGTCTATCGTAGCACAACCACATTCTTCGTCTACGATTACAGTAAGTCCACATACTTCACAACTCAGAACATCTCCAGACCTTACTTTTGCCATTGGTTTTTCCTCCTCGTTGTGAAGGGTTATAATATTCACCCTCCAATTATTTATCTCATTCTAATTAAAAAAAATATTTTTTCAAGCATAAATTGCTGATTTTTTTGAAAGACACAGACGGCTTGACTTTCATCAACGATTTGATATTATCCAAAAAAATATATTTGTCCTGGTTAAAATTTTCATCTAAAAATCTCCGCAAATAAGCGCAGAAAAATCAACCGCTATAGCGTTGCAATTTATACAGCGAAAATCTATTGGAACAATTTATGCCGTTAAAAAAGGAACAAAAATATCGCAGCTGGGTCGAAGTTGATCTGGATAATTTTATTGGTAATCTGAAAGAAATAAAAAGATTAATCGGTCCGCAAGTTGATTTTATGCAGGTCGTTAAGGCCGACGCTTATGGACACGGCGCCATAGAAATTTCCAACACGGCATTAAAAAACGGCGCGCGGATTCTTGGTGTAGCCAATGCCGATGAAGGCGTTCAACTCAGAATAAGCGGAATCGAAGCGCCCATTGTTATTTTAGGACCCTCCACCGCTGTGGAAATCGAGCAAATCATCAAGTACAACCTTACGCCGTCTGTTTCAGACCTGTATTTTACGAAGAAACTCAACGAAGCACTTGCCAAAGCGGGTCATAAACTTCCCGTGCATATCGAAGTGGATACCGGTATGGGTCGTGGCGGAACAATGCACACTGAAGCACTGAAGCTCATCCTTGAAATATACAAATTGCCCAACATTACAATGGAAGGAATTTTCACCCATCTTGCTTCCAGTGAAAAGATAACCCCGTACAATGATAAGCAGTGGCGGTTCTTTTCTAATTTGCTTAAAGAAATTAAGCACTCCGGAATAGAATTTCCCATCCGACATATAGATAATAGCGGCGCAATTTTAAACTATCCTGATTTCAAACTGAATATGGTGCGCCCGGGAATCATGACTTACGGTATTTACCCTTCACCGGATAATGAGTCAGGAGCCAAGCTGGCACAGGTAATGTCTTTTAAAACCAGTATTGTTTTACTTAAAAGGTTCCCATCAGGTTACGGTATCGGCTACGGCAGCACATACATAACTAAAAAACAAACACTTATAGCTACTATACCAGTTGGCTACGGAGATGGTTACGGCTTTATTCTTTCCAATCAGGGAGAGGCTTTAATCCGCGGCAAGCGAGCACCCATCGTCGGAAGAATTTCGATGGATATGTGCACAATTGACGTCACCCATATTCCCGATTGCAACGTCGGTGATGAAGTTGTTCTTCTGGGCAGGCAGGGGAAAGAATGTATCAGCGCCAATGAAATCGCGGCCAAAGCCAGTACCATCAGTTATGAAGTCCTTTGCGCTCTAGGGAAAAGAGCGCCGCGTGTTTTCCTGCTAAAGGGAAAGAAGGAAGCTTTCGAGCCTAGACTGCGGCGGATATTTATTCCGGATGAAGAAAAATCTATTTCCCGAATTGATAATATTATCCGTCATTGTCTGCAAACGCGTGCATGTGACGAAGAACTGGGCAATGCCATTTATTATGAAATGTTTGAAACCCTCTTCGGCAAAGAAGATCGCCGGCTGGAACTGCGCTCCGGTTTTCGCTATGACATTAGTATAGCAAAACTATCAAAAGCAAAAAACGCTGCATCTTCCAGAGATTATCTTCGCGTCAACACACACGTAGAGTATAAAAAAACATTTCGCGATAATATCTTTATGATCGGCTGTGCTTCCAATAATGCCCAGTTAGCCGCATTATTTGAAGACCCGCGTTGCGAATATCGCTGGCTTTTGAACAACGGAAAAGATTTGGTCATAGACCGTGATTTTACCGTCGAAAGAGTCCGCATTGATAACGAAAACGTTCCCATTATCGAAACAAAAAATACAAAGCGCGGCTACGAAATCTGGTGCGGTTCCGAACAGCTGAAGAAGAAAATAAACACCGAAGTGAAATTGGAAATAGAAATTTCCACCAAGAAGGCCAGGGAGAATAAAATCTTCCCTATATATTTAGTTTATCCGGTAAGAGGATTGGAAATTAACTTCAATTATGAGAAGGCGGGTATAAAAAACGTCAGGGAAGAAAGTTTTTTTGCCGGAAGACTTTCACAGCCCTCCGTATCAATAAAGAAAGGAAAGTCCATCGGCATTAAGATATCCGGCAAAGATTGGATTTTCCCCACCAGCGGCGTTATATTCATCTGGGATATTTAAAAATTTTATAAAATTATCCATGCTTCATTGACAGCTATGTGCATGATCTTGTCGCGATTCAGACTATAGAGAATGTGAATTATTCCATCGGGCCCCTGAACTGCAAAAGGATAACTGTACGTGTCTGTCCCGTCCTTCAAGACTTTTCTATAAGGCCAGGTGCGTCCCTCATCTGCCGAAAGCGCAATCGAAAGGGGTCTGCGTATCGTGGCACTGTCATTATAAATCAACACCAAATGCCCGTTCGCCAGACGAATTATCTGCGTAGCACTCGCAGGATTCAGAAAACCGCTGTCTTTCGGTTCCGACCATGACGTTCCATTATCATCCGAAGCCGTTACCCATAGCCATCCCTGTCCTTCATTGCGCATAACGCTGATTAACCGGCCCGTGCTTAATTGAACGAATGACGGCTCGGTATTTCCCGGATTACTCGCAACCGATGATCGCTTACTCCAGCTTGTTCCGTCTACCGATGTATAGTAAAGCGATGCGCTCGTAAGCTCGTCGTATGCGGGCAAAAGTAAAGTCCCATCATTCAGGCGCACCGGCGGATATTTGACATCTGGTCCCAATGTCGATCCCAAAACGACAGGATCGGTCCAGTTTGCTCCCCTATCGGTGGATTCCTGAAATTCAATATGCGACGTATCCCATCCTCCGGGAACCACCGCCTGAAAAATCCATACACGATCGTCTTCACTGTAAAGCACCGGATTGCCTTCACCTGTGGAACGGTCGCTATGAACTTGAGGGGTTTCCCATGACCCGCCGGGCATTTTTCGCGACCTGTAAATTACAGTACCCGACAGTTCATGCTCTCCGCTATAAGATACCCACGAGGCCAGCATTTCACCGTCGGGGAAAATTGTAAGTGAAGAAGAATGATGTCCGGCCATACCGGAAATCGAATCAAAAACCGCTTCCTCTTCCATGAAAGGTTCATCGCCGGATGTAATCGTGGTAGGTGAATCGGTGACATTGAACTCATAAGACACGGAACTTTCGCTATCCTGTGAATCGGATGATCCGCAACCGTTTATCACCACCGCCGGAAAAACAACACTCAATAACAGAAAAGCTATTCCTGCTAAATGATTACGTAGATTATTCATGTTTTACACCGTTGCCGGATATTTTTTAAAAAGTAATACATTATAGCAGGAGGAGATAAGACAGTTGTGTTTGTTCTTCAATTACTTCTCCGAAGCAATAATGAATCCTCTATTTGATGACATAGAAAGAACGAATTTGTAAAAGGGGCAATAAGCACATGAATTTGAGGCATGAAATTATTGTTTGCCGGAAATTGCTTTAATGATTTCCAGAAAACCATCCGCCTTTAATGACGCACCGCCGACAAGGGCGCCGTCGATATCTGCCATCGCAATTAAGTCGCCGATATTATCTTTGGTCACGCTTCCGCCATAAAGTATCCGAACGTCGTCAGCCGTACTGCCGCCATACAAATTTTTTAAGATACCGCGTATGAAGGAGTGCACTTCCTGTGCCTGCGCCGGTGTAGCTACTTTACCCGTCCCTATTGCCCATACCGGTTCATAAGCAATAACAACATCTTCAATTTTTTCCACACCGCTTAATCCCTCTTTCACTTGTCTGCCAACCACTGACTGGGTGACTCCTTTTTCTCTTTCCTCATCAGTTTCTCCCACACACATGATAGGTTTTAAACCGACCATCAAAGCCTTTTTGACTTTCAAATTCACATCACTATCTTGTTCGTGAAAATATTTTCTACGCTCCGAATGACCAATAATTACGTAAGTGCATCCTGCATCCTTGAGCATACCCGGTGATATTTCTCCCGTGAACGCTCCCTTATCTTCGTAATACATGTTCTGGGCAGCCAGCAATATCTTCGAACCACTGATAGCCTCACCGACATTGAATAAAGCGGTAAAAGTCGGCGCTACAATCACTTCCCCATTTTTAATGGCCCTTGAACCTTCCTTGATAGCTTTGGCCAACGTAATAGATTCGGCAACATTGTTGTGCATTTTCCAGTTACCGGCAACAATCCATTCTCTCATTATTCCCTCCTTATCGTTCCAGCGCAGCAATTCCCGGCAGAATTTTCCCTTCCAGCCACTCGAGAAATGCTCCACCGCCTGTTGAAATATAAGACATCTTAGCGCTCAAGCCCGCTTTTTTTATTGCCGTATCCGTATCGCCGCCGCCGATTATGGATAGCGCTCCAGAATCAGCCACGGCTTGGGCCAGCGCGAAGGTCCCTTTGCTGAAAGGCGCAAGTTCGAACATGCCCATGGGGCCGTTCCAGATTATTGTTTTCACCCCTTTTAAAGCTTCACTAAACACTGAAATCGTGACCGGGCCTATATCCAATCCGATCATGTCTTTGGGAATTTCTTTCACGCCACAAACTTTTGCTTCAGCTTCCGCCGTCGTGGTTTGAGCTATAACAGCGTCAACTGGCAGTAAAAACTGCACGTTTTTTTGTTTTGCTTTATCTACAATCTTGCGTGCCGTATCCAGCATGTCTTCTTCACAAAGAGATTTGCCTGTTTCGTAGCCGGCCGCCCGTAAAAAAGTAAACGCCATGCCGCCACCGATAAGAATTTTATCCACTTTTTCGATGAGATTTTCCAAAAGGCCGATTTTATCGGAAACCTTGGCTCCGCCGATAATCGCGATCAGAGGATGCGCCGGATTAACCATGGCTTTTTTGAAATATTCGACTTCATTTTTCAATAAAAAACCAGCAGCGCATGTTGTAACAAATTCCGTGATCGCCGAATTTGATGCCGCCGCGCGATGCGATACTGCAAAAGCATCATCAATGTAAACGTCGCAAAGCGCAGCTAGCTGTTTGGCAAACTCCGAATCGTTTTTATCTTCGCCCGGGTGAAATCGAAGATTTTCCAAGAGAATAATATCTCCCTTTTTCATGTTGTTGACGGCTTGAACAACTTTTTCTCCCACACAATCATCTAAAAACATGACTTCTTTTTGCAACAGTCCCGATAGAACCTTCACCACCGGCTTAAGCGACATTTCCTCAACTCTTTTACCTTTCGGTCTGCCCAAATGAGAAGCGATGATTAATTTAGCTCCCTTTTCCAGCGCGTAATTTATCGTCGGGACGCTCGCCCTCACACGTTTATCGCTGGTAACATTTCCTTCTTTATCCATCGGGACGTTGAAGTCCACCCGCAAAAATACTCGTTTATCCTCCAAGTCGATCTGATCAATGTATTTCATGTTTTACCTTTGATTATTTTTATTTTACTTCATGATAAAAGAAAGGAGCTCCAGCATTCTGTTGGAAAAACCCCACTCGTTGTCATACCAGGAAAGCACTTTTACCATATTACCGCCGATGACAGTTGTATTCGGAATATCCACTATAGAGGAATGCTTGTTGCCATTGAAATCACGGGAAACCAATTCTTCTTCCGAACACATCAGAATTCCTTTCATGGCTCCTTTTGCATATTCTCTGAATTTTGCGTTAATTTCATCCTTTTTCGCGCTCTTTGAAAGTGTGGCCACAAAATCAACGATAGAAACATTTGGTGTCGGAACCCGTATAGCCAACCCATCAAGCTTTCCTTTCATTTCCGGTATGACTTCCGAAATCGCCTTGGCGGCTCCGGTTGTGGTAGGTATCATAGAAAGTGCGGCAGCACGGGCTCTTCTTAAATCTTTGTGTGGTTCATCCTGCACAACCTGGTCATTAGTGTAGGCATGAATAGTCGTCATCAAACCGTATTCAACCCCGAATTCCTGATGCAATATTTTGACAATCGGCGCGAGGCAATTTGTGGTGCATGATCCCATGGAAATTACATTATGCTTTGATTTGTCGTACACTTCCTGATTGACACCAAGAACAAAAGTTACATCCGGATTTTTAGCCGGAGCAGAAATAACAACTTTTTTAGCGCCTGCCTTGATGTGTTTTTCCGCACCTGCCTTGTCTGTATATTTTCCGGTACTTTCCAAAACAACGTCAATTCCTAAGTCTTTCCAGGGTAACGATTCCGGTTCTCTGACAGAAAAGGTCTTGACCTCTTTGCCATCAACAATTATTGCGTTATTGTCGACCTTAACTTCGGCATCCAATATTCCATGATTTGAATCGTATTTCAACAAATGAGCAAGTGTTCTGGCATCTGCAAGATCATTTACCGCCACGAATTCCACATCTTTGCTTTTATATCCAGCTCTGAACACAAGCCGGCCAATTCTTCCAAATCCGTTAATCGCAACTTTGATGGACATATTAACCTCCTTTATATTTTGAAAATTATTAATCAAAAGATATTTTCTTTGTCAATTGATTTTGTCTCATTGGTCATGAGAATAGTGCATCATATTCACCTTCTAGAGGCAAATTGTTTTTTCGACCATATCAACAACCATCACGAATAAAATATTTTAAAAACCAAAAGGGCAGGTTTGTTTTTTATCTTTATGTAATTGTTTCCTACGTGATGAATAAATCATTAGTTGAAAAGTTTGGATCCGTTGTCAGATTAATGCCCAACCTTCTCAGCCCTGTTTCATCACCGGGCGTAGGGATATGAGTCATATGAGCTTCACAATCACGGAGTTCCCTGAGTTTTTCTATTGCCAGTTGAGCGGCCGGATTATTTGTCGCACTGATGCTTACAGCAATAAGCGCTTCTTCCAGATCGAGACTTAACGATTTTTCATCAAGTATTTCCGTTTTCAGATTCTTTACCGAATCGGTTATATGCGGCGGCAAAAGTTTTATCTTGTCGGGAATTTCCGCCAGATGTTTTATAGCGTGAAGAACCATACTGGTTGCGGCATGCATAAGAGATGAGTTGCTTCCCGTTATTATTGTTCCGTCTTTTAATTCCAGGGCAGCACCGCAGAATATTCCTTCATTACCTCTTTCATAATCTCTCGCTTCCACCGGAGCCGCTCCGGCAGCCTCCCGCGCCGGTGTCACAACAGAGCGTTCTTCCGGTACAAGATTAAAATCTTTGAGGAAAAGTTCAACACGCTGAACAGTTTCTTTGTCGGTAAATCCCATTGCATATTCACAGCGATAACGGAAGTAACGACGGATAATTTCCATTTTAGCCGCTTTTTTTGTGACTTCGTCATCTATAATAGCGAAACCGGCGCGATTAACACCCATGTCCGTTGGCGATTTGTAAAATGATGGTTCTCCCGTAATCTTTTCCAGAATTCTCTTCAGAACAGGGAAAACTTCCACATCACGATTATAATTAACAGACTTCTCTCCGTAGGCATCAAGATGAAACGGATCAATAAGATTGAAATCCCGAATGTCAGCCGTTGCTGCTTCGTAAGCCACATTTACCGGATGTTTGAGAGGAATGTTCCATATAGGAAAAGTTTCAAATTTGGCGTAACCGGATTTTATGCCACGTTTATAGTCGTGATAAAGTTGGGAAAGACAGGTTGCCATTTTGCCGCTTCCCGGTCCCGGACCAGTCACGATAACGAGAGGTTTTTTTGTATCGATGAAATCGTTGGCGCCATAACCTTCATCACTGACTATCATTTCCACGTCCGTTGGGTAGCCTTTGGTGAATCTGTGCGTATAAACGGGAATGTTTCGTCGTTCCAACTTGTTTTTAAAGATTATAGCAGAGGGTTGCTCATCAAAACGGGTGATGACGACGCCCAGCACATTTATTCCCCATGTCCGAAGATTATCTATAAGTTTTAATGCGTCCGCGTCGTAGGTAATCCCGAAATCGGCGCGAATTTTTTTTCTTTCAATATCCCCGGCGTAAATGCAGAGAATTATATCTGCTTTGTCTTTCAATTCTCTGAGCAGTCGCATCTTTACATTAGGATCGTAACCGGGTAGAACACGGGCGGCGTGGTAATCATATAAAAGTTTGCCACCGAATTCGAGGTAGAGTTTGTTGTTGAAACGATCAACTCTCTTGAGGATTTCTGTTGTTTGTTCCTTGATGTATTTTTCGTTGTCAAATCCCGGCTTCCCGATCATTTCACCTCTCTCCAATTGATTTTTTATAAGATATTCCTTCCATAAGGCATGTTTTCAATATCTGGTATCGAGTACAAACAGTTTTTACTGTCGCTGAACGTCTGTATTTTATACGCATTGCTGCTTTTAGGAAGAAATTAAATTAGTAGATTGTTCTGGATTACCGCTTTCAGGTCATATCCAGTTCACCGTTTGCGTAAAACCAAACTGCCAACGGAATATCCGGCACCAAAAGAACATATCACCCCTATATCGCCTTTTTTCAGATCATTATTATAAAGATGAAATGCAATAATTGATCCTGCGGATGCCGTGTTTGCATACGTATCAAGAATTGTCGGGATAGTTTTTTCATCAACCTCTTCACCAAAGAGTTGTTTTACCACCATATTGTTCATGTTGATATTTGCCTGGTGAAGCCAGAACCTTTTTATATCCCCGGGCTTTAAACCAAGGCTTGCCAGATGCTCCCCAATATGTTTGGCGGCAATCGGACTTACTTCTTTAAATACAATGCGTCCTGACTGATGAAAAAATTTGTCCCAACCGAAAGGATCAACATCTGTAACATAAGACAGATGTCCGAAGTTGGAGCGGATATTGTTTGAAAATTTAGTCAGCGCTTTTGTGCTCAAAATTTCGTAACTGTTCGGGCTCGTACAGGTTTCAGACCGCTCCATTATTATGGCAGTAGCAACATCACCAAAAATGAAATGACTATCACGGTCACAAAAATTTACCTGAGGGGTATTCAGTTCCGGATTTACAGCCAAAACACACTTTGTTGAACCGGACTTCAAACTGTCATATGCGCGGTGAAGACCGAATGTCGCCGCCGAACAAGCCACCAGCATGTCAAATCCAAAACCATCAATGCCCAATTCATTCTGTATTTCAATGGCAATGGCAGGATAAGCCCGCTGAGTATAAGCACCGGCAACAATAACAGCATCAATATCGGCTGCTGTCTTACCGGCGGCGGCCATTGCCCTCCGTGCGGCAAAAACGCCGATCTCCGCCTGAATGCTTAATTCTTCTTCTTTTCGTTCGGGAAATCTGGGACGCATGCGATCAATATCTAAAATACCTTCTTTTGCATATACATGCCGTTCTTTTATTCCGGATGTTTTTTCGATGAATCTTGCACTGGAGAGAGGCTTTTCCTTAATTTTACCGGATGCTATATCCGCTGCATGAGTGGAATTGAACTTTTCCGCATAAGCGTTATAGCTATCAACCAGTTCATCATTTGTTATGACATCTGACGGTGTCCAAATCCCCGAACCGCTAATGACGATCTTGGGGGATAAATTTGTTGTCATTTTCAACGTTCCTTTTCTAAAACTATTCTAAAAACCAATATCCATTGTTTTTTTGGTCTCATAACATGTCGGAAACAGCTCAGTTTCCGATAACATTTTCCCGTATGACATACCTGATGTTCGGCGAAAAAGCAATAAACATTACCTTTGTCTGACCTAAGCCACTAATTATTCAGCCTCATTTATTTACGAATCAATAATTAAAACATGTCTCAATATTTCCTTGACATACAAAATAGAAAGTTCTTATACTTCTCGCGGCAATATCTTATTAAAAAATTCTAACACAATTAAAAAAAACGGAGGCTTAATTATGGCAGAAGAAAAAGGGTTGAACAAACCGGTAAAGTTAAAGGCGGATTTAGCAGCGCTACTGGGAGCTAAAGCACTTCCACGCACTGAAATAACAAAAAAACTGTGGGATTACATTAAAGCAAACAAACTGCAAACCAAAACGGTTAATGGTAAGCCGGAAAACGCGGGAAAGAATATCGTGGCCGATGCCAAGCTAATTAAGATATTTAATAACACCAAAGTTACCGGCAAAAGCGGTAAGGTTGTTGATTTTACGAAACTAAAAGAAGGACAAACCATTGATATGATGCAGATAGCCTCTGTTGTCAGCGCCAATATCGAATAAAAAAACGTGGTAGGTTTTTTCAAAACAGGCAGGTTCTCGTATCTGCCTGTTTTATTTTTAAATATTTTTAGAAAGTTCAGTTATCCGATTAAGCCGTATAATTCTTTATGGGGATAAACAATTATAGTGACACAGCGATAATGGCGGCTCCTATCGCTCCGTTGACCTGAGCATAAGGTGATACTTCTATATTCATTCCCAGCTTCTTTTCGAGGGCATGGATAACCCCGATATTTCGGGCTACCCCTCCCGTTATCATTACCGGTTCTTTTATTCCGACACGTCCAATCATAGATGAAATTCTTGAAGCTATTGATTCATGAATTCCGGCGATAATATCCATCCTCTGATTTCCTTTTGCTATCAGAGAGATAACTTCCGATTCCGCAAATACTGTGCAAAGGCTGCTTATTTTGGAAGGATGTTTCGATTTTATAGACATGGCCCCGAATTCGTCCAAATTAACTTCCAGGGCTCTGGCCATCACTTCCAGAAAACGCCCCGTTCCGGCAGCACATTTATCGTTCATAACGAAATTTTTCACCTTGCCTTTATCGTCAAGGAGAATTGCTTTGCTGTCCTGTCCTCCGATATCAATGATGGTGCGGACATGCGGATTTAAAAAATGAGCGCCCGCGGCATGACACATGATTTCCGTATAAGACTTATCGGAAAACTTTACGCTGTTGCGACCGTAGCCGGTGGAAACAATTTTCGCTACACTGTTTTTATCAATTCCCTTTTCGCTTAAAATTTCGTCATAAACTCTAAGACCTGCGGCTTCCGCATTGTATCCGGTAAAAATAACCTTTGTAGCCAGAAGTTTGCCATTTTCAAAAATGGCCGCCTTCGCTGTAATGGAACCTATGTCAATGCCCGCAGTTATCATTTTCTAATTTTTATTTCTTACAAACTCCTTGTTATATTTCTCTTTTCTTTCTTTGATGATCTCCATAAAAGCATCTATTCTTGTTGAAACTTGGTTTTCGGAAAAACTTCTTTCATCACCATTGTCTGATTTGATCATTAAATAAAGCACATTCCTTTCGCTCTTACCATTGATAAGTTCAGCGTTCCCGCAGATTATTTTTTATATACCTCCAACGTTGGAGTTAACATCAGGGAATGATGTTGCCCATGGGCAATGATTTTTATACTACTCATCTTTAATAAGCTAACCGGAGGAGGTAAAAACATATTTATCGCCCCGCTTATGAGCCATGCATTTTTCCGCCCGAACGGATAATGACTCTGTATTTATTAAGCTTGAATTTTACTAACTGAAATAAACTCCATTTGTGTAAATCAGGGTGCAGGTTTCTCACCATTTGATAAATACGCTCAGGATTTCTTGCTACGCCCATAATCATGGAATGCTTTTTACGACGATACCAAAAGAATGTAGAATCACAGTATTTGGCATGATATCCGTGTTTATACATATTAATCCACAATTCATAATCTTCCAGGCCATGGATAAGAGTTTCATTATATTTACCGGTTTTTTCAAAAGACTCTCTCTTTACTAAAGAACAGCAATGGATGCAGTTTCGAAATCGCAGCTTTTCTAATGAAGGTTCCCGATCAATACAGAGTTTCTTATTTGATATGCCAAATTCCTGAGCATCAGTATAAACGATATCCGCGTCTATTTTAGATACTTCTTCAATAAAATTACTTTCCAAATAATCATCCGCATCAAGAGGAATAAAATAATCACCTATAGATTTACTTATTAAGCAGTTTCTGGCTGCCGGCACATATCGTTTTGGAGTAGTAAACCATCTTAAATAATCAGGAGGTAGTTTTAAATAATTTGTCAACTGACGTAATTTCTCATTCGATTTTTCATCCATAGTAAGCACCAGAATTTCTTCCGGTGGTACTGTTTGATTTACTACTGACAACACAGCCTCGGATACATACTCCGCCTGCATATAACACGGAATTATTACAGATATTTTTTTCATCTTTATTCCATTTAATCTTCTAGAAAATTTTTCTTAACTCCGCTAGAAATATTATATTAGTGCAAACGGTTTTTAAATTGGGAACAGCTGTGGAACTGTTAAAAAACCCCAATTCGAGGGCTGTTCAAAAATGCTCAGATGCAAGGCGCGCAAAAAGCGAACCGCGAGGCGTATATAGACATACGTCGAGCGGTGCGGTTTGCAGCGCAATCCCGATTTTATCGGGACAGATGAGTGTTTTGTAAAACCCTTCGGCTTTTACCGGCAAGGAATATTATTATTCACTATTGCGCCTCCCTTGCGGGAATGCGCACCCGGTCAACGGCCCTGTCATTTATTCGCCTCCATCAGTTCAATAAACCCTTCCACCCTGGTTTTAATCTGTTCTTCAGAATAAGCGCGGGGATCGTTCATGTCACACTGGAGGATCAGCACCGGAATGCCCTTGTCCCTCCTGATGGCCTCCGCCAGATCGACCATTCCGGCGCTGGAAGGCCGGCATGACATGTTTTCGTGCAGAATGACGCCGTCCAGTTTGTATTCGTCAATCCATTTTTCAAAATTCTCGATCCGCCTTTCGAGGTTATAGGCGTAGGGCGTGTCCATGATCAGTCTGGCAACATCGCGCAAAGTCTCTTCCATGGTGAGACATTTTTTCTTTACGGGAGCGAAGGAATAGGTGTAAGGCTCGAACGCAATAACAGCGCCGTATTGCGCAAGGTCATACATGAACCTCATCCGGTACCAGAAAGGAATGCCCTCCCACATCACCCGGTATTTTTCGTTTCCCCGGGGCATGGTTCCCTCGCCCTTTGCGGTACGGTCTTTTATATCGGCAAGAATTTTTTTGAAAAATTTTATTCCGATTTGAACACCCGGCAGAACCACAAGGGGGAAAAATGCCGCGGAAGTTTCCGCTCCGCTGTAAGGCGACGGCACCGCTTTTCTGTGTTCAAAAATCTCCCTCCACAGGTTGGACAGTTCCGTCGACCTGTCCAGGACTTTGTAAAGTCTCTTCTCATTCATCTTTTTACCCGTATGCTTTTCAATAAATGCAATCAGGTCGTAAAACTGATCAACCACATAATCAATATTTCCCTCGAGGGTTTTCTCATCCGTACCACTCACCCATTTGGGAATATCAAACATAAAAAACGGGACATTCATTTTATCGGCCATAATCTGAAACCACTTCCAGTGGGTATCGCAGATAGCATTTGTGCAAACCACTATATCGGGCTTGCTTATCCCCCCGAGCGTCTTTTTGATTTTTGTATCATAAGCGCCAATGTTTGTCTTACAGTAGGAACACAGGTCCCGGGAAAAACCCATTCCCTCGGCATGCTCGATAAGACGCTGGGACTGTTTGCGGGCGGCAGCCACTGTCGCCATATTTTCAGGATGATCGGGGAAAATATCGTAGATCCACATGAGTTCTATCGGGAAAGCGGCGCAGGTCCAGGCCGTCTTTTTCCAGGGCAGAGTCCTGTATATTTTTTCCATGGCAATCCACCACAGCATCGGCCATTTCAGGTCTTTCGCGTGAGGTACTGTTTTCAGCATAACCTTCCCGGAGTTATTACCGGAATTTTTCGCTTTATCCATTATTTCCTCCGTCCATCATTTCGACAAAGGCCGCAAGGCGGTTTGCGAGTTGCTGATCGGCAGCGGGAGAAAAGTCCCTTTCCAGGTGGATAACCTTGTAGCCCCTGGATTTCAGGGCATTATTGACCGGTACGGAGTCATAGGCATAAGGTTCGCAGAATTTCAGGTTTTGCGAAAGAACTCCGTCAACTCTTGTCTCTTGAAGGACTTGATACAGATAATCCAGTCTCTTCTGAATCGTCGGCCTGGTCGCAGGTTTGGGTATCCCCATGTAATATTCCATGAGAGAATCAAGCGGGTTGTTCCTGTCGGGAATCAGTGTCGCGAAAAATCTTTCTCCTACGGAAAGGTCGTCACGGACGACCCTGATTCCGCAACCGTCGAGCGTGTCCATCCACTCCACATAAGTAACGTCACTGCCGGTCAAGAGAAATCGTTTTTTGCCGGACGGAAAAGCCGGCCTTGAACTCCAGAGTGTTATCTCCGAATCGAGCCAGGCGGAAACTTCGTCCACAGGGCCGGCAAGACATCTTATCATCGCGGTCAGATAATCACGGTTGGGAATGTCCTTCTCCGATCTGAGCATGGAGAGGCTTTTCAGCTTTTTCTTTATATCATTGGATTTGCCGATTGCCTCCCTGATTTTTTCCGCTGTAATTTTTATATCAAACTGATTTTCAAGATGGCTGATCAGCCTCTGCAATTCTACCCTGTAATATTTTTTGGCGGCCTCGCTGTCCAGCAGGGGAGCGCCGAACCAGTGCAGAAAAGGCGTTTCCACGTGAAGTTTCCATATATCGTAATGCCTGTTTGTATTATTGCACCCCTGCGCGAAAATAATCCCTGCCCATTCTTTTGCGTGAGCAAGAGCTTCCGTGAGCCAGCTCCTTGTGGCAGGGCAGAAAAAACTGGATAAATATTTATCCGCCGGGTCATTGGGTTCGTGGACATCACCCATAATTTTATATGGGATAAATCCGGCAGCCATTATAATTTCCAGCGGCATCTCATGAGATGTGTCAAAATAAGCAAGTTTTTTCATTTTTTATAATCTTTACTCCAGAAATAAGAACCGGCAGTAATATTTTTTATTTGTGTTATTCCTCCACGGCAGTATTTCCACCTCAATATGTATTTGTATTAAATCAGATGATCACGGCAAAAATCAATTAATATCTTTCGCTTTTTTCTGAAATTAACGAGTCGAAATTTTTGGCGTTTTTTTTTGAAAAATGATAATTAACAAAAACGTAATTTAACTCAACGGCAGGTTTAATGGAGAAAATCAGGTTAGGCATAAGTTCCTGTTTACTGGGTGAAAAAGTCCGCTATGACGGAGGACATAAGCTGGACAAATTCCTTACGGACACTCTGGGGAAATATGTGGAATATGTCCCGGTTTGTCCGGAAGTCGGATGCGGCCTGGGTGTTCCCAGAAAATCCATGCGGCTGGAGGGAAATCCAAATGCTCCCCGATTAATAGTGACAAGCACAAGAGAAAACATGACTGATCGCATGGTGAATTGGGCGCAAAAAAGAGTTGTTCAACTGGAAAAAGAAGATATTTGCGGTTTTATCTTTAAAAGCGATTCACCCAGCAGCGGAATGGAGCGGGTCAAGATTTATAACGAAAACTCCATGTCCGTAAAAGCCGGCACGGGAATATTTGCCAAAATTTTTATGGAACATTTTCCTTTACTGCCGGTGGAAGACGAAGGACGTCTTCATGATCCCGGTCTGCGTGAAAATTTTATTGAAAGGATATTCGCATTAAAAAGGTGGCGGGAAACTTTAAGCAACAAAAATTTTAAAAAGAGCCTGATAGATTTTCATACTAAACATAAATTATTAATACTTGCCCATAGCCCTAGGCATTACCAATTGATGGGAAAACTCGTTGCCTCGCAAAAGAGTCTGGCCGGCAAAGATATACAAAAACAATATCAGGATTTATTGCTCGAAGCACTTAAAGTAAGGGCAACGTCAAAGAAACATGTCAATGTTCTTCAGCATATGATGGGATACTTCAAAGAACAATTATCCGGTGATGAAAAGAAGGAATTACTGGAATTGATTAATCATTACCACGATGGATACATTCCCCTGATTGTGCCTGTTACACTAATCAGTCACTACGTCCGCAAATATGATGAACCTTATCTTAGCCAACAGGTATATCTGAACCCGCATCCTTCTGAACTTCAACTGAGAAATCATGTTTAAGATGAGCTAATTTTCATCTTGACAGCCATTTATTCGCTGTGCTACGAGTTCTCACACTGGAAAAATAAGCGAGCTGAAAGTGTTCAAAAACATTTCTAAAAATAACTGGTGGTGGTGGCAGATTTTAAATATCTGCCCATAAGCTTCGAAAAAAGAGGATGGGCAGGGAAGATCCTTCCCATGACTCTAAAAAAATACAGCGCCATGGGAATATAATCCCGTGGCTTTTTTATTAATGAGACTCGCCAAGACCGAGCGGAGCGAAGGTCGAAGAGTTGGTCGAATTATCCCGATAACATGGTTATCGGGATTAATGACACCAGATTAAAAAGAAATGCACTGAAGCTCGCTGGACGAATTAATGAATCTCACATTCAGAAACGCAGTGAACTGAAATGTGTAAGTTAAATTATCCCTCACGGGATATCCTCGGAGCAAAACGACGTAGGGTTTGAGACTCGCTGAAAATGAAACCTAAGGTTCATAAATTAGGTAATAGACGACTAATACTTTATTTAAAGGAGAAAAAATATGGAACAGGTAAAAGTAGTATTGCAAGACCGCGAAATACCCAAAAAGTGGTATAATATTATGGCGGATTTGCCTACACCGATGAAACCGCCTCTGCACCCCGGTACCGGCCAGCCGGTAACCCCCAAAGATCTGGCGGCCATCTTTCCAATGAACATTATCGCACAGGAAGCTTCCGGCAAGCGTTGGATAAAAATTCCTGACGAAGTCCTACAAAAATATTTGCTATGGCGGCCATCTCCTCTTTACCGGGCTTATAATTTCGAAAAACTGCTCAACTGCCCTGTTAAAATTTATTATAAAAATGAAGGCGTCAGCCCGGCAGGTTCACACAAACCCAACGCCGCCGTACCTATGGCTTATTTCAATAAAGTGGCCGGAACAAAAAGAATGGTTACGGAAACCGGCGCCGGACAATGGGGCAGCGCATTATCAATGGCCACACAAATGTTCGGTTTGGAATGCCGCGTTTATATGGTCAAGATAAGTTACGAACAAAAACCTTACCGGCGTTTGATGATGAATACCTGGGGTGCGGAATGCATTCCCAGCCCAAGTAATTTAACTAATGCAGGAAGAAATGTTCTGGCGGAGTATCCTGATTCACCCGGCTCTCTGGGAATCGCGATCAGCGAAGCCATTGAAGAAGCCGTAACGACCCCCGGTTCGCGATACGGTTTAGGCAGTGTATTGAATCATGTATTACTCTATCAGACAATAATCGGCCTGGAAGCTCAAAAACAAATGCAGAAAATCGGAGTATATCCCGATGTGGTTATGGGATGTTGCGGTGGCGGCAGTAATTTTGCAGGTATCGCTCTTCCTTATGTCTGTGACAAGATTCACGGGAAAGATGTGAAGATAGTTGGCGCCGAACCATCTTCCTGTCCCAGCATGACCAAAGGGCCATTTGCCTATGATTTTGGTGATCTGGCTAGAACAACGCCGCTACTGCCCATGTATACACTGGGTCATGATTATGTCCCCGCACCAATTCACGCGGGTGGTTTGCGCTACCACGGCATGGCGCCGATTGTCAGCCATTTAGTACACGAAAACATTATTGAAGCCAGAGCTTATGATCAGCTAAAAACTTTTGACGCCGGCGTCAAATGGGCACGCACAGAAGGATTTATTCCCGCGCCGGAGACTAACCATGTTCTGGCGGCAGTTGTGGATGAAGCCATGCGCGCCAAACAGGAAGGTAAGGAAAAGACCATCCTCTTCAACTGGAGTGGTCATGGCTTGGTCGACCTGGCCGCCTATGATGCCTATTTGTCAGGTAAACTGGAAGCTTATGAATTGCCGGATCATGAAATAGATCGTGCATTGAACGCTATTAAGGATTTCCCGAAACCTTAATCAATATTCAACATATTAAAAAGGAAAGGCCGTTAAGAAATCTCTTCTTGACGGCTTTCCTTTTTTTAGCCAAGCTAATCGGCAATGAAAACTCTGCCTGACTCAAAATTAACCCGTTGCCCGAAACTCGGCGACGAAATGACATTTGGTTACTGTCTTCAGGAATCGGGGAATTTGCCCTGTTTGCGCATTATCCAATGCTGGCAGACGGCTTTTGACGTGGAAACCTTGCTCAAAGAACACCTGACGCCTGAACAGTGGGAACAAGTCACCTGTGCTCAACCCAAAGATAAAATAATCAACCTGATTGAAGTAATTGAAGCTGCAAAGGTAAGAAAATGAAAACTTTAGATTTATTCAGCGATGGTAAAACAGGCGATGTGAAAGATTTGGCACCGCTAGCCGAAAGAATGAGGCCGCAAAATATTTCTGAATACATCGGTCAGCGGCATCTTCTATCAGAAGGCTGTCTGCTCAAACGCGCGATCGATGAAGATAAGCTTTTCTCCATGATTTTCTGGGGGCCACCGGGTTCTGGCAAAACCACTCTGGCCAGAATCTTAGCCCGTGAAACCAAATCAAATTTTGTCAGCTTTTCTGCCGTTCTTTCCGGCGTAAAAGAAATTCGCGCGGTCATTGATGAAGCCAGAGAACTGCTGGAAAGAAAAAAAATGAAAATGATTCTCTTTGTTGACGAAATTCACCGTTTCAACAAAGCACAGCAGGACGCTTTTTTACCGCATGTGGAAAGCGGACTGATTACCTTAATCGGCGCAACCACGGAAAATCCTTCTTTTGAAGTAATTGCTCCTCTTTTGTCGCGAACAAGGGTTTTAGTTTTAAAACCATTTTCCGAAGAAGATCTGCTGGCTATTCTAGAAAATGCTTTGAAAGATAAACAAAAAGGATTCGGGCAAATTTCTATAAAAATCGATCCAAATGTTCTTCGTTATATTGTCAGTCTGGCCGACGGCGATGCCCGCAGTGCCCTGAATAATCTGGAAGCCATTGTATCCATGGTGCAAAACTTGCAGGAGGATGAAAGAGTTATCTCTTTGAAATTTGCTCAAGAAGCCCTGCTGAAGAAATCGCTTTTATACGATAAAGACGGCGAAGAGCATTATAATTTAATTTCGGCTTTGCACAAAAGCTTGCGCGGCAGTGACCCTGATGCCGCACTTTACTGGCTGGGACGAATGCTTGCCGCCGGAGAAGATCCTCTGTACATTGCTCGGCGCATGATTCGCTTCGCTTCGGAAGATGTGGGCAACGCTGATCCACAGGCTTTGGTTATTGCTATGGCCGCCCAACAGGCTTTTCATTTTATCGGTCTGCCGGAAGGAGAACTGGCGCTAGCCCAGGCAGCAGTTTACCTGGCCACGGCACCTAAAAGCAATTCATTGTACGTTGGTTATGGCAAAGTTAAAGAAACAATTAAAACAACCGGATATTTGCCCGTTCCTTTACATATTCGCAATGCTCCGACCAAATTAATGAAAGAACTTGACTACGGCAAGGACTATAAATACGCCCACGATTACTCCGACGGTTATGTACAGCAAGAATATCTGCCGGATGAAATTAAGGGGCAGATATTTTACCAACCCAAAGATACCGGATTTGAGAAAACCATTAAAGAAAGATTAAAATATTGGCACAACAAGAAAATAAATTCTGGAGATGACTGAGTTTTGCGCAAAAGGAAAGGGAGGCTTGGTTAAGGCCTCCCTGAGGAATGAAGAGAGAAGGTTAAATACCTTCTTGGTTGTTTTGTTGTCGGCTAATCATACCCGTTATTTATAGTCGACAAAAAACGAACTTGCCATTATTTAAAGCATTTATCGTACCACTAATGATACGATCATTGTAAATATTTAATATTGTTAGTAAATAATTTTAAACAGTGCCAAGAGTACCGAATAACCATTTTATGTTGGCGGCAATAAATGTCGGAAAACATACCTGCTTATTTTAAATAACATAATAAATTCAAATATTTAATTGTAAATCGCAGTGTTTGCTATTTTTTCGACAAAAATGTCGGGTCATGGGGGATTAGCCGTTGACTTTTTCCTTAAATAGCTTAAAGTGACTAACAAAATAAGATTATCAGGGTAAAAATGATTTTTTTTAGAAAAAAAGATTTGATTGTTCGCCGCAAAGCTCACAATTACAATGATCCCTTTCTCCAGCCTTTAGCTGTAGCTATTGTCAGCGCTATTTTTGTAGCCTTGATTCTGACTACAGGATTTTTGGAAATCCAACGAAGTGAAAATAATCTCATAGCATTTATGGAAGATCAGGCCCTGAGCACCATCGGCGTGCTGCAGCGTTTAACTGAAGAAAATTTAAAAAGTATAATTGCCACACCTGAAAAAAAAGCTTCCAATATAAAGAATGCCAGCCAGGACGAAGCTTCTTATTCCAAAAAATGGGTAATCGAAGCAATAACAAAAATGGCTTTGGCCCTGGATGAGCAATGGAAAAAAGGCAAAACAAACAACGATTACCTGCATAAATTTGCCGTTGATAACAATTTTTTATACATCGGTTTATTAAACGCTCAGGGAAATGCGGTTCATCAAAGCAATGTTTTACAAACAAACATGCTGGATTCAAGCGATCTTTTTAAAAATGGCAAAAAATTAACTACTTTGGAACTATTAGAGAAAATACGGGAAAAACAGAAAATAGGTTTTATAGGTTTAAGGCGTAAGGATAACAGCGGCACAGTGGTAATAAATCTGGACAAAGCCGGATTAATTTACTGGAGTTTGAAGGTCGCCGGAGAAAAAGGAATGAACAAAATAGGCGAAGGCCACGGCATCGTCTACATGCAAATCATCAATGATCAAAACAAACTGCTCAGTAGCGTCGGCCAGTTTGCCCCCGGTTTAAGCAAGAACGATTTCAAGCTTGAAGAAATTTTAGCCGGAAGGATAAAAATTGCCAGCAGGAAAATTAATTACGCTGACCATAAAATTTTAGATTTAGTGGCACCCTTGTTTGTGGACAAAAAAATTGTCGGTATCGTGAGAATCGGCCTTGATCGCAGTTCTATGGATAAAAGTATTGCCGAAAACCGTCAACATATCTTTGTCTTCATGTTTTTTATCGTCGCAATCGCTTTGCTTTCCATGTGGCTGCTTTATCATGATCAGAACCAGCATCTGGCCGGAATTGTTGAAATGGAAAGGCAGCTGGAAAAAGCGGAAAGGCTTTCTTCTTTAGGACAACTGGCAGCCGGAGTGGCACATGAAATTCGCAACCCTTTAAACGCCATCAGCATAGCAGCTCAAAGGCTTAAGCGTGATTTTGTTCCTTCCGACCCCCCAAAAGAGGCTGATTTCCAAAATCTTTCCGGCGTTATCAAAGACGAAATCAAGCGTCTCAACTCCATAATTGAAGAGTTCCTGACCTTTTCCAAAAGCCGACGGCTGGATTTCTCTAAATTCTCCATCACGGAAGTGCTGCAAAAAATAGTCACCCTTATCCGTGAGGAAGCATCAACCCGAGGTATTACCATTGAAACAACATGGCGGGAAAATCCGGCTTTGATGTCCATGGACGTCAATAAGCTTCAGCAGGCATTTCTCAACTTGATCAAAAATGCCATGGAATCGATAACAGAGGCAGAAGGTAAAATTACCATTACAGTGGATAAGCATGGAAAGAATTATATTATCACCAGAATTTCCGATACCGGCTGCGGCATGACAGCGGAAGAAATCGAAAAGATTTTCAGTCCTGAATATACAACCAAAGAAAAGGGCGTAGGATTAGGTATACCTTTGGCTTTTGAAATCATCCGCGGTCATGGAGGAGATATACAAGTAATCAGCAGAAAAGGTAAAGGAACGATATTTGAAGTTATTTTGCCTCGTGAAAGATTCAATGAAACACCCTCAAAAGATAAGGACTAAAAATTCATGCAAAAGCTGAGTATTCTTGTTGTCGATGACGGTCAATCCCAAAGAGAAATGCTGCGCGATTTTCTGCGTTCCGAAGGTCATACGGTGATGGAAGCGGAAGAAGGAGAAAAAGCGCTTAAAACAGTCCGGAGTGGTCACTTTGATTTAATTCTTCTGGACTACAAGATGCCCGGAATGGATGGTCTGCAGGTTCTCAAAGAAGTAAAACACATCAATCCGGAAATAGACGTGATTATAATCACCGCTTACGGAACAATCGAAACGGCGGTTGAAGCCTTAAAAGCAGGCGCAATTGATTATATAACAAAACCTGTCGAACTGGATGAACTAATAATTCTGGTCAACAGGATAGCGGAAAGAAGACAGCTGATTCAGGAGAATAAGCTTTTAAAGGAAGATTTAAGCAAACGCGGCGTTACCGCGGATAAAATTATCTTCAAAAGCCAGCGCATGGCTGAGCTGATCAATCTGGCGGGACGTGTAGCCGCAAGCAAAGCATCCGTTTTAATTCAGGGAGAAAGCGGAACCGGGAAAGAATTACTGGCACGATTGATTCACCAATTGAGCCCCCGGGCGCACAAATCAATCGTTGTTGTCAATTGCGGGACCCTGCATGAAAATTTACTGGAAAGCGAATTGTTCGGCCACGAGAAAGGCTCTTTTACCGGCGCGTCTTCCCGCCGCATCGGCCGATTCGAAGAAGCCGATGGCGGTACGCTTTTTCTTGACGAAATAGGAGAGCTAAGTCCGACCATACAGGTTAAACTTTTGCGTTTTTTGCAGGAGCGGGAATTCCAACGTCTGGGCAGTAATGTTAATCTACAGGTCGATGTCAGAATTATCAGCGCAACCAATCGCGATTTGGAAACACAAGTTAAAGAAGGAACTTTTCGCGAAGATCTTTTTTACCGTCTGAAAGTTGTGACCATGTCCCTGCCGCCATTGAAAGAAAGAAAAGAAGATTTAAGCCTTTTGATCAATCATTTTATTGATAAATTTGCCGCCGAGAACGGGAAAAATATTCAGGGACTGACAGCCCAGGCACGTGACGTTCTTTTAAAATACGATTATCCGGGAAATGTTCGCGAACTGGTTAATATTATTGAAAGGGCAGTAGTAATTGCGCGCAATCAATACATTACGACAGAGGATTTACCATTCAAATCGATACTACCCGCTGATGATTCCGAAAAGAAAGTCTCTGGTGCTTTACGCGATTCGGTCGATGATTTAGAAAAGAAATTAATTATCGAGGCAATGGAAAAGACACAAGATAACCAGACAAAAGCCGCCGAAATTTTAGGAATATCGGAACGCATGTTGCGGTACAAACTCAAGAAATACGCTCTGAAGAACTGATACCAATTCGCTTTCTTCGGCTAACTTTGTTGACTTCGTCGTCGGCATCCTCAACGTATGTATAATACGCCTCGTCGCCTCCTCCTTGCCGCCTCGTTATCCTTTGAAATCGAATGGTATGCATACGTGTTATCTTTAGGTTATACGCTTCGGGCGGGTGCCTGCGGAGTGAATCCGGCGAATGCCGGATGCGCGCCTTGCATCTGGACATCCCGTATCAAGTACGGGACAAGCTTTTGCACAGCCCTTAAATTTGACGAAGCGGCTAAAACAAAAAATCTTACTTAGCTGATATGTTCTTCCTGTAAGAAACAAACCATCCATCTTGATTAAAATACAAGACTTCAATCCGTAATCAATGGTGTTATTCCCTCTGAAAAATGATATAAAATCACCTATGGTTAAAATAGCTAAGTCCTCCTACATCAGTTTATATGTAGTCGCGTTGTTTCTTGTCTGGACCGCCGATACCCAAGCTGCAAGCCTTTATGAACGGTCCATCGCCGCTGTCGGCTACGACACTCCAACAACATCTTACACTACAAAAAAAGTGGCAATACTAGGAAGGAGTTTTGATTTATGTGAACACGATAAGCAGGCTCCTATCAAACTGAGGTTGCTAAGCGTCAGTATACGGGTGAACTTCTCAAACACTGACGTGCTCGGGGATGTGGCGCCGGAAGAGTTTGGAGAATTCGACGTGGCGGCGAACTTCAGGCTGCCTTGGGCATCGTGGTATTCCAAATCAGGATGGGGATCCGAAATAAGGCTGATGACCAGTGTCGGTGCTCTTTATGGCGCCGGGGCAACCGCGTTGGTCGTTTCTCTCATTCCCTTGGTTACCTTTGGCAGTCAAGATGGGAGATTTACATTAGATATGGGAGCTGGTGGGGCTCTTCTTAGCAGGCATACCTTTGGAACGCAAGACTTCGGCGGATACTTCCAATTTGCACTGACCGCGGGCGTTAGCATACCGCTCTTCAAACGGCTGGGAGTGGGCTATCGGTATCTGCACTATTCCGATGCCGCAATTTACGGACATCAGCATACGGGGGCAGATCTTCATATGCTGGAACTCAACTACCGGTTTTGATGATAGGGTTGCTTCCTTGCCGTCGCTGAATCGGCACGTTGAATAAACACTGCCAACCTTCTGAGACGAAAAATCATTTACACAAAATTCTTTATAAGCAATTTTTTAATGTTACAAATGGTAATCATTGATTCTCAGTGATGCAACCAAGTGTGACTTTGTAAAAGAAAGAAGTGACCATTCATTGGATGACCATAAAAAAGCCGCCTTTTGGGGCGGCTTTTTTTAATAGTCAGTTGCAAATATAATTGGTTTGTTACGCCATACATTTTTTCATTTCCGTCAGAGACAGAAAATGTTTTCTCTCTTCCTCGATTATCTTCTCGATCGCGTCATGCTGAGCCGCTGGAACCAGCTTTTTAATTTCGTGATAATACAAAATTGAATCCAGCTCTCTTTGAATAGCGAAATCCAGGGCGGCAGCAGTGTCCTTAATCTTGGATAACTGCTTATCCATTATTTCTTTAGTAAAAATTAAATTGTTATCCACATAAGAACGTAAATAAGCGCCGAATTCTCCCTCATAACTCTCGGTAAGATTGGATTTTTCCATGCCGGCAAAAAGTTTTTCAAAAGTTTTTTTATGAGCAATTTCCGCCTGTGCCAACTGGGCAAAAAGTTTTTTCT
This sequence comes from Deltaproteobacteria bacterium HGW-Deltaproteobacteria-2, assembly GCA_002840505.1. NCBI lineage: Bacteria > Deltaproteobacteria > Deltaproteobacteria bacterium HGW-Deltaproteobacteria-2. The sequence goes on along the minus strand of PHBC01000005.1, from coordinate 67,273 downwards.
CGTCTTCCTTTTTGGCGATCTGCTCGGCGAATTTATAAAAATTAACGCCATTTTCTTCAATTCTTATAGCAACTTCCACTATATCGCTTGCTGCAAAAACACTCATACTAATTGCCTCCTGATTTTTAATGAGACTAAATTTTTACAATCCCGCATTATTGCGGGAGAAGTAAAAATTTTTAGTCGAATTAATCCCGATAGCGAAGCGTATCGGGATATAATCACCACCATACGCTTCTAGCGCATTGTTAGATGATCCAATACAAGCTAACTTGACCATATTTTTTTATTTAATGCAATACCTTTACCACGATGAACCAAGCTTCCCGGAGCAAGTCCTGTTTTTTTGGATCTTTTCTGAAAGTTAGAACGCATGTTTACCTCACCCCGGATGGGGAAGATGCCTTCTTTTTTACTTTTATAATCACGCTGGCGGCTGATGATGTTCCATCCGGGAAAGAAACACCGGCAGGCAGCACTATTTTTGTATCCAGCGTCGTTGTAAAAAATATTTTCTGCAGATCAATAGGTTCTGTTTCGATTCTAATCTGTTCAGGGTTGATACGGGATCCCATTAAAACTCTTATCTTGGAAGGAGTAACGCTTATCTTTTGCAAGGAAAGATGCTCCGCTAAAGAATTTTGCGTGTTGATATTAACAGGAAAAGTCCAGGAAATAGATTTAGAGGCATAAACGTGTATTCTCGCGGGAATAATATCGGCAACCGACAAATTGGACGGAGCATTAACCATATCCTTCTTCAAGGTAAATTCGCGCTTTTTTTCTATATCTGCAGATAAATCCAAAGATAATTTCAACGAGCGTTCATCAAGAAGACGAAACGCCTGGTCGGGCCCCTGAAGAATAACCTTTGCTTCTGTTACCTGCGGTTCATCAATCTGCCAATTTTTCGGAACATTTTTATATTCAATGGGAATGACGAAATCGCGGCGTACAATTTCTTTTTGATAACCGAAAGCGACCCATAAAAGACACGCCATAACCACTGCAATAATTTTCTCCATGGTGTTTTCTTTGAGCCAATTAAATGCGGGATGTGATTTTTCACCAGGAATATTGCGAGTGTAAAATTGCTCCAGTGCCTCATGCAGTGCAGCGGCATTTTGAACCACATTAAGATTTCCCAAATAGGCCAGGGATATGGTGCCTCTTTCTTCGGAAACCACAATACATATGGCGTCGGATCGCTCGGCAAGACCAAGAGCCGCCGTATGACGCAACCCGATATTTCCATATTTTGACGTATTTATGGAAAGCGGCAGATGACAGCCAAACTTTGTAACCCTGTTGCCGTCTATTATAACGGCTCCGTCATGACCCATGGAATGAGGATCGAAAAGACTCTCCAATAGAGATTCGCTGACCACACCATCTAAGTTGGTTCCGCCGTTGATGTGTCTTTCCAGTGGATCTATGCCCTGTAGAACTATCAAGGCGCCAGTGCGTTTTTTAGCTAAATTTGCTGAGGTTTGCGCAATTATTTCCGCAGTTGACTTCAATCCGGACAGTGACGGAAATTTTTTCCCGATGTTTCCAAGCACAGCCAGCCTCTCAAAAAAACCGCGCAGGTCTTCCTGAAAAATAACAACTAAAACAAAAATCGAAATAGCAAAAAAGCTCTGCAGAACTATAGTGGTAAGGTAAAGCTCAAAGAAACGTGCAGCAAGATAAACTCCGCCCAGAAGCGTTATACCGATAAGCACAAAGCGGGAAGCTCTTGTTTTGAACCAGGTCAGAGCGGCAAAAATCATTAGAGCGATTATCGTCACATCCAGAATATCCGGAATTCTGATGCTCTTAATGACTGTTAAAGTAGAATTGAATAAGTTCATCAACTTCTTCCCGAAGTTACTTTAATAATTTTTTCTGATACTTACACCATCTTGTTTTCAAAGGATAACGCAGCAGCAAGGAGAAGGCTCCGCAGGCGTATATGATAATACGTTGAGGAAGCCGACGACGCAGCCAACAAAGTTAGCCAAAGACCGGGAGCGCATCCCGCAAGGGAGCGCATAGTAAATCAAAACATTTACCTTACCGGTAATTACCGCCTGCAAGGTGGTAACTTACAAACGAAATGGTATGAAACTTATATAAAAATATATAATCCAGTGTCAAGCAGGATTAAAAATCTTATATTGACATCTAAGGCAATTATCTCATATCTTTCCCGCAATGAAAAAAATATCTCATACTCATCTTGATACCGGGGACGCATTGGCCTCTCATAAAAAGCAATCCAGGGAAAGTGTCTGGTGCGCAAAATATGGCTATTTCATTGATCTGGATGCCTGTCGTGCCCGATCTCTGCAGCAAAAAACCTGCCGCCGCTGTTTTGCTTCCCTAATACAAATGCCTCTGCCCTTTTGACATGCCGGGAATTCAGGCATAATCGAATTAACATATTGAACGGTTTACATTTCCGGACATCAAAAAAAATTATTTGTAATCGTATTCAAAATAGAATATACAAACAGAAATTTTTTAAAATAGCGATTTATATCGTTTAAGCTCATTTCAATAAGCATCATTTTTACAATCAGAAAAAGCAGAAATGAATAACTTACTCGTTTCTAAAAAATATCGATACATTCTACTAATACTTTTTACATTGCTAAATATATCTGTTTTGAGAACACATATTTGCTATGCTCTTTCGGAAAGTGATATGGAGAATCCAACAATTCTAACAAATGAAGGCTGGAGATATTTACGACAAGGTTGCTCGCAAAATTTTAACAAACCTGAAGAATATTATAAAAAAAGCGAAAAATATTTTCAGAAAGCTGAAGATCTTTTTCAAAAAGCTATCAAGCTCGATAATTATAATGCTGAAGCATATGCCGGATTGGGTAGATTAATTATGGTAAGAAATCATCTTCCATATAATGATTTCAACAAAGACTCTTGCCAAAAAGCTTTAGAATTTTTTAATATCGCCATTTCAATAGATGAAAAAAATGAACGGGTTAGAGTTACTAAATATGAGGCATTACTTTGTCTGGGAGATTTCGATAAAGCTTTAGCAGAAATTGATGTCATTGAAAAAAATGGAACATTCAACGAATGTAAACTTCATGGTTTTAGAGCTAAAGCCTATAGGGAAAAATTTTTAATTAAAAAAGAGCCTTTTGACAAGAAAATGGCAATCATGGAAGTAACCGATTATATGGAATGTGATCATTCTGGCATAAATTTATTCAGGGATGTCATGCGAACAATGAAGGATTTCGATTCGACGGAGAAATATCTCAAACACGCTGTTGAATTGAAGCCTTATCAAATATGGCCTTATATTTGTTACTATGAACTTTTGCTTTTAAGAACAGATGAGGGTTACATAAAGAATAGCGACATTTCTGAAGCTACAAGGCTTATAAGGGACTGCAAGGCTAATACAAATTTTAACATTGGCGCTATTTGGGAACTCTATCTTCATCGTGCTAACTTTTTCTTTAATAAAAAAGATTATGGACGGGCATTGGTCGAATATACGGAAAGTTTTATTGGTAATTCCCAAAACAGTTTTATAAGAGAAAGAATTTCTTTCCTATGTTCACAATTTTCGGATGATCGCTGTATAAAAACATGGCAGAAAATCATTCAGGCACATATTGAGCAAAGCGACTGTATTAACGCGGCAAAAGAATTTAAAATCCAATATAGTGAGTATCCCCGTTCTTTTGAACAAATGAAAGATGTTGTTTCTCAATGTAAAGACAAAAAATAAGTTCAACAGGACTTTTAACCACCATTAAATAGGAGGTAAAAATTTGAAAAACAACTTATCACTAAAAGTAATAAGCTTTTTTGCTTTGTTGTTTATAATGGCTGGTAACGCAAAACTTGTATATGCCGAAATACAAGATGGTTCGATAGCTAGAGTCAAACTAAGGAAAGAAGTGCGAGCTCTTTTACATGAGGAAAAGTTCAGCGAGCTTGAAAATATGGCCAATAAATTTCGCACGGAAAAAACTCGTTTCCCTGACGGCGGATGGAAGGTACATTCCTTTCATGCTGCTTTTGCCAGTCATTATTATGGTTGGGATGAACTGCTTGGTAATCTTGATAAATGGATGAAGATGTATCCCAACTCAGTAACAGCAAAAGTTGCAGCGGGCCGAGCATGGGTCGAGTATGCCTGGGCAGCAAGAGGAGGTGGCTATGCAAATACAGTAAAAGAAGAAGGATGGAAATTATTTGAAGAACGAACAGCCAAAGCATATGAGCTAGTTAAGAATCCACCTGAAGATCTGTCCAAAGATTGCGTAGAACGTTATTACGTCCTTCTTATTATTGCTCGAGCACAGGGTTGGGACAAGCATAAGTATGAAGCACTTTTTAAAAAAGCTGTATCGTATGAACCATCATATTACGCATATTACCTTGAGAAAGCATATGATCTATTACCACGTTGGCATGGAGAAAAAGGTGATTGGCAGAAGTTTGCAGATGAAGCGGTAAAATTGACACCCAAATCGGAAGGGATGGGAATTTATGCCCTTATTTTATTGAAGGCATGGGATTTAAAAGAATTTACAGAATTCAGGGAACCCGACATCTCATGGCAGAAGATGAGGCAGGGCTTTATTGATATTGAGCGCAATTATCCTAATTCTCCTTATATGCTCAATTTTTTCTGTAGGCTTGCCTGCATTGCGAGCGATAAGGAAACAGCCATAGAACTTTTCAAGAGAATAGGCGATGAACCTTATACTGAAGCTTGGCAAGGCAGGTCGAATTTTTATAAATGGCAAAAATGGGCAGGCATGAGTGAGTAGTTTAATATTAATTGATATATGTTTAAACAAAATTATGATGTATCAGGAGCACAATACTGGAGCCAAGTTATCAATATAATTGAAGGTGTACAATCAGCCGTTGATGTAAATGTTGAATAAAATTACACAATCCTGAGAAGTTTTGATGTGAAAATGGGGTCTCGAATCTCACTTCGCTATGCTATGATAAGGTGTCATTAATCCCGATAACTATGTTATCGGGATTGTTCGACTAACTCTTCAAACTTCGCTTCGCTCGTTTTCAGCGAGTCTCACTAAAAAATCTATTGACAGATGATTTTCTTGTTGTTATATGACTGCCAAATTGAACATGGAAAGCGTTTTTATGAAAAAAGCTATTAAACTTAATAACTGGTGGTGGAACCTCAAAGGGAGGATTATCCGCCGCTGATCTTTTAAATTAAAGTTAAAGCCGTGGAGAGCCTCCGGGATCTTCACGGCTTTTTTGTTTTTAGCGTATTAAGGCCGTGATAAAAAAATCACGGCCTTTTTTTGTGAGACTCAAGTTTGAGGAGCGAAGCGACGTGGGACGATGAGATAACTCTATACAGGAGAATGTGTTGCAATAAGAAAAAATGTCATTGCGAGCCACCTCTCAGGTGGCGTGGCAATCTTAAAATCAAGATTTCTCGCGGAGTATGATCCCGCGCATGCGGGACTTCGAAATGACATAAAATTGATTATGAAACAGTCTCACATGCGGAAGGAATAGGATGCAAAGGAGAAAAATATGTATCAACCAAGTTTTGCGGAATTCGAAAAGTTAGCCAAAAAAGGAAATCTGATTCCTGTCTATCAAGAAATACTTGCCGACGTGGAAACGCCGGTTTCCGTTTTAATGAAACTTCAAAATAAGGATCACGTATACCTTCTGGAAAGTGTCGAAGGCGGCGAAAAATGGGGTCGTTATTCCTTTTTAGGAACGGATGCCGGAGTCGTTTTTAAAGTTCACGGTGACAAAGTTATTATTGAAGATAATGGAAAAGTAACAAAACGCGATCACAACGGCAAGCCGCTTAATTTTCTGCGTGAATTACTTGATCGCTATAAGCCTGTCACAATTGCCGGCCTGCCGCGTTTTTACGGCGGAGCCGTGGGTTACTTAGGTTACGAAATGGTGCGCTATTTCGAAAAACTCCCGCCCACCCCTCCGGATGATCTGAATCTGGACGAAGCTGTTTTTGTTATCAGTGACTCTCTGATGATTTTTGACAATGTGCGCCACACTATTAAAGTGGTAGCCTGCGCTTTTACGGACGATGCCGCTTCGCTGGAAGCAAGTTATGCCGCTTCCTGTCAGAAAATTGAAGCGATGATTGAAACTATTGCGGCAGCGGCGTCTCATAAAACAGCAGCTGCCACGGGAAGTGAAGTTAATTTTGACTCCAATATGACACCTCAACAATACAAGGCTGCTATTGAGAAAGCCAAAGAATACATTGTCGCGGGAGATATAATCCAGGTTGTTCTCTCGCAACGCTTCGAAACCGACTGTCGCAGTAATCCCATTGATCTCTACAGGGCTCTGCGCTTTATAAATCCATCCCCCTATCTTTTCTTTCTGAAGATGGATGATTTGACACTTATCGGTTCCTCTCCGGAAGTTATGGTGCGCAAAGAGGAAGATACGATGGAATTGCGCCCGATTGCCGGAACAAGACCAAGAGGCAAAACCGAACAGGAAGACCGCGCTCTTTCCGATGAATTGCTTTCCGATGAAAAAGAACGGGCGGAGCATGTTATGCTAGTCGATCTGGGACGCAATGATCTAGGACGCGTGGCGCAAACCGGCAGCGTTCAGGTGAATCAATACATGGTGGTGGAAAAATATTCACACGTGATGCATTTGGTATCCAATGTACGCGCTCAACTGGCCAAAGGAAAGGATGCTTTTGACGTTCTGGCTGCAACGTTTCCGGCGGGCACTTTAACCGGCGCACCTAAAGTCCGGGCTATGGAAATTATCAATGAGCTGGAAAAAGTCAAACGAGGGCCTTACGGCGGCGCGGTTGGTTATTTCAGTTTCAGCGGCAATATGGATTTATGCATCACTATCCGGACAATGGTTCTGAAAAACGGCAAAGTTTATGTTCAGGCCGGAGCCGGTATTGTGTACGATTCTATTCCTGAATCGGAACATCAGGAATCTTTAAACAAATCCCGCGGCATGCTACAGGCCGTGCGATTGGCAGCCAGTGGCTTTGAAATAAATAACGGCAATTAATTTTTTATCCCTCTCCCTTGAGGGGAGAGGTTGGGTGAGGGTGAAATCTGGCAAACGCCACCTGAAAACAAAAGTTACCCCCTCCCCTTTATCCCCTCCCGCAAGGGGCAGGGAATTTATTGAGGAGAAAAAAATGATTTTAATGATTGATAATTACGATTCGTTTACATTCAACATCGTCCAATATCTGGAACAAATGGGAGAGAAGGTTGAAACGTATCGTAATGACAAAATAACACCCGAAGAAATAAAACGTAAAAAACCCCGGGCAATCTTTCTTTCTCCGGGCCCCTGCACGCCCAAAGAGGCGGGAATAACTGTTGATGTCGTTCGCGAATTTTACAAAGACGTTCCCCTCATGGGAATATGTCTGGGACATCAATCCATCGGCTACGCCTTCGGAGCAAAGATAGTGCGCGCTGATCGCATTATGCACGGAAAAATATCTCAGGTAAAGCACGACGGCAAAACCATATTTGCCAGAATACCCAATCCTTTCCCCGCCGGCCGTTACCATTCGCTGATTGTTGTCAGAGAAACACTGCCTGACTTTTTGGAAGTCAGCGCGGAGACGGAAGAGGGCGAAATAATGGGATTGCGTCACAAAGAATATCCTGTGGAAGGCATTCAGTTTCATCCCGAATCGGTGCTGACGCCGCAGGGCAAACGCATAATCAGAAACTTTTTGAAATATACCGGAAAAAAGGAGCATTAATCATGATTAAAGAAGCTATTGAAAAAGCTGTTAACAAGACCAATCTGCCGGAAGCGGAAATGATGGCGGCGATGGACGAAATTATGGAAGGAGTAGCCACGCCGGCGCAAATAGCCGCTTTAATCACGGCACTGCGCATGAAAGGCGAAACCGTGGAGGAAGTCACGGGCGCCGCGCGCATCATGCGCCGAAAGGCCACGCGTATCAATGCCTGCGCGACAACAATCGTAGACACATGTGGAACCGGTGGTGATAAACTAAACACTTTTAATATATCAACGACTGCCGCATTTGTTGTAGCAGCAGCGGGGATCGTTGTAGCCAAACACGGTAACCGCGCCGTTTCCAGCGGATGCGGCAGTGCCGATGTTCTGGAAGCACTGGGCGTTAATATCAGCGCCGATCAGGAAATCGTGGAAGAATGCGTTCAGCAAATCGGTATCGGCTTTCTTTTCGCACCCAAACTGCATAGCGCCATGAAATACGCAATCGGCCCCAGACGCGAAATCGGCATCCGTACAATCTTCAATATGCTGGGACCGCTTACTAATCCCGCGGGAGCAACAGCTCAGCTTCTGGGAGTTTACGATCCGAAGCTTACGGAAATGTTTGCCGATGTATTAAAGAATATGGGAACAAAAAGAGCCTTTGTTGTTCACGGTCTGGACGGTCTGGATGAAGTCACCATTACCGGCGAAACACGTGTTGCCGAACTAAAAGACGGAATTGTCAGGACATACAATATCAATCCAGTGGATTATTTTGGCAGAACGGATACATTGGACTCCATTCGCGGCGGCGATCCGTCTGTCAACGCACAAATAACCCGCGACGTTCTTTCCGGAAAAGACGGCGCCTGTCGCAATGTTGTTCTAATCAATGCGGCGTTGGCGATTGTCGCCGGAGAAAAAGCGCAAGATATTAAAGAAGGTTTAAAGGTTGCGGCCGATTGCGTTGACAGCGGCGCGGCGGTAAAGAAACTGCAATCACTAATTGAGCTGAGCAATAGCTAAACTTGATGATACGTCATTTTATCCCCCTTTTGCAAAGGGGGATTGAGGGGGATTTTGAAGAGTATCGGAAATCCTCCCTAGCCCTCCTTTAAAAAAGGAGGGAATTACGTGAGGGTGAAGATGAAGGCCAAAAAAATTCCCCCTCCCCTTAATCCCTTCCCACAAGGGGCGGGGAAGTACAGTAATTAAGACTTTTCTTCCCTCCCTTGAGGGGAGGGACTGAGGGAGGGTGAGACTAAATAAGAGGAACAAATGATTCTCGACAAAATTATTGAAACGAAAAAAGAAGAAGTGGCGCAATTAAAAAAGGAAACTACACAGGCGCAACTGCAAAAAATTATTGCCGGGCTGAAACCGTGTCTCGATTTCAGGAAGGCATTGAAAAGCGGTGCCTGCAACATTATTGCGGAAGTAAAATGCGCTTCTCCTTCCCGTGGCAGACTTATCAAGGATTTTGATCCGGTCAGAATTGCCGACATTTATGAAAGAAACGGCGCGTCCGCGATTTCAGTTCTCACTGACGAAAAATATTTCGCCGGGCATAAAAATTACCTGACGCAAATCAGACAAAAAATAAACCTGCCGCTGCTGCGCAAAGATTTTATTATCGATCCGATTCAGATTTACGAAACCAGAGCCATCGGCGCTGACGCAATATTACTTATCGTACGGGCTTTAGGAAAAAAACTGGCCGAATTTCTTTCATTATCAAAAGAGCTTGGGCTGAATCCACTGGTAGAAGTTCATGATGAAGAGGAACTGGATTTGGCGCTTGCCGTCGGAGCGGAAATTATCGGAATCAATAACCGTAATCTGGATACATTTATTACTGACATCGAAACCAGCCGCAGACTTAAGCTTCGAATTCCAGCAGATAAAATAGTCGTGGCAGAAAGCGGCATCAGCAATAGAAAAGATATCGAATCTTTGATGGATGTGGGCATTAATGCCTTTTTAATCGGCGAAGCTCTGATTACGGCACCGGACATCGGCGTGAAACTGCGTACATTAAAAGGGGAGAACTGAAGTGACACAGGTTAAAATCTGCGGCATAACCAATCCTCAAGACGCTCTGATAGCAAGCAAGTACGGAGCGGCGGCGTTGGGTTTTATATTTTATCCGCCTTCTCCGCGGTACATAAAACCGGTGGACGCAAAACAAATAATCAGCTCTTTGCCAGCTAAGGTGGTAAAGGTCGGTGTTTTTGTCAACGAAACGCCGCAAGAGATTAAAAGGGTGATGGAATATTGCTCGCTGGATATGATTCAATTGCATGGAGACGAAACACCTGAATATTGTCATCAATTCCCGGCTGCTATAACTATTAAAGCGGTAGAATTAAAAAATAATGATGATGTGAAACGCGCTCTTGGCTACAATGTAGCGGCCTTTTTGGTAGACAGCCGCCATGCCGGACTTTTTGGCGGGACCGGCAAAAAATCCAACTGGGAATTGGCCTGCCGCATTAAAGATAAAAAACCGTTGATTCTTTCGGGTGGATTAAACGCCGATAATATTGCCGAAGCTTTGAAATCCGTGGCCCCGGCTGCTTTGGATATAAACAGCGGGGTGGAGGCATCACCCGGCAAGAAAGATCACAAAAAGCTTGCACAAATATTTGATATTATCCGGGCGTCGGATACAACGCCTGAAAATTCACTATTAATATTCAAAAAGAGGGAACCATGAATCAAACATTGCCTGATAAAAACGGTCATTTCGGAATTTTCGGCGGAAGATATGCTGCCGAAACTTTGATGCCCGCTTTAATCGAACTGGAGAAGGCTTATCAAACCGCCCGAAAAGATAAAAACTTCCAAAAGGAATTCGAGTGGTATCAGCGCGAATATGCCGGACGTCCCACACCTCTTTACTTCGCCAGTCGTATGTCCGAATCTCTACGCGGCGCAAAAATTTATCTCAAGCGCGAAGATTTGAATCATACCGGATCTCACAAAATAAACAATACGCTGGGGCAGGCGCTTCTGGCTCGCAGGATGGGCAAGAAAAAAGTTATTGCTGAAACCGGAGCGGGACAGCACGGCGTGGCCACGGCCACAGTGGCAGCGCTCTTCGGCATGGAGTGCAAAATATTCATGGGCGAGGAAGATATCCGCCGTCAGGCACCCAATGTTTTCCGCATGAAGATACTGGGCGCGGAAGTAGTACCCGTGAAAAGTGGCACTGCCACACTTAAAGACGCGATGAACGAAGCCATGCGTTACTGGGTATCGAGCGTTCGTGATACTTTTTACGTTATCGGCACAACCGCCGGTCCTCATCCTTACCCACAGATGGTGCGCGACTTCCAATCGATCATAGGGCGAGAAACAAAAAAACAGATCATGAAACTGGAAGGCAGAAATCCCGATGTTATGATTGCCTGCGTGGGTGGAGGCAGTAATGCCATGGGAACGTTCTATCCCTTTCGCAATGAAAAGAATATCGCCATGTACGGTGTGGAAGCAGCCGGTCATGGTTTGAATACCTCGGAGCATTCGGCAAGCATCAACGGCGGTAAAGTCGGAGTTTTGCACGGGAACAAGACTTATCTTTTACAGGATGAACATGGGCAGGTACGTGACGCCTATTCTATTGCCGCAGGCCTGGATTATCCCGGTGTCGGTCCGGAGCACGCCTACTTCCACGCAGCGAAAAAAGTAAAATATGTCACCGTAACGGATAAGGAAGCTATCAAGGCATTTTCATTTTTATCGTTGAAGGAAGGTATCATTCCGGCGCTGGAGAGCTCGCACGCAATCGCTCACGCAATGAAGTTGGCTCCAAAAATGGCTAAAAATAAAATCGTTGTTGTTTGTCTTTCGGGACGCGGTGATAAGGACGCCCAAACGATCATAGAAACAATTTAATCGTCATTCCGGCGAAGGCCGGAATCCAGTTATTCCTGGATGCCGGATCAGGTCCGGCATGACAATATCATCATAAATGTAGACGAGGACTGATATGAACCGAATTGGAGATAAATTTAAATCTTTACGCGCCAAAAATGAAAAGGCGCTGATTGTTTATTTAACGGCAGGTGATCCATCTCTGGACATCACCAAGAAATTAATCTTTGCTTTAGAAAAAGCCGGAGTGGATATCCTGGAAATCGGCGTTCCTTTTTCCGATCCCACAGCCGACGGACCGGTGATTCAGGCAGCTTCTCAGCGCTCTCTAAAATCGGGAACTACCCTGGAGAGTGTTTTAAAAATGGTTGCCGAGGTGCGCAAAGTCTCCGAAATTCCTATTGTACTCTTTGGTTACTTCAATCCGATTTTTGCTTTTGGCGTGAAAAAGTTCGCTCATGCCGCTCGCACGGCGGGAGTGGATGGCGTTCTGGTTGTTGACCTGCCCTATGAAGAAGCAAAAGAACTTAGAACTTATACGGATGCGGTAGGCATTGATTTCATTTCGCTTATAGCCCCGACGACCGAAGAGGCAAGATTAAAAAAGATTGCCGCCGATGCTACCGGGTTTCTCTATTACATTTCCATAACCGGCATTACCGGCACTGCTGCCCCGAAAATTGACAACATAAAAATAGAAGTGGAAAAAATACGCAAAGTAACAAAACTTCCGATAGCCGTGGGGTTCGGCATATCAAAACCGCAGCAGGCGAGAGAGATCGGACGATTTGCCGACGGCATTGTTATCGGCAGTGCAGTTGTGCGCATGATTGACGAAAACAAAAATAATCGCGACTTAATAGAAATAGTTTCTGATTACATTATTGATATTAAAAAAGAATTAAATATTTATTATGCGTAATGAGTAATGTCCCCCGCTGGCGGGGGCAAGGGGGTGGAAGTTTTTGAAACATACGTAATATAGGTCAGTTTCGCCTCACGTGACTTTTATTCACCTCCGTCCCGATGATTCATCGGGACACCTCCGCCAGCGGAGGACGTTAAATGGTTATATTTGTTATTGCGACACAGTCTCGAAGGCCGGAATCCTTTTTTTAAAAAAGTTCTGGATACTGGCCGACATGACGACATTAATATTTATTCTCTAAGTACCCCCATCAACAACAGCTTTTGCTGCCGGACGCGTTGCCACCGGTATCCGGTCCGCAACAACATTCTCCATCTTTGCCCAGTATGGAATTAATCACCGCCGCTGCACAACCGACACCGGATTGCACGGAAATTGCATCGGCAGGACAATTTTGACTGCATGCGCCGCATTCCATACATGCATCGCGATTTTGAATCACTACGTGCTTTGTATTCATCCTGAACACTTCATGCGGACAAACATCCAGGCACATTCCACAGCCGGTGCATTTATTTTCATCCAATTGCAGAGTAACAACGTTTTTAAGATAAATTTGTTGTTTCATTTTCAACCTCATTGTTGTCATTCCGGCATGGGCCTAGTCGGAATTCATTTATTTTTTTATCCTGGATACCGGCCTTCGCCGGTATGACAAGGATAGGAAAATCCTAATAGATAAAAATCGCGCCTATCCACATAACAATGCCCGCAGCGCCGCAGGCGATCTCCAGAGGCAGAGCCCAGCGCATTTCTCTTTTCACTCCCGATAAAGATGTGTAGGTGGAACAGCCGGTAAAATTCATTGCCAGATATCCAGCCATTGCGGGAATAATTAACAGCCACGCCATGGCTTCAACTTTTCCCGGCCATAGCGATAAATTAATATCGCGCAGATAAAGAAGCATCAGGGCTATCACAATGCCTATCGAAAAACCTTTAATTGAAAACGCCCGCCCCGGTAGATACGGCAGCAACAAAGGATTGAGCACAGCGCCTCCGATAACAGCGCAAAGCAAAGCCAAAACGGCAAACAAACCGAAGTTCATGGCGTTGGCCAGGAACCCCAATGGTCCGCCTATTCCGCTGATAATAAAAAATGCGGCCGCGATAAGCAGAAAGGCTTTCATCGCTTCCACAAGTTCAATGGGAATCAGAACTGTTCTTTCCTTCAAAGAAAAAGTTTTCATACGCATTTGTATCGTTGCCTTAAAACCGGCATCCAGATATGCGGGCAAATCCTCCGCACGAATAGGCCCGTACTGAACATTAAAGCCGGAGATTTTTTTTACCCTGTGGGCGGCCACACCCGGCGCTCCCAGTTGAGGAAGAATTAGTTTCCTGTGACTGACAATATTTTTCAGGCTGCTTGATTCTATTCTTCTTACGAGTTCCTCCGTACCGAAAGTTCCTTTGCCCGCGGCGCACCAGACATTAATCCCCTGCGTATCCAACACCAGAATCCAGCCGGAACGACCAGCAAGTGCTTGCCTTAAGAGGTCAAAACTCATTTTGTAATTGGCAGAAACAAAAACAAGCGATTTATCATCCGGCATGCCCAACGCGTAAAGTCCCGGATCAATTTTATACTCCATCCTACCCACACCCCAGCGCGCCTTAATACTCCCCCAGCGATCATTCCAGACAAGAGTTGACGATACCTGCGGCAATCTGCCTGCAGGCGTATCAACAAAACCACTGACGAAAGATTGATTCAAATCGGGTATTGTATTTTCCGATTCCGCAGCAGCTGCGCTGCAACGGCAGCTTGTTTTTTCCTGAATGACAGGAAGTACAAATATATCTTTTTCCAAGGTATTTACCTCACAAAATAATTAACAACAATCACAGCCATTTGCGGAATTTTTTATAGCCGTGATGAAAATTTTGACCGATTCCAATACTTCATTTCTTTTCTTCTCGGGTACATTGCCTAACGCTCTTTGGAAAAAACCTGTCAAACACACCTGAACCTTTTTATGGGTTTCCCTGCCTTCTTTCGTTAACATAAGTTTTACCGCACGGGAATCATGATCCGCCTTATCGCGCCGTAAAAGCCCTTTTTTAATCAGGGGATTGACCAACCGCGTGGTTGTGCTTTTTTCGACAGAAAGAAGCTTATGCAGGTCAGCCATTTGCAGTTCTTTCTCTTTAGCGACGGCATCGAGAATCATAAATTGATGGAACGTAACACCTTCGCAGAAAGCCTCATCCCGGCAACAGCAGCGCAATACCTGTGAAAGGCCTCCCAATACATCCATCAACTCTCGGGTGTTTTCTTTGATCTGTATTAACATGGTTGTATAATACAACTAATTTTGAGTTTGTCAAGAGGGAAAATGATTTTTTTAAAAGAATTGATTTATGTCAGTGAAATTAAGAAATAACGGCGCCGATAAAGTTTCTTGCGGCGAAGATTGCCTGCATTATTCTCTATTTTTTGTAAAGCTTAGGAATAATTATGGGCGTCTTTTTTTTATACTCAATGTATTGTGTTCCGAAACGCTTCGCCAGTTCCGGTTCTTCAATATATTTAAATTCAAGAATGCTCATAAAAATAAACAGCGGCGTCATTATAAATGTGAGCGTTACCGAACCGAAGAAGATGCCAATCCCGGCCATGACCATAAAAAGACCTGTCAACATCGGGTTTCTTGAATAAGCGTAAGGTCCGTCTGTTACCAATTTCGGCGGAGGATTTATCGGCACAGGCGTTCCTTTTGTTTTTAAGAATTTCCCGACAGACCACAACCACAAGCAGGAACCTATAATCAGAAAGGGCACGGAAATCGCTATTTCCAAAGGCTTGGAAATAAATTCTCCAAATCCAAAAAAACGATCCAGAAAAAAAGAGGCAAATATTAGCAGTAATACGATACAAAAAAAGATAAAGCCGACCAGCGGGGTAAGAATAACTCGAATTCTTTTTGTACCCGTTGCAATCTTATATATAAAGTTGATAATCCATTCGCGTAATGCTTTCATCTATACACGACCTGTATATATAATATATGTTTAATTATAAGAAAACAGTCCGCCAATTTAATCCTCCTGCTCAGGCCAGGCATAAACTGGAGGGCGGTTTTCAAAGACTGATCCGTCAGGCATTACTTCGACATCTTTCCCGTCAATCCTTTGGATTTTGGTCAGCGTGGCCGGAATATGGCGTTTGCGGGCCGAGTCAATAACCTCCGCAACTGTCTGGCAACGCTTCATATCCTCAAGTGTCATGATCTGAGGCAAAACCATATCCAATATTCCCTGCTCATATTGCCTGAGCGCCTCCGATGGACGAATCCAGACATGGCCAGTAAGTTCAACACCGTCATGTATAACGTCTTGATCAGAAGGCACCTGAGTAACAAAGAAACGAACATCGTAGCGCAGAGGTAAAAATTCAGGTGTAATCCAGTGTGAAAAATAATGAAGCCGCTCGAGCGGCAGAAGAAGTTCCTCCGCCTCCAGCATCTGAGAAAAACGCATTTTACTCTCGATGATTGATTGACGATAATAACAAAATCGTCGACGTTCCTCTTCTGTCCTGATCGTTACAGGCGTACCATCTTTCTTCTGCGCAAGCAGTATTCCCACTTCCTCAAACGTTTCGCGAATCGCTGCTACCCATACCCCCAGAGCCTTTTCAGGATGCGGCATGTCAGAAAGAATCCGTGTGGCGTTTGCACAGTCAATCCCCCGGATAAAGCGCTCCATCCCAACTTCACAATCTCCAGGATCCACTACACCGCCCGGAAAGACGTAAAAACCCGGAACAAAGCTGCTCTTGCGGTTTCTCTGGACCATCAGGACTTCAATATCCTTTATTCCGGCATCCGGACAAGCACGTAAAAGCATTACGGTCGAGGCATTGGCAGGAATTACTTTCATATCTGTTGAGTAACCCCTGGAAAAGTAAACGTAAAAAGCACAACAATTATCCTATTTCACTTAGGAGAAATTTTCTTGCCAAATTTTTCAATTTCGTCACCCGCATTTTTCAATCCTTTTCCGACATCTTCAGCCAATACACTACCTTTTTTCTTCAATTTTCGTGAAAGTTCATTGGATTTTTTCATAGCATTTTTCGTACCTGTTTCAATTTTTTGACCGGCCCAGTCAAAACTGCGTTCCAGATATTTGTTGGCTGAATCAAGAGCATCGCCTGCTTTTTCCGTCTGTTTCTTCGCCCATGATTCCGTTGATTTGATATGGGAATCCGAAGCCAGGGCGACATAGGCACGCGCAAAGGTTTCTTCTATTTTTTTTACCGAAGTCACTGTTCCTTTCTTTACATCACCAGCCAGCTTTTCCAATTCTTTGGCCGACGCATTCAGTGCCTCTTTTCCCTTGTCCGATGCTTTTTCAGCCTGAGCTTTCATGAATGATGAACCATTTTTAATTTGTTGTGCAGCTGAATTCATGTTCTTATCCAAATAATCCTGTTTAGCCTTTCGAAAAGTTTGTTCGATCGAAGACTGCGATTCCGCTGCCGCAAAAACTGTTGATGAAAAAATTCCCGCCACAAATAATGTGGCCACAGCAACGACAAAGTAAATTTTTAAACGGGACATAATTTATTCCTCCTTACTAAGCCTGTGTCAAATTAAGGAACGACCATAAAATACTTGATTTTACCTTTTTACAGTTTTTTTTCGACGATAGTATTGAGTTGTTCTATAGCGTCATCCATTGTTTTGGTATTTAATATGTAGGCGTCGGCCAGAGCAATGGGAATAGCTGTGCCGTAAGCAATTTCCCGCTGATCGCGCTCATCAAAGGCCCCAGGAGAATCATCGGCCCTGCCTCTGACGCAAATGCGTTCCAACCGCAATTTTCTAGGCGCCAGAAAAGCGACTACCACGCAATCGGCCTTTTTACGAATGAGTTCTATTTCCGGCCATGACCGCATACCTTCCAGAAAGCCAACAGCGTCGCCGGATTGAAGAATTTTTTCCAAAGCAAGCCTGGTGACACCCATCCCGTCGGGGCCGCGCAGTTCATCGGATATTTTAGCTGTACTGACAGGGTCCGCCGCACCGCGCTTTTTAACTTCAGTACGAACAATGTCACCGGTTGCGTAATAAATTAAACCTTTGGATTCAGCATAAGTGCGGGCAATATTTTTCCCCGCCGCGGGCATGCCCACGATTACAAATATTTTCATTCAACCCCCTGATAATATCAAATTGTTCGCTACTTTTACCATAAAGAACGCGTGAGGATAAAGGAACTTATACGTATAATTATTGTTATTTTCTTGCCTGGATTTTTGTACCGTCACTGATCGAATCTTCGGGATAGGCAACCACTTTTTCTTTTTCTTTTAATCCGGACAGGATTTCCGCTGCCAGTCCATTTCTCTGACCAACCTCAACTATACGCTTACGCGCCTTTCCCTTCTCTGCGACAAACACTGCCCATCCCGTCCCCGACCGGAAAAGAGCACTGGTGGGAACCTGAAGGATATTTTTTTCTTCCCATATAATAAAGTGAGCTTCCATGCGGAAACCATCGCCCAGGATATTCCACTTCTGAGACGGCGAAGTAATATCGACAATAATCAGAACTCTCTGCTCTTCCACGCCCAGGCTGGATATTTTTGTAAATCCAGCCGGTTCAACCAGTCGCACTATGCCTGTAAGTGGTTCATCTCTGCCCCATCGTTTGAACAAAACCGGTGTACCTTTTTTTATTTTGACCGCATCCGAAGACAGAACTTCGACACGGACTTCCAGATTTTTGACATCGCCGATATCTACCAGCGGCTCGCCTATATTTACCGCACCTTCACTTTCGCGGTAAACCCTGAACACAGCACCACTCAATGGTGCAGATACCGAAACAGCATCATTTTTACTGTTTCTTTTAACCGCTGTAAAATTCTGCAATGTTATTTTTGCCCGCTCCAACTCGGATTTGGCGACATTCACTTCTGCCGCAGCCGAATTCTGCAGTGCCCTCACTTTTTGCGCCTCGGAAGCTATCTGATCGAACTGATCCTTGGAAATAGAACCTTTGGCATATAAAGCTCTTAATCTTTCCAGCCTTTGCTCAATGTAACCGGCATCAGCTTTCGCCATCCGCTCTCTTTCTATCGCGGCATTGAGAGTCGCCTCGGCGGAAGAAACGGCAGCTTGAGCCGTTGCACGGCTCCGGGGATCAAGCGACTGCGACTGTAACGGTTCCAACACAGCAACTATTTGTCCTTTCTTTACCGGATCTCCTACTTTTACATTGATGCGCCGCATGTATCCGGCCGTGGGGGCGGAAACAGTAAAACGCTCTTTCAGTCGAGTGCGTCCTTCTTCTTCAATCGTAATTTGGAGCGGACCCCGCGTGACGGAAACAATATCAACAGTTTGAGTTTTAGGTAGAAAGCCATAAATAAGCAAGACGACAACTATCGTTAAAACACTGATTACTAATACTTTTCTGCGTAACGAGTGATTCATTAAAAATATTCTCCGTTAAGATTATTGCATGTTTTTATCAATATATCGTTTCGATTTGAAGTTGCCGCCTATACGGCGTCAATTCCCGCCACGGTACCAACCAATTTTTATTGTGCTCCCTTCGGTTGCACATACGGTCAATGCATAACGAGGCGGCAAGTTGGAGGCTCCGCAGGCGTATATGATAATACGTCGAGGCTGCCGACGACCCCGGCCTGCGCCGGGGCAGGCTCCGCCAACAAAGTTAGCCGAAGACCGGGAGCGCATCCCGCAGGGGAGCGCATAGTCAACAAACTTCCTACCTTGCCGGTAATTACCACCTGCAAGGTAGTAACTTATAATCGGACCGATATAATCATTCATTCTCTGGTTTTTAAAACCTCCACCAAATCAAGATGGTCGAGTTTACGGCGCACAATCAATCCCGATATCAAGGCCGAAGCAAGCACTACCGCCGCTGCCTGAGCGTATGTATTTAACTCTATAATCAGCGGCACGCGGAAAAGATCGTTATCCAGGGCTTGCGCAATATAAGCGCATATCCAATATCCGATAAAAAACCCCAGAGGAATGGCCACAAGTGTTATCAGCCCCAGTTCTCCCAGAAGAATATAGGCTATCTCGCCGCGCGTGTATCCAAGCACACGCAGGCTGGAAAGCTCGCGACTTCGTTCGGATAAGGATATTCTCGCGCCGTTATAGACAACGCCGAACGCGATCGAACACGCCATTAGTGTAGCAATAAAAGTAAAAAAAAGCATCCCTTTTGCCATAACTTCATAAACATTGTTGATTTCATTCTTTCTGATGACAATTTCCGAAACGCGCGGCATTTCCACGAAAGATCTGAAGAGCTTTTCCCTGTATTTCGAATCCGTGACAAGATAGGCGCCGGATATGGCGTCGCCTTCATTCATTAAACGGTTAAGAGCACCCAAATCCATGTAGCCCATCACACCCAGATACTGTCTGGCCAAAGCGACAACCTCAACCTGACGGATGACCTTGGACCCTTCGAGCGCCTCAACTGTCACAAGATCGCCTACCTTAACCCCGAGGATCTCGCCCAGATAATCGGTCAGCAGAATGCCCGATGAGGGTAGGGAAATGATCTTAAGATTCTTATCCAGCAAAAGACTAAGATGGCTGTCCGGTTCTACTCCGTTGATAACTGTTTTATAACTGCGGTGACCGAATTTTAAGTTTACAGGAACGACCCGAAAACTCTCGCCGTCATTGATTCCCTGAGTTTCCTTTAGTTCGTATATTGCCTTATAGGACGTTGGTTCGATAAAAGTTACTGTCATGTCTTCTTTCTGTGAAAGAACAAAATGAATATGCACCATGTAATCAACTGAGTCTTTAAAGAATCCGCCGGAAATCATTGTAGCGCAGGCAACAGCAATACCAATGACCGAAAGAAAAGTTCTGACCGGTTTTCGTTCAACATTACGGATGATAATCCGCGATGGCTGTGAAAGCCAGCGGCCGATGCCTGTTTTTTCAATGAACGATACTCTATATTTTGCCGGAGCTTCCGGTCTCATTGCTTCGGCAGGCGGCTGCCCAGAGGCCCTCCAGAGAGAATGCGCG
The DNA here is from genome assembly GCA_002840505.1 of Deltaproteobacteria bacterium HGW-Deltaproteobacteria-2. Lineage (NCBI taxonomy): Bacteria > Deltaproteobacteria > Deltaproteobacteria bacterium HGW-Deltaproteobacteria-2. The sequence goes on along the minus strand of PHBC01000005.1, from coordinate 46,678 downwards.
GTCCCGGCAAGCGCGGAGAGAACGCTGATAAAAACAGCCGAGATAATCACCCACGGATGTAATTTGTAAATAAGCACCGGGAAACGATACGTTTCCATGTAAATGCCGCCCAGCATTTTCCCAAACCAGATGCCGATCACTATGCCGCATAAAATGCCAGCGGTAATAATCAGGACGACCAGGTGCGAATAATGAACACCGATATCCATATTACTGTAGCCGAATGCTTTGAGCGTGGCGATTTGTTCGCGCTGAGTGTTGATTGTTCTGCTCATGACGACATTCAGCAAGAAGGCGGCGACACAAATAAAAATCGTGGGAAATATTTTAGAGCTGGTATTGAGTTGCCGGAATTCCTCACTCAGCAGACGGTGGGATATTTGATCTTTACGCCCATAGGCGCCGAAACCACCGTATCGTCCCAAAATATTATCAAGGTCTCGTATAACATCGCTTAACTTCGCTCCGGGATACAGAGTCAGAACAACATCGTTGAACGCGCCATCCATGTCGTAGGCTCTGCTGATGGCTTTGCGTGTCATCCACAAAGCTCCGTAGCGTTTAAAATCGGGGCTCATTGCTCCGGCTTTCATCAGCAGAATGTACTCTGGAGAAAGAGCAATTCCGGTAATCGTCAGCTTTTTCCACTTGCCGTTGATAACCGCCGCAAATTGGTCCGACGGATTAAGGCCGTGCGCCTGAGCGAAGGTTTCATTGATGACCACCTCATCATCTCTGGAGGGATCGGGCAACCGGCCGGCTCTGAGATAAAGACGGTTCAACAGCGGCTTGCCGTCATCGGGAATGGATATTATCTTGCCGGTAACCGATTCGGTAAAGCCCTTGATATCCAGCTTGGCTTGAGCGCAAACGCGAGTTTCCAGTTGATTGACGCCGTTGATATTTTTTATTTTATCTTTCAGGCTTTCCGGGGCGCGCTTTAAATTGACGAAGACATCGGCAAAATTATAATCATGGTAGAATTTGGTTCTGGTGAACTCCAGAGAATGCACGGTACTGATAAACATGATGAAGGTGGCCACGCCGCTGGCTACAACCAGCGTGATGGCAAAAACCTGGCCTTTCATCTGCCACAATTCCCGCCACAGTTTTCGGTTCAGCGCTTTCACAATCTCACCACTGAAGCTCGCTCGCGGATTTCTTTACCTTGTTTACAGTCACTTCCGCAATTTTGCCATTACTTAAATGAATAACACGGTCAGCCATGCCGGCAATATCCACGTTATGAGTGATAATGGCAGTCGCTGTTCCCAAGTCGCGATTGATGCGCTCCAGAGCCTGAAGCACCACCACACCCGTTTTGGAATCAAGCGCTCCGGTAGGTTCATCGCATAAAAGTACTGCCGGATTTTTGGAAATGGCGCGCGCTATGGCCACGCGCTGCTGCTCACCACCGGAAAGCTGAGCGGGAAAATGATTTAGTCTGTCGCTCAATTCGACAAGGTCGAGGGCTGCCTCCGGAGTCATGGGTTTTTCGGCAATTTCCGTTACCACTGAAACATTTTCTCTGGCTGTTAGACTGGAAATAAGATTGTAGAATTGAAAAACAAACCCGACATGGAAGCGGCGATATTCCGTTAGTTCTTTTTCGGTTGCTTTGGTTAACTCTTTTCCTCTGTAAGAGACAAAGCCACCGGTCGCCGTATCGAGACCACCCATAATATTGAGCAGTGTGGATTTGCCGCTCCCCGAAGGACCAAGCAAAACAACCAATTCGCCCGCATACAACTCCAGATTAACGCCGCGCAGCGCGTGCACTTCCACCTCTCCCATTTTATAAACTTTAGTGAGGTCCCGAACCTGAAAAAAGTTTTCTTTCAATTCGTCCATTTGTATTTTGCATTTTTTATCTGCCGTCGTGCCTGTTTCCGGGCGGCGACAAGCAGTTTCAAGGAAGTTACTTTTAACGGTCGCTTAAATAGATATTATTGGGGTAACAAACCGTCAACTTCAGTATGTATAGCTTATGGCGACTCCGGCGGAAAATCTGTCTGCAAATTGTCCTTCTATATTCAAACGGAATCCTTTCAGCAGCGGTACATCCAATCCCGCAAATCCGCCCACAATTGATTTGTTCCGAATAGTATCATCTTCGGCCCAATATCCAGGGCTGGAAATATTGGAATGCCAAGATACCTTGGCCTCGGAATAATATATATAAGGACCGGCATAAAACTTTATGCCGTATGGAAGAGTAGCTTGAATTCCAATACCGAAATTCGCGTCCCAGAAATTTTTCATCTTAAGTTCCGCTGTAAAAGGTATTCCTCCATCGGTTCCTGAAACAGTATCCGTAAAATCACCGGGGAAATAAGTCCCCTGAAGAAAAGCTCCTATTCCCAATATGCTATTAATCGCATAAAAAACTTTTGCTCCCATAGTTCCGAAAAATTCCCAGTTTGCTTCAAAATTATCTCTGTCGGTCTTAATAGAAGCATCCGCGGAACTGAAAACATCGAAAATTTTCATATCCGCAAGACCTATGCGCGCGTATATTTCCCAGATGTTTTTCGATCCATAAGCCGCCTGCGAATAAAGCTCATTACGTCTTACTGTATGATCAATGCCGTTTTTATACGTATCTTCGTGATACCGGTAACCTATGGCAGTATTTAATCCGCCGGCTTCTTGAGAAATGGTTTGTAGCGGACCGAATAATCCAGCCGCCATCGACACCGGGCTGATCGCAAAAATAAATAATACCGTGAAGGCAATAGTCGAAAAATTTTTCACAGAAATTTTTCTTTTCATTTAATTTCCTTTTTCCGGCAATATCGGATTGATTGAAGGAGATTTTTCTGTCGCGGGCACGGATGGATTGTGTTTAGCTTTTCTGGCCTTAATTTTCTTAAAACGGTACTGGGCGTAGGCGTCGCGAAACGCCACATAGGGGTCAATGGCCGCGTCTTTAAGCGCTTCATAATCGCCGATTCTCAAAGATGTGGCATTCACTTCTTCGAAAACCCTTACTCCCAAACCTGCGTACCAGGGGCTAATATAAGAAACCGGATAAAGAAAATAATCGCCGGCAATGCTGACGGAATCGCGGGGACTTGACGGACCAAATACCGGCCAGACAATATAAAAGCCCTGCCCCACACCCCAAACGCCCAGTGTCTGCCCCAGGTCCGTATCCTGCTTCTGAAGATCCAGCTCTCTACCGGCAGAAGGATCGAGAAGGCCTCCGATACCCCAGATAGTATTGATAGTAAAACGCCCCGTTTCCGTGGCCGCGCCGCTGAAATCAGCCTGGAGCAGGCAGCTCAGAAATCGCGCGGGAAATCCAAGATTGGAAAAGAAATTTTTAACGCTTACCCGCGCGGGTTCGGGAACAATTGCTTTGTATCCTTGAGCAACTGGTTTGAGCGCCCAGAAATACAGTTTGTCGTTAAACTGATGCATAGCTCTGTTGAACGGTTCCAGAGGATCGGCGATTTCCACTCGCTCTTCCTGAACAGCATCTTTAGTGTATTCCTCAACCGATTCATCTTCTTTATACTCATCATCAATGGGATTTACGGCATCAACCGTTGATTGTGCCGTACTTTGTTCAGACGTAGAAGCAAGCAAAATGGGCTGCGGGGACGGGGAGAATTTCGCGGCCGGCAAGGCACCGGAAGAGGTGACGGAGCTATGGGCACAACCCGCCGTAAGAAGAATAAGCGCTAAAATCAAAACAAGGTGGTATTTCATTTAACGAAACCAAGCCTTCATGCCAAACATTATAAGTTTTAAGTGTCCCCCGCTGGCGGGGGCAGGGGGTGGATAGGCCGCATTGATATTTCAGGCGGTTCTGAAATTAATCACTATATTCTTTTTCCACCTCCGTCACTTCGTAACACCTCCGCCAGCGGAGGATACGAAATGACATTTTTTCTAGTGCTTGCTTACCTTCTTGCGCAGAGTCTCCAACAGTTGTTCTGGCGTATCCTTGGCCAGTATATCGTTGAACTGCGTACGGTAGTTTTGAACAAGACTCACATTCTCCACGACAACGTCATATACTCTCCATTTGCCGTCCTTTAAAATCATCCGGTAAAAAATAGGGATTTCTTTAGAAGCGGTAACGATTTTGCTCTGAATTTCAGCCTGAGCGTCTGAAAGCATATTTTCTTTATAAAACACAACCTTTTCATTGGTATAGTCAAGAATTTTGTCCGCGTATGATTTTTCCAGAATCTGCTCAAAGAGATTCACAAATTCCGTGCGCTGCGCGGGGGTTAACTTGTTCCAATTGCGCGCCAGAGTGCGTTTAGAAAATTCAATTTCATCAAACATATCTTTGTATATGACCCGGAGCTTTTCTTTCTTTATTTCTTTAGATGCCGGACTTTTGAGTTTTGGATCGCGCAACACATTGAGCACTTTATTGACAGTGGCTTCTGCGGTGGTCATCGGCACTCCGGCGTATACCGGAAGAGAAAACATCAAAAGTGTCAGTATGATTATCAATCCCGTGAGTCGTTTTTTCATTTCTTAATCCTCCTCGTGTTCCATTATACCATTTTACTGTTTTTTTACATCACCAAAAGCGTATTTGCTGATAAGTCCTAATATATCCACGGGCGCCTGCGTTTCCATAATTGTTCCGTTAGGCTTCAGGAGCGTGCCGGATCCCCCCGGATCAATACTGATATACTGGTCGCCTACCAAACCTTCCGTTTTAATAGAAGCAATGGCGTCATCATATACCTTTATACCTTTTCTAATTTTCATATGCACGACCGCCTGCTGGTTTTCCTGATCCATGGTGATTCGCTCCACTCTTCCGACTTCAATGCCCATAATATCCACCGGGTTCCCATCTCTAAGTCCGGTTACGGAAATGAATTTGGCAGTTAAAGGATATGAATCATCCTGCAGAAAAGAAACTTTACCGAGTTTTACGGTCATATACCCTATGCAGAGCAGTCCCAAAAAAACAAAGATGCCTACGATGGTTTCTATCTTGTATTTTTTCATTTGTTTACTCCTTGGCGGCGCATCGCAAACGCCCTATTTCTTTTTGTTGAGATTTGGCCAGCTCTATAATGAAATCTATTTCCGCAACAGGCGGTCCTTCGGCAATGCCCGCCAGGATGGCGAAATCAACGCATTTATCCGAAGGTGCAAGTTTTTGAGCTCCGGCCCAAATATCGCGGATTCCCTGCGCCTTGAAATCATTAACGAAATCTTTCAAAATGCTCTCAGCTTCCGCAAGATCTGAAAAAGGCAGCATTGTAACAAATTCATTGGACTTGCGGCGGGTAGAAAAACCGCCTATGGCGCCGAAGTGTTTATCTATATACATTCCCATCGAGTGAATGACTTCCTGCGCCGCGTCGTGACCCAGAACGGAAATTATTGTGTCCAGGTCTGATAAAGTAAAAACTGCAATGCAATAATTTTCACCTGATTCTCTACGCTTTAACTGAACATGATTTAACATTTTGAACTGTCGTTTAGAATACAAACCCGTCAGTTCCTTCTGCAATCCTTCGAGGCTATGGATAACCTCGTCGTTAAAAGGATGATCAAAATTTCCCAACTCTTCCGGGGTTCCCTGAAAAACTATAGTTTTATTATAGAGGGCAAGAATCCGGTTAGAAATAAAATAAACATCAGGAATTTCATGGCTGACCATGATAGCCGTAAAATTAAATTTCCTCTGGTACTGGGCAATCATGCTAAGTATAGCATTTTTTCGGACAGGGTCCTGGCCGGTCGTTGGTTCATCAAATAAAACGATGCGCGGATCGGTTATCAGCGCGCGCGCCAGCGCCGCCCGTTTTTGCATACCTCCGGAGAGTTCCGAAGGGAATTTGTAAGTTGCTTCGGTTAATTCTGTTTGTTCAATTCTGGCCATTACACGCCGAGTGATTTCCGCTTTCTTCAGATTTGTAGTCTCTATCAGAGGCAGAGCAATATTATCATAGATATTCAGGGAATCGAACAACGCATTGCCCTGAAACATGTAACTAATTTGGGCCAGCGAAGCGGCAATCTCGGATTTCTTCATTTCAGTCAACGGTTTGCCGCGGAAGAGAATGGTTCCTTCATCGGGCTTAAGCAGACCGATGATATGTTTAAGCAGAACGCTTTTGCCCGAACCGGAGAGACCAATAATGGTAGTTACCTCTCCTTCATATATTTGCAAATTAACGCTTTGCAGAACAGTCTGGGATCCGAAGCGCTTGGTGATATTTTTAAATTCAATCAATGGAATCGCATTCATAAATTTCTCTATATTAAAAGCAGTGAAGTTACCACGTAATCCGAAACAAGAATCAACACGCAGGAGGTAACGACTGCCGAAGTTGTAGCCAAACCGACAGCCTTCGCGCCATGGCTGTCCTTGCGCATGTGCACATAATATCCCTGATAACAGCAAACGGTGGCAACGATTACAGCGAACACTATCGCCTTAATAAAACCATCGGTAAGGTCTTTCATATCAACGTTGGCTTGAATGCTGTGAGAATAAACTCCGGCATTCAAGCCCAGAAGCGCTACACCGGAGATGTAGCCGCCGATAATACCAATAAAATCAAACACAGCCGTGAGCAGAGGAAAACTGATGATCGCAGCGATAATTCTAGGACTGATGAGATATCGAAAGGGATCTATACGCATAGTCTGCAGGGCGTCGACCTGCTCCGAAATACGCTGAATACCTATTTCCGCCGTGATAGCGGATCCCGCTCTAGCCGTAATCATAATGGCCGTCAAAACCGGGCCCAATTCCCTGATCAGGGAAAGAGAGACCAGCGCTCCCAGGCCGCCAACCGCGCCAAACTGTATCAGAGCGTGGTATGATTGCAAACCCAAAACCATGCCGGTGAACAGGCTCACCAAAAGGATAATCGTTGTGGAGCTGGCCCCAATATAATAGATTTGCGCAATTACCTTGGGAAACTGCTTGGGACGAAAAGTTTTCCAAAGCGCCAGGCAAAGGAAAATGGTTGCCTTGCCCAACATGTTAATCCAGCCGATAACCTTCTCTCCGATAAAGGCAAACGGCCAAACCAGAAATGTCCCCGGCTGTCGTTTTTCTTCAGCTTCCGTATGGTGCTGACTGTTTTCGGTCACTGTCATCAACAAAGATCCCCTTATTGATCTTATATCAATTTTAAATCAAAGCACTATTATGGTATTAATATACTTCTGGCGGGAATTTTACATATTTATCGAAATTCGTCAATCGTTTCCTAAAATACTTTCGCTAAAAATTCTTTTATGATTTTAGCTACTTCTTTAGGTTTTTGCATGGGAATCAAATGTCCGGCATCAGGAACTGATTTATACTTTCCGTTAACCAATAATGAAACAGCCTTCTTTAAGTCGATAAATTCTTTATTGGTACTTTTCTCCCCTTCCACTATAAGAACCGGACAGGTCAACTTCTTAAGCAGCGGCCAGGGATTGGTGCTGTTACCGCCCATAAACAGTGCGGCTTCATTTCTCGGCGAACAGGTAAGTTTTAAATCACCTTCGGCTTGTTTTTCCATTCCGTATTTAAGATAAAACTCAAGCATTTGTTTATCCCATCCGGCAAATAGTGATTTCGACTTCAGATATTCCAGGGCTGATTTTTCATCTTGCCATCTGTTTTTTCTTTTTATCGACTGCGAAGCCAGCGGATGATCTTTGATCTTCATATCGATGGAATAAATTTCTTCCGGCAGGAAAATCGGTTCAATCAAAATCATGCCACGCGGCTGCAGGCCAAACAATGCCGAGGCAATAGCTATAACTGTAGCGCCCATCGAATGCCCTACGGCCAGATTATCCGTAATGTTTTGCGAACTGCAGAAACTGATTAAATCTCTGGCGATAACATCCCAACCCAAACCTTTTTCCGGATCGCAATCGCGATAATTGCACATATAGGGCGCCCAGGACTCATGATGCGGTGTCAAATCCTCGATTATCGGATGCCAGAGCCAGGGTAGAAAACCGGTAGCGTGAGCAAAAAGTATCTGCGGAGCTTCCCCTTCGTAATAAAGATAAGGTAGTTCCGCCCCGCCGACATCGTGAATTTTCAGCGTTGGGATTTCTCTGGAAATCTTTACTGGCTTATCATTTTGAGACATAATAGAATAACATCACAATGAAAGGATTGCCGAACCGCTTTTCTATACAATTTTTATGGTATTTTAAGATAACTTAAAAAATAAATACAGCCACAGCAATAACCGTTGTGAATTTATTATCCTTACAAATTGTGGATTGAGTTACGTTAAGCGTTCGGACTATTTTGCCGCTGATTTTAAAAATTTCTTTTTTCTCATCCCAACTCTCATCCACATCGAAATCAATGCCCAGAGTGGAGGCCAGCATGGCCGCCGCCAGATCTTCCGCGTAGTCGCCTGCCTGCTTCTCGTTCTGGCCATAAGCGTGATGTTCGCTGATGTAACCGTAAGATGATTTGTCGGCGGGAATGGCGCAACCGACCGACGCCGCCATAAGTCTTTTGGGTTCGTTGGTGCAACAGCGGCTCATAACACAGTAGGTAATGGCGCCGGGTGTTAACTGCTTCAATCCCTGCGTTTTGGAAATCATTTTGCAGCGCGGCGGGAATATACTGGAAACCTGCACCAGATTGCATTTTTCTATTCCGGCGTCACGCAAAGCACGCTCAAAGGAATGTAATTCATCCTTGTGTGTGCCTACTCCTTTTGTAAAAAAAATCTTCTTGGGTACAAAACTATCCATTTTTCAGCTCCTTACTTTTCCGCAAAGGACAAAAATTTTTATTAAAAAATCTTCTTTCCCCTCGCCTGACATAACTTTGTCACTTATACCAGTGTTCAATGTCTTATGCCACAAAATTATTTATCAACTGCAGGATAAAAACATTTATTGTTTAATCTTGCTCAATAATTTAAAAAAGACTATAAAAGCGTATGAAATTAAATCAAGGCATTTTTTCATGAAAATAAAATTTTTTTATTTTACTTTAATATTATTTATAGTCTCCTGTTGTCCTAAATATCCGGACATTATCAAAGATGTAAAGGATTTGAGCCAGGATCATACAGCCTATTTAACCGAAACTGTCAAAGAAAAATTTATCCTGGCAGCCCAGGATCAGGTTAAAGTTAATGAAGATTACGATAAAATTTACTTTTCGGTCTGGCATAATCTCAAGCCTGTTCACTCGTCATCTGAAAAAGTATCTTTGATTTTCAAGAGATTCGCCATGAGCCCCGGTTATGGCGAAAACAAAAAAAAACATTCTGCGTCCTGGTTAAAAAAACTTCAGCAAAACGTTTCTTTGGATGATTATCCCAACACTCTTAAGCCGGCAATTACAACAAGAAACACTAATCTACGCATGCTGCCCACGCAAAGCCCTCATTTTTACAGCTCTGACGGAGACATCTCCGGCTGGCCTTTTGATAACCTGCAAATATCATCCGTAGCCGCAAACACTCCTCTTATTATATGCCATCTCAGCGCTGATAAATCATGGGCACTGGTAGAAACCAGTTTCGCTTTCGGATGGATGCCGGTTGAAGATTACGCGCATGTAGATGAAAATTTTATTAAAATGTGGGAATCCGGCCGTTATGCCGTCATTGCCAGGGATAAATCTGTTATTTTTGACACCGATGGCCGATTTAATCTCCGAACATCCATAGGACAAATGTTTCCCTTGGTCAGAGAAATGCCGGATAAATTGGAAATACTTACTGCCGTGGCAGATGAAAATAACAACGCTATTATTAAGCATGGTTTTGTTTCTCCTCAAGTCATCACGCTTAAACCGCTGCCTTTTACCTACTCCAATGCAGTAAAAATCGCCAATGAACTGATTGATGAGCCATACGGATGGGGTGGCCTCTATGGAAATCGCGATTGTTCGGCAATGACTAGAGATTTTTTTGCTCCTTTCGGTATCTGGCTGCCCAGGCACTCCGAAGACCAGGTTAAAAAAGTAGGAACATTCATTGATCTGCAAAATCTCGATCCGGAACAAAAAGAAAAAACCATAATAGAAAAGGGAATTCCTTATTTGAGTCTTCTCTGGCGCAAGGGCCACGTCATGCTCTACATCGGAGAACAAAACGGCCGGGCTCTCATTTTTCATAATGCGTGGGGCTTGAAAACAATAGACTTTGACGGCAAGGAAAGCAGGAAAATCATCGGAAAGGCTGTCATCACAACTTTATATCCCGGGGCAGAAATCTATTGTCTTGACCCGGGAGGATTACTGCTGAAAAATATTTCAGCGATGACTATCTTGGGACCGGTAAAACAAAACCAGCAAATACAGCAAAATGTTATTCCGGCAAATGAAAACATAAACGGTGTCATTCCAGCGAAGGCAGGAATCCAGTAATAATGCGCTACCCTTTTAATATTCGAGTCTCATTATAACCTTCGAGGTTTATAAAAATTGCATAAATATAAATTAGTTCTGGAATATGACGGAACCAATTATCGCGGCTGGCAAACTCAGAAAAATGCTAAAAGCGTTCAAGAAACTTTAATTGCCGCCGCACAGAAATTTTTAGGCGGGCCGGTGCAACTTCAAGGAGCCGGACGAACCGATGCCGGAGTGCATGCTTTGGCGCAAACCGCCCATCTGGAATCTTCCAAAAAGATTAATACGGAAACTCTCCGCATCGGAATCAATGATAACTTGCCGGCAAGTATTAATGTCTTGCAGGTAGAAAATGCCCCTGCGCTCTTTCACGCCCGCCATCATGCCGTGAGCCGCAGCTATCTTTATCTTATCGCAAAGCGGCGCACAGCTTTCGGCAAGCGTTATGTCTGGTGGATCAAAGACAATCTTAACATCAACAAAATGCAGCAGGCGCTGAATTTATTTCAGGGCTTTCACGACTTTGTCTCGTTTGCCGATAAAAGAATGGAAAAAGAAACATCCTCAAAAGTCAATATTGAAGCAACACAGTTAAAGGAATTTGACGACATAATTGCCATGCGAGTTGTCGGTTCTCATTTTCTCTGGAAAATGGTGCGCCGCATAGTGGGAGTAACCGTAGAGGCTGGCCGCGATAATTTCACCCAACGCGATATTGAAAAACTGCTTACTTCTTATTCGGAGGTACCGGCGAGATTCACCGCCCCACCTTCCGGTTTGTTTCTGGAAAAAGTATTGTACGAAGGCGACAAACTGCCGGAAATCAAACCACCGATTCATTTATTTAATATTTAAAAACAAATCTATTTTTTACCTTGCAGGTAATCGTGTTTACGTGAAAATAATCTGTCCTCCCGCAGACAGCGCATAAAATTCGCCAACGGTCAGGATTTTTTGAACCTCGTCCACAAAGTCCTCTTTTTTAAGTCCGAACATATCGACGCTGGCCTTGCAGGCATAGAGCTTCCCTCCGGCAGCGCTGATCATCTCGATGAATTCATCAATAGGCGGAATATCAAGTTTGTCCATTTGTTTCTTCATCATCCATGTGGCCATAGCAGACATACCAGGTATCGCGCCGATAAGGGTTGGAATGCCCATGGCCGGATTGCCCACCGTAGCGACTTTGATTTTTTTCACTTTCTTCTTCGTGATGGCATCCATTCCGAAAAAGGTAAAAAAGAGATTGACCTCAATTCCTTCCATACGTGCGCCATTAGCCATGATCAGGGCCGGATAAATACCTTCGAGAGAACCTTTGGAACAGATAATTGATACTTTCTTTATTTTTTCATCAGCCATGATATCCTCCTTTATTATACGCAGCTGGTCGGTTTGGACAGTCCCGCGATACGGGCGGCTTTTTTGAGCGGTCCGTCCGGAAACAGGTCATACAATTCCTTGGTGGGAATACCGCCTGTCTTATTAATCCGCCGCATGGATGCCAGTACGCCGGTAGCGGCAAAATCTTTTTTCAGAAAATCAATCACCTTCCAGTGCGCGTCTGTGAGAGTAATACTTTCCTCTGCGGCAATGGCCTGCGCCACCTCTTTAGTCCACTGGGACGGATCGGTAAGATACCCTTCGTCAGTTACATTAACTGTTTTTCCTGCGATTTCTTTTGTAGCCATATGACCTCCTTTGCCAATATCGGTTTTTCGATTAATGATGTTTTTGTATGTAACACCCACCCTAAGCTTGTGAAATTTTCTTGCCTGCCGTGCCCATCTTTGAGGAAATGCCGGGCACGGGTATACCCCGCAGCAGGATATTCCAATAGACGAATTTCATGGCCAGCTTACCTATGTGGTTGAGGCGAGTCTCGCGCAGCAAACTGAATGGACCGAAAAAGGGCAGCGGGTAGGTTCCTTCCACCGGATCGATCTCATAATTAAAATCAAGCAGAAAAGCTTTGCCATAACCCGATTCTATGAAACAATTGGAATGTCCGTCAAAACTGGCACTGAGCTCTTTACCCTTTATATAGCTCAGGATGTTCTCGGTGAGAATCTCTGATTGGAAATGGACCACCGAACCGGCCTTGGAACTGGGCAAGTTGGTGGCATCACCCAGGGCAAAGATGTTGTCTTTGGCTTTAGCCTGTAAGGTGTTTTTATTTGCAGGCACATAGTTAAGATCGTCTCCCAGACCGGAACGGGCCATGAGCGCATCACCCATGTTGGTCGGCGTGGTAATCAATAGATCATAACCCACAGCGCGGCTGTCATAGCCGATAAGTTTGCCGTAATCAACTCGCTCGGTGCCAAAATCCGCAATCATATTAATCCCCCGCTCTTTGAGCAGATGTCCCATAACTTTGGCCGTGGCCGGCTTGCTGAAAGCCCCGGCCAAGGGAGTGACGAAATCGATCGCTACGTCCTTGCGGATCCCTTTTTTCGCAAAATACCAGTCGCTAAGGAAGGCTATTTCCAGTGGAGCTACGGGACATTTTATGGGCATCTCGGCTACATGGATCGCCACTTTGCCTCCCTTGAAATCAGCCAGTTTTTTCCCCAGAGCCTCGGCTCCATCAGCGGTATAGAAATCAAAGATGTTCTCCCGCCAGCCATTCTCCATCATGCCCTGGGTCTCCTCAGGATGGATATTGGTACCGGTGGCGATGATCAGGACATCATAGCTGATCTCATGACCATCCTTGAGTTTGACCCGGTTCTGGTCGGCAACGATTTGCTCGGCTTCGGTCAGCAGATATTCGATCCCTGAAGGTATATACTTGGCACCTTTCCTGATCACATCTTTTTTTGTATAGATTCCAAACGGGATGAATAGATAACCTGGTTGGTAATAATGATTCTCATCCTTGTCCAGAATCGTGATAACCCACTCTTTACGACTCAGCTTGCGCGACAAATGAACTGCCATCATGGTTCCTGCCGTCCCGGCTCCGATAATCAGGATTCTTTTCATAATTAATCTCCCGTTTTCTTAACTACAATGCTTCTTTTCCTGTATTTAATACAAATTGAAGAACAATAAATTATTTCCTGCATAATATTGACGCGACAGCTCAACGCTGCCGCGTCAATTAAAAAAATTAAAAAATATATGTAACGCCCATATCAAGGGAGTACTGTGACATTTCTGTTTCATACGAGCTTATATACTGTGCCGAATTAGAGCCGGTAATTTTCGCCGGCGGTGAATACATACCGCCGATGTTCAGCGTAAACTGCTTGTTGAAATTAATTCCTAGACCTGCGGTAATGTGATGTTCGGAAACAGCGGGAAAAGCAATGTTTTCGAAAGCGCGATCGCTATTGAGGGGCATTTTGCCATAGTTATAACCAGCCCTCAAAGTCACCATTGGATGAACCGCATACTGAACACCGATTTTATAGACAAACTGATCGCTCCAATCCAAATTCCAGGGCATTGCATAACTGGCATTGGCGGTATATTTGGGCAAATCTTTCCCATTGGTTTCCGACCAGCGAATCCATTGAACGTCAAAACCTATGGACAGATCTTTGATTGGCTTAATAGCTAAACCTATAGTTGCCGTTTGGGGTTGATTAAAATCTATTTTATCTTCACCATTGCTGGTGTTGAATTTGAAATCCTGAAAAGTGCTTTTTGTCTCGTAGGCCAATCCAATCTGGAGAAAATCGACCGGCTTTACCAATACTCCAAAAGTTGCCCCATAACCAAAAGACGATGCCCCCATATGCGGTAACTGATTAGCGGGTGGCTGATTAGCAACATTGAATTCCATTGTCGCATACATAATGTTGAGGGCTGCCCCGACAGTTACAATATCATTAATCTTATAAGACAATGCCGGTGCAAAACGCATCTGAGAATAGGCTGTATAGGTGACACTACCGTATAGATTTGCGGGATAATCGACACCCATACCGGCTATTCCGTAAGCGCCTACTCCAAATCTGAATTTTTCACCAAGAGGTACGATCAAGCCAAAGGCGGGAACCGGCGATCCCCCACGGTCAGAATCAACTTCAGATCCGTCCGCCCCACCAGTTGCCTTATATTTGACAGAAGGCACAAAATACGAGGCACCAAAATCTATCCGTCCCGGCAAAACACTCATGCCTGCCGGATTGGTCAGTATTGATGCGGCATCCAGCGGTAGTCCCACACTTACTCCGCCCATGGAATCTTGGACCGGCCCGAAACCAATCATCCGCATGCCGTTTGTTGCATGCGCACTCGTCGCAATAAATATTGCCGCACTAATACTCAAAAAATAAAATAAAATGTTTTTTTTCATACTCTCTCTCCTTATATTTCCGGTTAATGAAATACCTTGATTCCTCAATCAGATTATTCAAAAACGCCTATCCACACCTCCTTTTTAAATAAATTTAAGACTTCTTATTCGAAGCTTTTACCAGCCTGGAAACAATTTTTTCTCTTTCCTGAAGCTGTTCGATCAAAACTTCTCTCATCAGGTTGCAGGCTTGAATTATTTTGGGATTGGCAATCCGGTAATATAACTGGATGCCTTCACGCCGTACAACAATGACACCTTTCGACTTCAAAACATTCATGTGCTGGGACATCGTCACTTTATTCAACCCGGTCTTTTGCATTAATTCGCTGTTGGACATTTCGCTGCACTTCAGCAAATTAATAATTTCCAGACGCTTATCATTGGCGAAAATTTTGCAGATGTCGGCTTGAAGCTTAAACATACTTTCCATTAATCCCCCTAAATTATAATACCAAACCGCAGAGTTATATTATTGAAGGCAAGATGGTATTATTTAACATCCAAATGTTAGTATATGTGTTTATATATTACTTAACTTATATATTCATATTTGTCAATACAAATTCCTATATAAAATGCAATTGTATTTTATATTTAAAATTTAACATCTTACAAATTTTTACTTTAACATAAACGATTATGCACTTAAGGATATCTTAAAAAGAGAACTTCAAATAAAAAACATGTGATGAATAATTTATGCGGTGTCATTTTATACCTGCCGCGGTCTTTTGTCTTCCGGCAAAAGACATCCGGCAACGCAGATATCTGTGCAGTCTCCGTCACAAGGTTCTATATGAATGGTTATGGTGGATTCAGTAAACTTGTTTTTTATTTTTTTCTTTAATATTCTGGTAATGTCGTGCGAATCATGTACGGACATTTGCGGATTAACCTTGATATGAAACTCCACGAATCGAATATGACCGGCTTTGCGCGTCCGCAACTGGTGAAAGCCGTAAATCGCTGGATCATGGCTGATTATATCGCGGATATAACCCTCTTCTTCCGGCGGAAGTTGGACATCCATCAGATCGCGTATGGAATTCACAGTCAGATTGAATGCTGCGTGCAAAATAAGAACGGCGACACAAATGGCGGCGACTGGATCAATCCAGTTAATGTTGTGGGCGGAAAAAAATTCGTGTCCAATCCAAATTATCCCCAAACCTGCCATAACGCCGGCCGAAGTATAAACATCCGTACGCAAATGCCAGGCGTCGGCCTGCAGGGCAATAGAGTCAGCTTCTTTGCCCACCTGAAAAAGTTTCTGCGAAACAATAAAATTCATAACAGCAGAAAATAACATTACCCCGACACCCCATCCGGCATGTTCTATGGCTTGAGAGGAGATTAATTTCTTCAGTGCTTCCCAAATAATCCAAAAAGCCGCTATAAAAATAAGCAAGGCCTCCACAAAACCGGAGATGTTTTCTATTTTCCCATGACCGAAGGGATGATCAGAATCGGCGGGAACACTGGATGTCTTCACGGAAAACATGGCGATAATCGCGGCCAGTAAATCCACACCCGAATGAATCGCTTCCGACATTATCGAAACAGACCCAATCAAAAAACCGACAATGACTTTGAATAAAACTAAAAAGGAATTGGAAGCAACCGATAACATTGCCACCCTTTCTTTTTTCTGCTGGATATTAGTCACTGTATTTCTCCGGATTATTTAATTAGATAATATTTTATTTCTTTTTAACTTTCTTTGATTCGCTTTGCAAGCACCTAAATTTGTGATACGAAACACACTTTAATTTTGCAGTTTAAGAAGCGGGACCCCGCTCCGCTTCGCTACGGGGATAATTCGCTCTAAGATTTTCCGGGCACTACGTTTCGGAAAATCGAGGCTCATTATGAATAAAAAATATCTTCTTTCTTATTTTAAAGCCTCGGCAAAAGACTGGCGAGACTGGCACTGGCAAATTAAAAACCGTGTTACTAAAATAGAAACGCTGGAAAACCTTCTTGGGAAAACGGAGTTTAACGAGGTTAAGTCTAAAACTGTAACGTCCGTTTATCCTATGGCCATAACTCCTTATTACTTATCCCTCATTCAAAGCAATGATACAAATGATCCTGTACGCGCTCAGTGCTTTCCCGATCCGCGGGAAATGTACCACTCCGGCAAGGTCTTAGAAGACCCTCTGGAAGAAGATTCCCATATGCCGGTGTCTAAGCTTGTGCACCGTTATACTGATCGTTGTCTGGCCATGGTCACCGAAACTTGTGCTACTTACTGCCGGCACTGCAATCGCAAGCGTTTCTGGTCGCAACCAAATAATATACGTCTGAAAATACGCCTGCAAGAAATGATTCGCTATCTCACCCGGTCGCCGCAAATCAGAGAAGTAATTGTTTCCGGCGGTGATCCTCTGACGTTTGATGACAAAACCCTGGAAGAGATTCTGGGCTCTTTGAAAGCGATTCCTCACATAGAAATCCTGCGCATCGGCAGCCGGATTCCTGTTGTCATGCCTATGCGCATTACCAAAGAACTTTGCCGTATATTCAAACGCTACCGGCCCCTCTGGTTTAATACTCAGTTTAATCATCCCAATGAAATCACCCCGGAAGCAGAGCTTGCCTGCAATCTGCTACAGGAGGTGGGAATCCCCGTTTCCAATCAATCTGTCTTGCTAAAGGGTATTAACGATTCTCCGGACGTAATGAAAAATCTGCTTTATGGCCTGCAAAAGATATCCGTCCGGCCTTATTATCTTTTTCATTGCGATCCGGCTAAGGGCTGTTCACACTTTCGCACCGACCCGCAAGCAGGCGTAATTATGATGGAAAAAATATGGAAGCAAAGTTCCGGCCTATGCCTGCCTCAATATGTTCTGGACGTGCCCGGAAGCGCGGGCAAGATACCGCTGCAGGTGCTGTCCAAATCAATAAAAAATGATTTAAAGAAGAATAAACATTTTTTTGACAAGTTTAAATAAATAGATTAGAGAAGCGCCAAGAGTAAAACTGTCAATTTTGTTACATTAAGCAAGGAGAAGATTTTTTATGTTCACTGCCAGTGATTTAAGAAAAGGGTTGCGGCTGAAAATAGATGGCGAACCTTATGTAATAACTGAGTTTAATTTTGTTAAACCGGGAAAGGGGCAGGCACTTTACCGCACCAAGCTCAAAAACATGATCAATGGCAATCAGTTTGAACGAACATTCCGTTCTGTAGATACCTTCGAATCCGCTGATTTACGGGAAAAGAAAATGCAGTTTCTTTACAAGGAAGGCGATAAATACTGTTTTATGGACAACGAAAACTATGAACAGGTTTATCTGACGGAAGAACAGGTCGATGAGGCCGTAAACTTCATGACTGATAATATTGAAGTGGAAATCCTGCTTTTTGAAGACAAACCGATCGGTATAAGCCTACCTAATTTTGTTGAACTTATCGTGACTGAAGCTGAACCATGGGCCAAAGGCGATACCGCCGCCGGCTCCACAAAACCGGTCAAGGTGCAAACAGGTTATACAATTCTGGTACCGACCTTTGTTACCGAAGGTGAAAAGATCAGAATAGATACCCGCACGGGAGAATACTTGACCAGAGTTAAGGGTTAATACAACTTTTCAAAATACTTATATGTCCCGATAGAATCGGGATTGCGCTTCAGCTTTTGTTGTTGCGGCGCATAACTTAAAGGTCACACGTAAAAAAATACGTCTTACTCCTCATGCTTAGCGCGTCTTGCCACTAAAACATTTTGAAAAAGCTTTATAAATATGAACTCATTTAATCAAGATGATTATTTCCTTCTGGCGCGTAAAACGCATACTTTGCAGTTGCGTGCCAAACTAATTCAAAGCGTTCGTCATTTTTTTGTTCAGCATAATTTTCTAGAAGTCGAAACGCCCATAAGAATCCCTTCTCCCGCACCGGAAGAGCACATTGAAGCCATTATATCGGATGATTGGTTTTTACAGACATCACCGGAGCTCTGTATGAAACGACTTTTATCAGCGGGTTTCCCGCGGATATTTCAAATAAGCCATTGCTTTCGCGGCGCAGAAAGAGGCAATAAGCATCTGCCGGAATTTACTATGTTGGAGTGGTATGTGGCCGGATTCGATTATCATCAGCTCATGGATCAATGTGAAGCAATGCTTATCACAGCATTTAAAGACATGGGACACGATCAAAACATCCTCTGGCAAAACAACAAAATAAGCCTGACAACGCCCTGGGAGAGAATCAGCGTCGCGGATGTTTTTTCCAAATACTCGCCAATCAGTTTGCAGCAAGCCCTGCATCAGGACAAGTTTGATGAAATTATGGTGGAATATGTTGAACCGCGTTTGGGTATTGAACGTCCGACTTATCTTTATGATTATCCGGTAAATTTGGCGGCCCTGGCTAAAACAAAAAAAAGTGATCCAACTGTTGCGGAACGTTTTGAATTATACATCGGGGGATTGGAATTAGCCAATGGCTTTTCGGAATTGACCGACGCAAAAGAACAAAGACAACGCTTTGAAGAAGCGCTGAAGGCGCGTGCCGTAAAAAAATGGGCGCACTACGAAATGCCGGAAAAATTTCTGCATGCTCTGCAAACCATGCTTCCAAGCGCCGGCATCGCCCTGGGCATTGACCGTCTAATGATGATTCTGGCCGATACCGGCAAAATAGATGATGTTGTTGCTTTCCCACCGGAATCACTGTGATTAATTAAAGCAATTCTAAATCAAAGCGTTATCTTTGTTAGCACAGCATGCCCCGGCGCAGGCCCGGGTCATCGGCTTCCTCAACGTATGTAGAATACGTCTCGTCGCCTCCTCCTTGCCCCGCTGAAGCGGGACAGTTCAAACTAACGAATTCCCGCTTACTGCGTAACGGTAATTCGAGTTTCACTGCCGCCTCGATATCATCTTTGCTTTAGAATTGATTAACCACCGCAGATTATAAAAAAGCCCCGTCCCTGACAGGGATGAGGCTTTTTTTAAAATAATTATTAATTAATTTTCTACTTTGTGTCTATCTGAAGTGCATAGACGCCACTGGCTAACGTTTTCGTACCTACAATAAACTTTCCGTCGTATGACATTTGTCCATGGTACGAGGAAGTTCCCGCTATCGTTACAACACCTGACGCGCTAATCGAACCGGAAGTTGTCGCAGGAGCAGTAAAAGAGCCATTACTTGTATTAAAACCACTAAAGGTCATGCCCCCACCACTGGCCACTGTACTGGTAAAATAGCTCCAACCGAACTGGCTGCCGATACCCAGCAAATGAGCGACGTATGTACCGGCGGACAATGCACCGGAAGGATAAGTCTGATCATCCATCTGAAAGACAATTAAATGATAGTCGTTTTGTCCAGTATCGACTGCCGACGAATCGGTAATATTATCTGTAAATGTTCCAACTATCGTCTTCTTGTCGTCCGAAAGAAATCCCTGGAAAGATGCATAGACTGTTCCACTCATATCGACACGCCCGGTAGCAGTATTCAAAACAAAGGTCACGCCAAGCGCTTTCGGCATATCGGAAGCAGAACCGGATGGAGAGGTCAAACTGGTAAGTCTTATTGCACCGCCCGCATCAGTCTGTCCTGCGGCATATTCCCATTGATTGATCTTGCCTACCTGCAATTGATGGTAAACGAAGTTCTTATTCTGCACATCGGCAAGTGAGTATACAAGAGCTACTTCGGCATCCTGAAGATGAGCAGCCGCAGTAGTACTGTTAGAACCTCGCGTGCAATTAGTAAATTGATGTGTAACTGAATTATAAGTGCCGGATATTTGTTCACTATCTATTTGCACTATCGTCGAGCCTGAAGGCATTGTCAGGTTGTTGACGTAAAAACTGGTCGAAGAAGAATCCAAAGCAGCGGACAGCGTACCTCGCGCTTCTTTCTGCATAACGGCCAATTGGTAACTTGAATCAGTGCTCGTTCCCGTTCCGGCGACTAAATTTTTACTCGAAGTCATCGTCATGTGACTAATACCTAGATCCGAAGCAGTAGTACCAGATGGGGTTACCACGCCGGCGGCCATTGTAAACGTTAAAGTAAATGGACTCGGGCAAGCTGTCTCTCCTGAAGGGTTATGCCTTATCTCTGTCACCTGGTCACCTGCAGCATGAACTGCCGCAGTGGTGCCGTCATAACCACGCATAGAGACAGTAATCTCCCGCGTGGATGAGTTGTACGTTCCGGATATTTTTTCTTCACCGATTTGTACAACCACCGCACCTACGGGCATTGCTCCGTTCGTGACGTAAAAACTTGTTGCACCAATTGTCAAAGCATCTTGCAGGGTATCTATGGCTGTCAATACTTTTGTACTGCTATCATGATAAACACAGCTAGCAACACCGCCACTATCGACCGAAATTCTGAAACGCTCCCATTCTTGTCTAGCTGTTCTTTTTCTCAGAATATTTATGTTCCATATTCCCTCGAGATCGGTTTGTGAATATGTGATCGAATCAGCTGTCGATACAAAATTCGGAACAGTTACATTTGATCCGCTAATATTTGCCGCTGCGCTGACCGGAGCAAACGCATAACCATCCAGGGAGGGTGTAACGGTATAACTGCCATTTACAAGGTTTGTAAAAGTATAATTTCCGTTTGCGTCCGTCCAGGTAGTAGCCGAACCGTCATCACTGAGTGTTACCAGTACAGGATACTTCACAGCTCCGCTTACCGTACCGGAAATGCTGTATCTTGGTGACGCATTTGCCGTTGCCACAAAATCGGGAACCGTCACATCGCCTCCGCTGACCGTCACCGCCGCACTGGATGGTGTGAACTTATAGCCTGTTTTCACAGGCGTTATCGTATATTTTCCGCTGGCAAGCCCGGTAATGTTGAAAGCGCCGGACGTATCAGTCGTTACCGAAGTGGTTGACGCACCTGTTAGATTGATTGTTACACCAGTAGTCCCGCTTACTATACCGGAAATACTGTAAGTAACCGGGGCTGACGAGGCTACAGTAAAATCATCGCTTGTGTTGCTGCAACCGCTGATCAGCAGAAGCATCATCAGAAAATACAACAAAATTTGAGTTGAAACTCTCCCTTTGTTCATACTGAAGTTTCCCCCTTATAAAAATTATCGTGTGGCATTAAATATACGTCAAAGATACCAATAGCGTTAACAGATGCTTACGACTATACATAGTCATAAATACTTGTCAATACCAATTAAGGGTTTTAAAAAAAGATGTATTGACAAGGTTATCTTTTTACTTTAGTTTACAGGTCGAATTCAAATTTCATTTTGGAGACAAAAAAGTGAAAGACATCAGCACTTTAGACTTGGGAAGCAGCTTTAACGGCAGTCTTCTAAGCATGATCATTGACGCCGGTTTTGTTGTCAAATTTGTTTTGCTGCTACTCTTTATTTTTTCCGTAATTTCGTGGGCGATTATTTTCCTGAAATATCGAAATTATCAAAAAATTAAAAAAGAAAATGAGGATTTTAACACAGAGTATTTGAAAAGCAACAAGCTATCCGACGTTTTACCGGCAGCTAAAAAATATACTTTTTCTACTACCGCAGAAGCTTTTCGCGCCGGATACACGGAACTGACAAAAATAAACAAGCCATTGCGCGAAATGGCGCAGGGAAGCGAAGAAATCAGTCTTTCCTCTCTGGACAATATAGAACGGTCCATGAACAAAGCCTGCAATACAGAGATGACCAAACTGGAAAGCGCTTTGGGCTTTTTGGCCACAACCGGGTCGGCCAGTCCCTTCATTGGTTTATTCGGCACAGTGTGGGGAATCATGGATACTTTTAAAGGAATCGGGGCCCGCGGTTCGGCAACCCTTGCCGTAGTTGCTCCCGGTATTTCGGAAGCGCTGATTGCCACCGCCGCCGGACTGGCTGCAGCCATACCGGCCGTTATTTTTTACAATTACTTTTTAAATCAGTCCAAAAATATAGTTCAGGAAATGGATAACTTTACCGCTGAATTTTTAAATATTGTTGAGCGTTATATTGTTCATAAATAAAAATCTCGAGCTTATTCGTTATGCGCCGTTTACGTAAAAGAAATAATCAAGATAAACCCATGGCCGAAATTAACGTCACACCTTTAGTTGATGTTATGCTGGTGTTGCTGATCATCTTCATGGTTACAGCGCCCATGCTTTCCATGGGTATCGATGTCAACCTGCCGCGGGTCAAATCAAAAAGCGTCGATGTCACCGAAGAAAAACTGGTGCTCACTATCACCGATGCTAAAGAAATATTCTTAAACAAAACCAAATTAACGCTGGGAGAATTAAATCCCAAGCTGGAAGCGATTTTTTCCAATAGAATCGACCGGGAAGTATATCTGCGCGCCGATAAAAACGTCCCCTATGGATTTGTTGTGGAAGTCATGTCGGAAGTGCGCAAGGCCGGAGTCGATAAACTAGGCATGATCACTGAACCACCCGAGGAAACAAAATGACATCCCGGGCGTTTAATAACGGCCACCGCGGCACCAACAGCAAATTCCATAAAATGATCTTTCTTTCTCTGGCGGCACATCTGATTGTTATTACGATTATTTTTGTTTCCATACCGACAACCTCCCGGCATTTAACCTTTGGCCCGGCGTATTCCGTACAGCTTGTGGGCTCCGAAGTTGTACTGCCCAATAATAATTCTTCTTTACTGAAAGATATCCTGAAAACCAACGAAACAACAAACCCGGTAATCATAAAAAGAAAAATTACCAGCAATGTTTTCACTCCGGCAAAAAATCATGAAATTAGTAAATTGAATATCGAAAAAGCTGTCGGAGCCATTAGACAGAACCATCGTGATAAACCTAACACTTCAACAGCTGCCTCGGCCGCAAGCCAGGCAAAAATATCAGAATCGGAAATCAACACACAAACGAAAGAATATATCGGAGTTGTTTGGTCAAGAGTTAAAAAAAACTGGACGATGCCGCAAGCTCTGATGCCCAAGGAAAACATCGAAACAATCATTGATGTTAAAATTTCACGCAGCGGAACATTGGAATATGTTGGTTTCGAAAAACGTTCCGGTAACCGTTATTTTGACGATTCCGCTCTTCGTGCAGTTAAAAAATCAAGTCCCTTTCCACCATTGCCATACTGGATTATGGACAAGAATATCGAAATCGGTATCCGTTTTCATTCGGAAGAATTACGCTAATATTTGAAAAAATATCGAGACGTTTATTGATATCAGATCATCGAAGTGAAATACGCGAAAGGTAAATATCTCTCTAATGAAAAAATTCTATTTAATTTCAGCATTGATATGGTGTTTTTTTACATTACCGATTTTCGACAATTACGTTGACGCCAAAATCTATGTAGATATAGATTCTCCCAATTTCCAACAAATCCCTATTGCTATTTCTGACTTAGCTAGCAAAACAGCAAGCACAATAAAACCGGCGAATTTCGGCGCTACAATTTCCGATGGAATCAAAAAAGATCTTTCTCTGACCGGATTATTCAATATTCTAAATAAAAAAAGCTTTTTAGAAAACACTCCGCCTGATGCAAAAGAAAGCATTCGCTTTTCGGATTGGACAACTATCGGCGCTGACTTTTTGCTTATGGGGAATGTAATTCAAAAAGATAAAGAGATAATTGTGGAGAGTCGTCTTTTTGAAGTCACCCGAGGAGAAATTCTTTTCAATAAGAAATATATTTCTGATATCAATAGCCTGAAAACGATTTCCAGAAAAATAGCTTCTGATATTATGCTCGCGCTTATCAATGATGAAGGTGACTTTAACACTAAAATTACGTTTGTGTCCAAGAAAGGATCAAAGTCAGATCTTTACGTTATCAACTATGATGGTTCAGAGTTAAAAAGCGTCACCAATCATCAATCCATTATAATCGCGCCGCGCTGGTCGCCCGATGGAAATTTTCTTGCATTCACATCTTTCAAAGATGGCCGGCCCGGGGTTTATATCCGTAACTTTAAAAATGGTACGGAAAAAAAAGTTGCTGCTTTTGAAGGGCTGAACATGTGCGGTTCTTTCTCACCTGATAGCAAAAAATTGTTGCTGACCTTAAGCAAGGACGGCAACGAGGAAATATATGTGCTGGAGATCGCCTCTCTCCAGTTGAAACGTCTGACAAATAACTATTCCATAGATGTTTCTCCTGCCTGGTCACCCGATGGAAAAAGGATAGCGTTTGTTTCTAATCGCTCCGGCTCCCCGCAAATTTATATAATGGATGCCGATGGAAATAATGTAAAAAGGATCACTTTTGAAGGAAAATATAACACATCCCCTGCGTGGTCGTCGCACGGCGATCATCTTGCATACGAAGGATTAGTTAACGATAAGTATCAAATTTTCTCCGTGGACGAAGACGGTAATAATACTTTACAGTTAACTTCCGATGCCGCTAATAATGAATCACCGTCCTGGTCACCATCCGGAAGACAAATAGTTTATGCTTCCCGAAAAAGTTCAAAAAGCAAAATTTGCATTATTAATTCTAACGGTCTAAATCCAAGGGTACTTATTGAAAACATTAATAAATTAGTAATGCCGGTGTGGTCGCCCCGATTGAAATAATTTCATCATCACCAATCTTTAGGTTGTTATTTTTCATACTTTGCCGTATATAAAAACATTATTAATAAGCTCTGATTTTGACAAATACGTGGAAAAGCAAGATAGATATAATAAGATTTTGTCTTATAAAATATCCGGGTTTTTTATAATTTTTATAGCTGACAATATACTCCGTCATTTTTTAAGTTTTGTAATCTGACAACCTTATAGAAAGAGAGGAACAATAATAATGAAAAAGATTCTAACCTTAATAGGAATTTTTGTTGTAATTATATTTGGTCTGACAATTTTTACCGGCTGCGCCGAAAAAAAATCTGTAGTAACAAGCGGCTCTGCGCAGGAACAACAAGTTGCGCCCGCGCCAACACCGGCACAAATACCGACCGACACTACAAAACAAAGCGACAGCACTGATGCCCCGACTGGTACTACTAATATACAGGAAACCGCTAATGAACAGTCTTCACTTATGGAAGCAACGGCAAAATCTCCCATTAGCGATATCAATTTCGATTACGACAGCTCCAGCATCCGCCCCGACGCCCGCG
Source organism: Deltaproteobacteria bacterium HGW-Deltaproteobacteria-2 (assembly GCA_002840505.1). Classification (NCBI taxonomy): domain Bacteria; class Deltaproteobacteria; species Deltaproteobacteria bacterium HGW-Deltaproteobacteria-2. Next base: position 20,943 of record PHBC01000005.1, on the reverse strand, counting down.
AAATTCTTAAGACTAATGCCGATTATTTACTAAAGCATAAAACTTCCTTAGTCGTTGTTGAAGGACACTGCGATGAAAGAGGAACTGCCGAATACAACATGGCACTGGGGCAAAAACGAGCCCAGGAAACAAAAAAATTTCTCGTTAATTTAGGCATTCAAGAATCAATAATAAAAACGGTTAGCTATGGCGAGGAGCGCCCTTTGGATCCTAATAATAACGAAGAAGCCTGGGACAAGAATAGACGCGCCCATTTCGTTGTTACTCCTTAATAATAATTGAAAGAGGTGAAAAAATTGAAAATTTCTATCTATCTCTTTTTAGCTCTTTTGGCATTGTTCATTGCGGGTTGCGCTACTACGCAAGATATGAGGGCGCTCCGTTCGGAATTAAACCAGAAAATGGACGAAAAAATGGATGCAAAGATGGCAGTAGTGGATTCCGAACTGACCACCTTAAAAAAGAATGTTACTGCACTGGAGGCCATGCGCACTGGGCAAGCCAGCGCAGCAGCAGACATTACCGATTTGCGGGAAAATCTTCAGCAACTGCGCGGCCAAGTGGAAACACTTAAAAAGGATTTTACTTCCAATACAAAAAAGGAAGATCAACGTTTTGATAATATTCTGCTGAAAATCAACTTTATTGAAAACTTTCTGGAGATCGGCAATAAAAATAATTCAAGTGATGCTTCCGATAAAGTCGGCAAATCAACCGGTGGCTCTGTTGCCAAAGATCCGGCAAAAAAGCAGGACAAGGAAAAAGCTTATTCGGCCGCTTATCAAATCTTCAAAGAAGGCAATTATGATAAAGCCAGAACCGAGTTTCAAAATTTTTTAGCTAATTATCCTGACAGCGAGTATTCCGATAATGCCCAGTTTTGGGTTGGTGAATGTTATTTTTTTGAACAAAAGTATGAATCCGCCATTCTGGAATATGAAAAAGTAACCAAGAATTACCCGAACGGTAATAAAGTCCCTTATGCTTTACTCAAACAAGGTATGTCCTTCCTAAAGTTGGGAGACAAAACCAGTGCTAAACTGCTTTTACAACAGGTAATCAAAAACTATCCGAATACCAGCCAGGCGCGTATTGCGCGCTCCAGCCTGCAAGAGATCAAATAATTTCTTACAGGAAGAAAAATTAATACCACTTCTACAGCAAAGACGATATCGCGACGGTAAATGAAACTCGAATTACAGGGAATGAAATGAGCTGTAATTCGTTAGTTGAATTATCCCGCTTTAGCGGGGCTAAGGAGGCGTATTATACACGCGTGACCTTGGTATTGTTGAAAAAGTCCATGTTTATGGGTTGTTCAAAAATGCTCAGGTGCAAGGCGCGCAAAAAACCGAACTGCGAGGCGTATATAGACATACGTTGAGCGGTGCGGTTTTGTGGCGCAATCCCGATTTTATCGGGACAGATGAGCGTTTTGTAAAGCCTTCGGCTTTTTCCGGCAAGGAAAGTGTTCATTTTATAATTGCGCTTCCTTGCGGGAATGCGCTCCCGGTCAACAGCCCCTCAATCCAGCGGAATTGTTTTAACGTTAGCCGGAACCGGCAGGTTAAAAATCGACATATCGGTTGCCTTCTCGATTTTGACGTCTGAATATTTTACTGATACCGACGTTAATCTATCGGCCATGCTTATTGTAATTTCTCTGGCAACAGGACTCTGTTCTTCATAATGGTCATATTTAACATTATATATTTCTTTACCATACTCATCTTTGCGAACGAGTTTCAATAACCTGTTATTTTCCCCCACCCAGATAATTTGCGAACATCTGGATTGCGCTACCATTTCTATTCGCAGAAAATTTTCTTCCTGATAACTGTGATAAGCGATAAGCTTTTCCTTCAAAAAAGGATAAGTTCCGGCAAAAATCATTACCATATCGTCAATACTAATTGGCCAAGGTAAGAATCGCTCCAGATTAACAGCCGTCGGTTGTCCATAATAAAATTCTCCCTTCGAAGGAATAAAAATACTCATTTTTTCAGGAGAAGCAGCAAGAAAAAAATGTGGTGTTCCGATGACCGAAAGAAATTCTAACCTTAAGTATGAAGGTTTTTTTATAATTAAGACTGCCTTTACCGGATGATAACCATTAGACGTCACTAAATCTATCTGTACAACAGCGCTTAAAATATCGTTTTCTCCAACAGCGTTGGGAATGGCCGCAAGAATTTTTTCCGGCGGAGAATCGTTATAAATAACTGCTCGTCGAATACAACCACTTGCAAGCAGCGCTAGCAATAGCAAGGACATCATATAAGGTAAGAGGAATTTTTTCTTGGGCATGGGAAATCTTTTTCGTAAAATATTATGGGTTTTTATTCGTGAAAGTGCAATTCCGATAGCGAAGTGTTCCAAAAGCTTGTTTCATGGTTCATACCCTTAATTATTTATGCTTCATTAAATCTTCAAGCTTTTTTTGTACCAGACTATTTTTAGGATCAATTTTAAGCACACGATTATACATTTCTTCCGCTTCTTTAGTCTTGTTCAGTTTTACGTAAACATCGCCCATATGCTCAATAATATTAACATCGTCTGGCAAAAGTTCCAACGCTTGTTTCAAATGCTTCATTGCACTGTTTAATTTATTTTTTTTGAAATAAACCCAACCAAGGCTGTCTATCAAATAACCGTTATTGGGTTTAATTTTCAAAGCTTTGATAATCATTTTTTCCGCGTCATCAAGATTCATGCCGCGATCAGCATAACTGTAGCCTATAAAATTAAGTGCTTCGGCATTTTCCGGATCAATGGCTAAAACCGTTTCCATTTCCTTGACACTTTCAGAAAGGCGATTTGTCTTTTCATAAATTACGCCTAGCGCATAATGTAAATCTATTTCCTTGGGATCAATTCTGATACCTTCCTTCAAGATATTTTCAGCTGCAACAATATCTTTAGCTTCTTCATAAAGAGCAGATAAAAACAGATAAAAAGGAATCAGATTATTCTTCTTTTTAATACTTTCCTTTATTAAATTAATGGCCTCAGAAATTTTACCCTCTTTTTTAAGGATCATCCCGGCACGAATTTGAGAGCTTGCATATAATTCGAATGAAGTAGAAATATTCTGATATTCTTCCATCGCCAATTTATTCTCGCCTTGTTCTTCATACGTGTTAGCCAATAAATAACGAACCTTGTCATCCGTTAGGTTCTTTTTCAGCACTGTAGAAAATTCAGCGACAGCCAAATCAAGTTTGTGCATATCATAATATAAAAGACCCAAAGCAATTCTTACATCACGGTTATCAGGATCAATTTTCAGTACTTCGAGGAACTCTTTTTCCGCATCCTCATATTTTTTCTCTTTAATTAAAAGTTCTCCTATTTTAACTCGTAAACTTATCCTGGTGGGATTAATCTCCAAATAATGGCGATAAACGGCCATAGCTTTTTCCAGCTTTTCCTGCCTTTCGTAAAGAGCAACCAAATCAAATAAAGCCATTTCAAAATAAGGATTTAAAGATATGGCCTTTTTGTACATCTTTTCGGCCTCTTCCAAACGCGTCATTTTCACAAGAACTCTGCCATAGTAGTAGATGCCCATAATGTTGTCGGGATCGATTTTTAAAAGCTTCTTAAAAGTTTCTTCAGATTTATCAAATCTTTTCTCCTCGGCATAAATTATCGCCAAATAAAAATGGGCCATAATATTCTTAGGATCAAGTTCAATTACCTTTTTGTGTTCGGCAATAGCCTTTTTATTTTCGTGAATATTGAGATATAAACTACCCATAATCAGATGGAGTTCAATATTATTAGGATTTTTTGAAAGCATTTCTTCACCCAGGGATATGGCCTGACCGAGATCGCCCTGTTCCGTGTAAAGAGAAACAAGCTCTGTCGTAAGATAAGAAGATCCGGGGTCGGCCGCAACCGCCTTTTTCAACTCCTCAGTTGCTTCCTCAATTTTACCGTTTAAACGTAAAAGAACACCCAGGGAATAATGATAAGCTGCATCTGTTGATGTTTTCGATGAAGAGTAAACCGGGACTGCCGCCATATGGCTGCAACCGTATAAACTTATAAAAACTAAAATTACTATGACTGCCGGATATATTTGCTTTTTTTGCATATTACATCATTAACTTTATTAACGAATAAATTTACCAACATCTAACTGGATGCTTTTTGTTTTTTAATTATCCGCGATACAGGAACAATCGCTACTTCTTTTTCCCTTAAAACTTTCACTGCATCGCCTACAGCCCGAACAGTCTCCGGATAAGGATGGCCGATAATAATCACCGGCGAATCATCACCATTTTTTTTGGCAATATTGATCAATATATTATAAATTTCATTGTAGTCACGATTGTTATCAAGAAATATTTTACGCGCGGCCACCGGTAATCCTACTTTTCCCGCGGTGACAAAAGTTTTCGTATCAGATGAAGTGCGTGAATCTACGAAAAACAATTTCTTATTTTTTAACTTATTAAAAACTACAGTAAGTTTTTTTTCATCCATCATAAATTTTGAACCCATATGATTATTAACTCCGGAAATATAGGGCACAGTTGCAATGTCTTTTTCTAATTGAAAGATAATCTCGTCGTTACTCATATCCGTAAAAAGAGCACCCGGACCCGGTTTTTCGCGCGGATAAGAAAGAGGCTCCATGGGTAAATGCAAGAGTGTCTCCCGATGCGCCTTATGAAACATTTCCGCTGCTTCACGAGTGTGAGGGCACAGAGGTAAAATAGCAAATGTTATATCGGCATTAATTTTCAACAATTCTTGTATTTGCTTCAGGTCATTACCAATGTCATCAATAATAATTGCTACCTGCCTGAGTGGTACAGACTTGGGAGGCAATGGTTTCGCCTTTTCTTTTTTAGGTGTAATTGCTTTCCTTGGTGCTACTTTTTTCGTTTTTTTTGCCGGCTCTTTAATCACCGATGGCTCTTCTTGAAATTGCAGCACATAAATAATACCTGCAATTGTTAAAACAATTAAAAATATCATCAATGCCGGGAAGAGACGTTTGTTCAATTTCATAAATAATTATATTTTTTACTCTCTGTGAACAACTTAGCTATTCAGGTTCTTTTTCATGATATCCCATCCTTTTAAGATATCAATAGCTGTCTTGAGTTGATTATCATTAACTAAATCAGAAGGATCCTTATCCTCTTGAGTCTGAGGTTCATCAACCTTGGTACCATCTTCCTTTGCCGGTTTTATATGCCCTTTGAGATCTTTTTCTTTAATCCGGTCCTCCCACCAGGCAGTATTATCCGCATCCTCCTTCGGCTTCATGTATTTAACTATAATATCCGGCTTGATGCCTTCCGCCTGAATGGATCGTCCTTTCGGCGTGTAATAACGTGCGGTCGTCAGCTTAAGCGCGGAACCATCTTCCAATGGAATAACTGTCTGCACAGATGCTTTACCAAACGTTTGCGTTCCAATAATCAAAGCCCGGCCATTATCCTGCATAGCTCCGGCAACAATTTCCGCCGCACTGGCCGTACCTTCGTTAACCAAAACAACAATCGGACAAATTAACTCAGTACCATTATCTTTAGCCGTTGCCTTTGTTTCCATGTTTTTTGTGCGTCCGCGAGTGGAAACAATGGTCCCTGATTTAAGAAATACATCGGAGACCTCTATTGCCTGATTCAACAATCCACCTGGATCATTTCTCAAGTCTAAAACCAAACCCTTCATCGGATTGAGTTTTTTGCCAATTTCCTTTAATGCCTTGTTTAAATCATCTGCTGTTCTTTCCTGGAAAGCAGCGATACGAATGTATCCAATATCATCAAAATATTTGACCTTAACACTCTTGATTTGAATAATAGCACGCGTCAGCACAATATCCTTCGGTGCCGGCATTTTTTCCCGCATGATCGTGACTGTAACCTTAGTATCCTTAGGACCGCGTAGTTTCTTTACGGATTCCATAATAGTTATATCTTTAGTAGATTTACCGTCAATTCTTAAAATTTGATCACCCGATTTTAATCCGGCAACAAAGGCAGGAGTATCTTCAATTGGTGAAACGATTGTCAAAACATCCTTTAAAATTGTAATCTCAATGCCAATCCCTCCGAAAGCCCCCTGTGTTTCTACTTCCAGTTCTTTGTATAAATCCGGCGTCATAAAGGCACTGTGGGGATCCAGAGATTTGACCATTCCGTTGATCCCACCTTGAATTAAAGTTGTCGATTCAACCTCATCAACATAGTTTTTCTGTACCATGTCTAAAACTTCATTGAATGTCTTAATACCCTTATAAATGTTTTTATCCATGGCGTAAACATTGCTATCATTACGCAGTCCTAAAAGGACAAAGACTCCCAGACAAATAATGACAAATAAAGACGCTTTTGTTGATAATTTTTTCATAATATTCCCCACCATATTAGAGATATAATCGTTATATTTATACCTTTTTCTTTGATATTTCCACTATTTTCGGAAATTACATAGAAAATAATGAAACCATTCCCGGATATGGACAACGCATACCATCTTTTGTTATCACGTCCCTAAATTAAAGATGATAGCGAAACGTCAATATGTATATTTAAGGAAAAACGATACTATCTGCCAATGAAGATAGCGCTTTAATTTAGAACTGGGTTTATTCAATTATCCAACTTGTTTTATCAGCGGAATCTTTAAGAACAATATGAAGCCGTCCCAGTTCCTGTCTTATAGCATCTGCTCTGGACCAATCCTTTTGGCTACGGGCGGCTTGTCTTTGTTTAATTAAATCTTCAATTTTTTCTATATCTAAGCCTCGTTTACGCAACTCGGTTTCCTTATCAGACACAAAAAAATGGTCAGCAGAACTTTGAAAAATTCCCAGCACCGTTCCAAAATGATCAAATATTTGTTTTGCTTTTGTTAAAATTTCAGCTTTTATATCATCAGGCATATGCTTTTCATCAACAATGAAATTATTCGTAAGTCTGACCATATCAAATACATGACCTAATGCTTGAGCCGTGTTAAAGTCGTCATCCATTGCGGCATTAAATTTATCAATAAGCTTTTCAAACTTGCTTAGATAATCTTCTTTTTTTTCTGAAGATTTGTTAACAACGGTTGTTGTGTCAGCTGATAATTTGTCCAGAGTATCTTTTATGCTCTTTAATGTTGTGTAACATCTGATCAAGCCGGCTCTGGCTTCTGTAAGCGAACTTTCCGAATAATCCACCGGACTGCGGTAATGACTCTGGAGCATAAATAAACGCAATACTTCCGGATGATAATTTTTTAATATTTCTCTGACAGGAAATATGTTGCCCAGCGATTTGGACATCTTTTCAGAATTTACTTTTACAAAACCGTTATGTATCCAGTAATTGGCCAGAGGCTTTCCTGTTGCCGCCTGCGATTGAGCGGTTTCATTCTCGTGATGCGGAAAAATTAAATCTTCACCGCCACCGTGAATATCGAAAGTTTCCCCCAAATAGCGCCGGCTCATGGCGGAACACTCAATATGCCAGCCGGGCCGCCCATTGCCCCATGGGCTTTCCCAAAAAGGTTCATCTTTCTTGCTTTTTTTCCAGAGGGCAAAATCCAAAGGATTCTTTTTTTTGTCATTAACATCAATGCGCGCACCGGCAACCATTTCCTCCAGATTGCGTCCTGATAAATCACCATATTTCCCGTAATTATTTATCGCAAAATATACATCTCCATCGACACAATAAGCATATCCTTGCTTTTCGAGGGTACTGATTAAAGCGATTATATCTTCCATGTGTTCGGTAGCTCTCGGGGTTATCGTAGGAGTTATAACTCCCAGCGCCGCCATATCTTCATCGTGTAATTTAATGTAGCGTTCCGATATTTCGGCAATGCTGACGCCTTCTTTGTTGGCGCGGTCGATGATTTTATCGTCTACATCGGTGAAATTTTTTACATAAGTCACTTTATATCCGTGCATTCGCAAATGTCTGACCACAACATCGAAAACAATTGCCGCGCGGGCATGCCCTACATGACAGACATCATAAGTGGTTATGCCGCAAACATAAATACCGACAGCTCCTTCTTTGATAGGCTGGAATACTTCCTTTTTTCTTGTCGCTGTGTTGAATATTTTCTGAGACATATTCTATCTTACTTTCATCAGGGATAAAGCGGCGCTGTTCGCAAACCGGCGTCTTCTTCAAAACCGCAGACGATGTTCATATTTTGCACAGCCTGCCCGGCAGCGCCTTTAATCAAATTATCAATTGCCGCCATTACAATAACTCTTTTTGTTCGCAAATCAACAGCCAATCCGATATCGCAATAATTCGATCCGCAAACAGAAGAAATATTCGGATACTGTCCGAATGGACAAATTCTCACAAATTTCTCTTTCGAGTAAAAATTGCAATACAAAGAATGCAGTTCTTCCAAAGAAACATCTTTCTTCAGTTTCGCGTAAATCGTGCTTAAAATGCCTCGCTTCACCGGTAGTAAATGCGGCGTAAACGAAATAGCGAATTTTTTGCCGGCCAGAGCATTTAATTCCTGCTCAATTTCCGGAAGATGCCTGTGTTTGCCGACTTTATACGCTTTAAAGCCGCCGTCAACTTCACAAAAAAGAGATCCCGTCAGCGGTTCCCGCCCCGCCCCGCTTACTCCCGAGGCCGAATCCGCGATAATTGTGGATACATCCAAGATGTTCTTTTTCAGTGCCGGAGCAAGACCTAAGATTATGCTTGTCGGATAGCAACCGGGATTGGCTATCAATTTCGCCTTTTTTATTTTTTGCCGGTAAAGCTCGGGAATGCCATAAACAGCATCTTTTATAAATTTGGCACTGCTATGTTTTTGATACCAGGTTTCATAAGTTTTTATATCCCGCAAGCGATAATCGGCGCTCAAATCAATGACCTTCTTGCCCGCCCTGACAAATTCCGGAGCAATCTCCATGGAAACGCCATGAGGTAGCGCCAGAAAAATTATATCGCAGATATCACTTATCTGAGCCGGATTAACGTTTTGATATTTTAAATGAGTCAGTCCCTTTAAAGACGGAAATACTTCAGATACCGGTTTTCCAGCGAACCGCCGGGAAGTAACAGCAACCAATTTTACTTCGGGGTGTCCCGACAAAATTCTGGTTAATTCCTGACCTGTATATCCGCTGGCTCCGAATATTGCTGCCTTAATCATAAAATCCCCCAAAAAAAAGGGAGGCCAGAAGCCCCCCCTGTTGAATTTTAACGTTTGGAGAATTGGAATCTTTTCCTGGCTCCGGGCTGCCCGTATTTCTTTCGTTCTTTGACACGGGCATCTCTGGTTAAAAAGCCCGCCTTTTTCAGAACTGATCGCAACTCGGCGTCATATTCCAGAAGAGCTTTAGAAATTCCCTGTTTTACTGCTCCTGCCTGACCGGCCACTCCACCACCGTTCACATTAACATATAAATCAAACTGATCTTTTTTACCAGTAATCTCAAATGGTTGCTTGATTATCATTTTAAGACTGGGACGAGTAAAATATTCATCATAGCTTCTTTTATTGACTACGATGTTACCACTACCCGCTTTCATATAAACACGAGCAATTGCACTTTTTCTTTTACCTGTTGCATAATAACGTTGTTGCGCCATGATTTCTCCAATTATGAAAATAATCTAATTTATAATTTTATATCCGTTAAATGGACAATTTCTCCGGACATTGTGCTTCATGAACATGGGCATTGCCGGAATAAACTTTTAGTTTTTTCAGCATCTTGCGTCCCAGATTGGTTTTGGGAAGCATTCCCTGCACCGCTGTACGAATCAAATTTTCGGGTTTTTCTGCCAACATTTTTCCTGCAGTCGTTTCTGTTAGTCCGCCGGGATAACCCGAATAAGAATAATACTTTTTATCGATCAGCTTTTTCCCTGTAAGTACAATCTTTTCAGCATTAACTACAATGATAAAATCGCCGGTATCACAATGCGGAGTATAAGTAGCCTTATGCTTTCCCCTCAAGCGCAGAGCTATTTCACTGGCGAATCTTCCCAATACTTTACCGGAAGCGTCCGCAATGAGCCACTTTTTGTCTGCCGTTTGAGCATTTGCCATATATGTCTTCATAATAAAACCACCATCTTAGTAAAAAATTGAAAAGAGATGATTATTCAATTTCGTATTGCTTGTCAAGCAAAATGTTTATATTTTTTTACTTATTTGATGACCAGCATATTTCCCAAATTTCATCATTAAGATACTTTTGGAAATCCGTAAGAATATCGTTCGTCTTGCTGTCGGACAAATATTCCATAATATACCAACTTGGCTCAAGTGCGATATTAGCATAAAATACCAAGTAGTAAAAGTTCATTTTGTTCATTTTGTTTGATTTTTAAGCACTTTTTTCTTTGCATTCTTTTCAGAAAAAAGTGATATTCGTTGTGAAAATCGGAAAAAACCAACCAAGTATATAAATTGTTAAACAGGGCAAATGAAGGATTGTCTTACGTATGAGTTTCTGGCTGAAAATTAATTGGGCTATCTGGACTACTTTGGTGGTGATAGTAGTAACTGGTGGCCTCGCAAATTATTTTTCGTCGACGAAGCGTGTTGCTCTTGAGTTGCGTCCTAATGCATCCGTCGTCGTTTCAGTATTTCGGCCTTTCTCGGACAAACTAAGGCTTCTTCTTGTATTTAAAGGATCAAAAAGACCAGAACTTGGCGAATGGGGTACTACAAAGGAAAGTGGAGAATACTTTCTTGAATTTCCCAAGCCTGGCGTTCCCATAAAACTGCTGATACGCGGTAAAAGCAAGGCAACCATATATGAGGCACTACCTGTCAGTGGTTATTCAGGTGACAATGCTTTCCGTGATCTTTATCCGTTTGTAGATGATGGAAAACCAAATATTGTTCCCTGGCCACCAGATTTGGCACTAATGCAAAATATTCCAGTCGGCATATCAACGTTAAATATTTCCGTTCTTGAAGTTGGAAAGCAACTGGTTGGTGAAAGAGTTATCCTAGTTATTAAGGAACCAATAGATTTGAAGTTTATACCAGCATCTCTTGGCTATAAAATTCTTTGGTGGTTTATTTTTTGGCCTCTGTATGCATCGCTCTTGTTTGTATATGGAATTGCATTACTTTGGAAGTCTATCTCTATAATTGCAACTAAGAGGGGTACACTAGGTAGGAGTGAGAAATAAAAACGTTTAACCAGCCGCTGCACCCGATCGCAGCCCGCTGGGCTGCTCCGGGTGAGCTTTTCGTCTAGACAGCATTTCCACTAACGACCAGCATCACATCCAACAACAAACTTGATATCCGAAGTAGAACGCGGCGGCGAGGAGTCGGCTCCGCAGGCGTATATTACAATACGTCGAGGAAGCCGACGACGCTGCCAACAAAGTTATACGAAGGAGAGCAAGTTTGTTAGATGTTTTTCGCGGCTTGTTCTATTCCTTTTCTTATCCCATCCAGTTTTTCCTGGCTCATCTTCACGGATATGCCCATAACCAACGTACGCCCCAGAATACTTTCGGCCTGCGGAATGCTCTCTTTTGTATACTGCACCTTGCCTTTATAAGACGGATTGGTAAACGGATATTTTTTCGAGTTGGCCGTAGACTTCGCCAGAAAATGTTCCCAATTGGGAACATAGTGCCACAAATTTCTCTTGTAGCAGACAGTATCCACACCTTCAGCGCTAAGCAGATTCTGGAACTTCTGCGCCTGATTTTCATCCGGCAGATTAAACGCCAGGAACGTGGCGGAATCTCCTTCGGGATCCGGTTTAGCGCGGAATCCCACGCCGGGAACCTGCGCCAGCACATCCATGATAAACTTTTTGTTTTTCTTCTGCTCGCCGATCAGATAATCCAGTTTGCGCAACTGCGCCAAGCCCAACGCTCCCTGCAGTTCATTCATCCGGAAATTAAACCCAAGAATGGTTCTGCCTTCCAGAGCGCGGCTTACTTTTGGATTATGATCATGGCCGTGGTCATGATACCACTCCGACCGGTGATAATAATCAAGGTTATTTGTAATGACCATGCCGCCTTCGCCGGTGGTCACCGTTTTAACATAATCAAAGCTGAAAGTTCCCATATCGCCGAAACTGCCCAGTTTTTTACCTTTAATGCTAGCGCCGCAGCCTTGAGCGTTATCTTCCAAAACCAGCAGTTTATTTCTATGGGCGATTTCCACTATTTTATCGATATTGGCGCCCGAACCGCACATGTGCACAGGAATTACCGCTTTGGTATACTGAGATTTTTTCTTTTCAATCTCCAGAGGATCGAGATTGAGGGTGTCGTCAATATCCACCATCACGGGAATGGCGCCTACTTCCATTACCGCCTCGTAAGTGGCTAAAAAAGTAAAAGCGGGTACAAGCACTTCGTCACCGGGCCCTACATCCATTGCCGTGAGCGCAATCTGGAGAGCCGTCGAGCCGGAAGTTACGCCCAGCGCGTAGCTTGTGCCGCAATATTTGGCAAAGGCCTCTTCAAATTCACGAACCTTGTAAATTCCTTTTCTTTCTTTATCAAAACCATAACGCATCAGGATGCCTGTTTCGAGAACATCCATTATTTCCTTCATTTCTTCTTTTCCAATTAGTTCTGCTCCAGCCATTTGTCTAACCTTCCTTTCTTAAAAAGCTTGTGCGTAAATTGCGATCATATCTTCTTTGGTAATTTTGCGGGGATTATTTTCCAGCGGCCTGGCCACAGTCAACGCCACATCGGCCAAGGCAGGAAAATCTTTTTCTTTGATGCCGAATTGAGCTAGTGACGAGTGAATGCCGCAATCTTCAATTAAAGCTTCAACGGCTTCCAGAGCCAAATAAGCGGCTTCGCGCTCGGGAAGACCTTCAATATTTTCTCCCATCGCCGCAGCAACATCTGTAAATTTTTCCAGCGCCGCAGGCAGATTAAAAGCCATTACCGCCAGCAACATCATCGTGTTGGCCAGTCCATGTCCGACACCGTATTTTCCGCCCAGAGGATAAGAAAGCGAATGCACCGCCGTCACACCGGCATTCGCCAGCCCGATTCCGGCATATAAGCTTCCCAAAAGCATTCTTTCACGCGCGACAATATTTTTACCATCATGCACACAGGTACGTAAATTTTCGGCAATGAGAGCTATCGCCTCCAGAGAAAACATCTCGCTCACGGGTGAAGAATTAACCGATGTGTATGATTCGATGGCATGACACAAAGCATCCAGACCGGTCTGCGCCGTGGGCACGGGTGGAAGACTCAGTGTCAATTCCGGATCAAGCAGAGCCAGCTCCGGATAAAGATATGGACTGTTCATTCCTTCTTTCTTTTTCAAATTCTTCCGCACAAAAACCGCGGTAAAGGTAACTTCGCTGCCGGTACCGGCGGTCGTCGGGATCATGATTTTGGGAAGTCCCGGTTTGGGCACTTTATTGAGACCCAGATAATCAACAGCACTACCTTTATTTGTTGCAAGTACGGCAATGGCCTTGGCCACATCCATCGCACTGCCGCCACCGATACCAATGACGATATCGCATTTGTTTTTAACGGCGATTTTTGCACCTTCATCAGCCAGTTCAATGGGCGGTTCCGGTTCAACCTTATCGTAAACAGTAAATTTAATACCTCCGGGAATAAGAACGTTGGCTATTTTCTCCAGCAAATCTGTTTTGGCAAGATTTTTATCAATAACCAGCAGAGGATTTTGGGCATGGAATTCTTTGATATGGCTGGTCAATGTCAATATTGAACCGTTGCCAAAAATAATTTTTTTCGCGCCTGTAAAAGAAAATGTTTTTCTCATAATGTAAAGCCTCCATCAGTATTGATTATATAATTATGACGTTATGTTGCATTGGATATAAACCCCGGGGACGTAATCACGCGGCAAGGAAAGCAATGCTTGTATGTGCAATCCCTATGAGAACTGTCCGGTAAAGTCAAGTTTTTTTGTGGTGAGCGTACCACTCAAGCTGGCGGCAAATACCGCGAATAATCCCTACCTCGCGCGACAAAAGCGAGGAGCGGCTAAAGAAGCGACGCAAATGCATCATCCAGTAATCAGGATTTTCGGGATTTAAAAATCCGATATCGGCAAGCAATGTTTTGATTTGTCCGTACATCCCCTCCAGTTCCTGTGATCGCGCTAATTTGGGTGTTGCCGCAGCTGACGGAGTTGCCGGAGAAGCTGAGATAAATATTTCATAACACAAAATCATCACAGCATGAGAAAGATTAAGCGATGTGAATTCACGCGATGTCGGAATGGTGACTACGGAATGACAAAGACGCAATTGATCATTGGCAAGCCCCGTATCTTCCGGACCGAAAAGCAGGGCAACTTTGTTTTTCTGAGAAATATTTACAATATCACCCGCCGCCGCTCTCGGAGAAATAAAAGGCCCGCGTGCTTTGCCCAGACGGGCGGTTGTCCCCACGATAAAATTGAATTTTCCAAGTGCTTCAACAATGTTTTCAGAATACTGGATTTTATCTAAAACATCGGCGGCCAAATGAGTAGAGCGTTGTTGCATTGCCTCGTGGTCAAAATTGGAAGTCCCAACAACAACAATGTTTCCGATGCCCATGTTTTTTGCGGCGCGGGCAATCGAACCGATATTGCCCGCATATTTTGGCTTATATAAAACGATGCTGATATTTTTAGTTTTGACCTTCAAAATAATTCCCTTTCCTGCCGAAGAATATTATTGTTTTAATTATACATACGTTGAGGAAACCGACAACCCCGGCCTTCGCCGGGGCAGGCTGTGCCATCAAACATAGCACTTTGATTTTAAAATAGCATGTTTTTATAAATCAGTGATTAACGAAATGCACGGGGAATTTGTGCTTTTGCTGGCAATCAACTAGTATTCTTCCTTATAAAATTAGACTATCGATTTCTTACTGTTATATGGTGACCAATATTTCATTGACAGACGATATAAAGTCTTGAAGAACTCTCTGAGAATATCCCAGCTAGCTTTTTTCAGAAAACAGACAGGTGATGACTCAAAACAGTCATGTCTTTATTGAGACAATTTTCCTTGCAATCTGTTTGTCGTAAGAGTATAAATTTCTAATACAAAGCTAACATTGTGGAGATAATAATGACAAATGATTGCGTTATGTTAAGTGATGAACAATACCGATTTCTGACGGTTTTGCACGCACTTAATTGCGAAGTTTCCATTGAAGTTCTGGATGTCCTGGCGCCGCTTACGCCGGGGAAGCTCTTTGAACTCCTGCGGATATCTGAAAAGGAAGATTTGATATGCCAGAGGCCCGGCAACAGATTCTGTCTTGGCAAGATCCTGCCCGATCAAGTTTCGAAAAAGCTCGAAAGCATATGCAATAAAACTTTTCTTGTAGACCTGATTGATATGATTTACTCCGCTAATCTCGCCTCCGAAATTGACCAGACAGTGCTGGCCGGTCTGCTCGAACGTTCCGGGCGTAGCCTCGAATCCGCATGCATTGAGAGTGACCTGGCAGAAAAAGAGTTGGCCAATCGGAACTACGAAGTAGCGCTTGACCACCTCCGTCTCGCCGTCGGCAGATTGCGGCAATTGGACGATCATCAGGCTCAAGCCCTCTTCTTGTCATTGGCATTGAAATTATCAAACATCTGCTTCCTGCTGGGCAGGCATCTAATGGAACTGCACGATATACTGATCAAGGCACAGGAGGTATCGATAAAGCTGGGCGACAGGCGATCCAAAGCGCTTATCAATCTGCAACTAGGAGGAATGTATTGGCTCGCCGGTGAAAATGATGCATCCATAGAGGCTTTATCCGTCGGTTTGGAAGGGGTTATGGAACTGGGCGATAATGACATCCTCAACCAGTCGGCGGAATTAATCGGAGCCTACTACTTCTTCAAGGGCCAGAACAAGGAGGCCATGGCTTACCTTGAACGTGTCGAGAATTTCCCAGAGATCAATACGGAAATAGGCATGCCCATGACACAACTGATTTTTATCTATTGTGCGATTTATCTTGGCCAGTTTCATCGTGTAATAGGTTTCCTCGATGCCCATTTGCGCCAGGCCGAGGCGCGGGGCAACGAAAGCATGTGTTCGATTTTAGGCAGCATGCTGGGCCAGGCGCTCACCCTCATCAAGCGATATAAGGAAGCTGAAACTGCGCTCAACAAGGCCAGAGAGAGGTCGATATCCACCAACAATGCCATCGCTTACCTTTTCTCCGGGGCCGGTCTGGCACTGCTAGCCTTTTCCAAGGGTGATTATAAAAAAGCCTACGATATCTTTGACGAATCCTTGATGAAAAGTTTCAAATATGGATTGACAATTGAATATGCAACTCCGATTGTCCTGGAGGTTAACTACGGGCTATTACGGTTAGGGTTCAAACCTATAAGCGAAGCATATGTTTATCCCGCCGCTCTGGAGAGCGTCCTCAACGGCATTAATATACATCTCAAGGGTGTCGCGTTTAGAATCAATGCCCAGATTAAAGAAGACCAGGGAAACGCAGACCTGCAATCCATCATGGGCGATCTTCAGGAGAGCAAAAAATGCCTGGAGGCCTCAGGCGACCGGATGCAACTGGCCAAGACGCTTCTTTATATGGCGCATTTTGAACTTATCGGTGGCAACAAGAAAAAGGCTGGAGAACATGCCGATACAGCCTGGCGCCTCTACAGCGGCTACGCGCCCGACCTCTTTCCCGACCAATTCAAGCCCCTGCTCAATAAGCGTGTTACCGAGGCACGGCCTAATGAGGAACTTCTAAAAACCTATTTAACCATGACCAACAATATCAAAGCGGCCATGGAACAGGAAGAGATTCTCGAACGGACCGTTATATCAACCAACGAGTTCTTCGGGGCCGAACGAGGCGGTCTTTTCTGGTTTGATGAAGGAAAACGAACGCGCAAGCCGGCATTATGGGCCTCCATAAATTTGTGGAAGGATGAAGTTGAATCAGAGGCGTTCAAACCCTACCTTGATCTGGTGTGGAAAGCCTTTCACTCTAATAAAGCCATTGTCTTCAAAAATACCGATAGCGTCAAAAGCTTCCCGGACGGAAAAATTCGATCCATCCTTTGTATCCCGATAGAGGTTCGAGGTACAACCCGTTGTGTCCTCTATCATGACAACTCCTACCTGTCTGATGCTTTCGATTATCTGGACCCTCTCATGATGAGATTACTGGGACGCCTCACCGGCGACCTTATCGATTTCATCATGAATAATTTGAGAATCAAGCAGGAAATCGAACGACTGTCAGGAGAAAAGGAAGCCAATCGTTCCGCCATGAATGGAATAATCGCCCGCTCGCCTGCAGCAACTAAGCAGTTGGAACTGGCGCATCAGGCCGCATTAATAGATACCACTGTCCTCATCATGGGAGAAACAGGCACGGGTAAAGGACTTCTTGCCGGATGGATACATGAACAAAGTCGCCGCGCCGCCAGTCCGTTTATTGTCGTGGACTGTACGACAATCCCGGAGAATCTTTTTGAAAGCGAACTGTTCGGTTATGAAAAAGGCGCTTTTACCGGTGCGGAGAAACAAAAGCTGGGACGGTTCGAGCTGGCCAACAAGGGAACGCTTTTTCTCGACGAAATCGGCGAAGTTCCTCCACAGGTTCAGATAAAGCTCCTCAAGATCCTGGAGGAAAAAACATTTGTCAGGATCGGCGGCGGTAAAATCATCCGATCGGACTTCCGCTTGATTGTGGCAACCAACCGCAATCTGAAGGAAGAGGTTGCCGCGGGGCGTTTTCGCGAGGATCTTTTCTATCGTCTCAGCGTCTTTCCCATCACCCTGCCACCGCTCAGGGAACGCGGTGACGACATCCTGGAACTTGCGCGCCATTTCATCACGCAGTATGCCAAACGTTATGGCCGTCAATCAATGATTTTGTCACCTGGCGATACGACGAAACTCCTGAAATATGCCTGGCCGGGAAATGTGAGGGAACTACAAAACGTCATCGAGAGGGCAATAATTGTTTCAGGCTCCGGAGAGCTTCAATTAGGGCTCTCTCTGACTGAACCCCAAAAGGAATCAGCAGACTTATTTGACGACAAACCGACACTTGATGAAATGCAGCGAAGATATATCAAGAATATCCTCAAAATTACAAATAATCGAATCAGCGGTCCGGGCGGCGCGGCAGAGATATTGGGCATGAAGAGAACAAGCCTTTACTCTCGAATGAGGACTTTGGGTATTGCGAAATGATATTAAATATTTACATCATGATGCCTATGTCCAAGAATCTAATTGGACGATAGGTGATTCAAAGACCACAGATGATCATCAACTTATGAAATAGCAAAGCACGTCGGGTAATCAACCTTTAAGTTAAGTGGTAATCCTAATTTCTGACCACTGCCACCACTGAAACTCTGCGGAGAAAATTTAAAATTAAGTCGGTGCAGAAATCCATTTTTTGTTTCTTTCTTGCTCCCTTGTTCATTTCAGCTCACCAAAGTTGGGCATGTAATAATACACATGAATGACGATATAAGGTCATTATTTGTTTTGTATAGAACATCTTGAAAAGATGCTTTTTATTAGTGTAGCAATATTAAGCTATTACGTTCACCATAAGACTGGCATATAATTTGCTTTTTTCATTTGCAGCATCATTTCTTCAACACAAGAAAAGCACCATAGGGAAATACGCAATGATGTTCAAGGCGATGCATGGACGCAAGGTTTGAGGTTCAAGCCACCAATTTGCCAATCATTAATATTGCAAAGATAAATAACAAGGTTTGATGAAATTTAAAAATAAAACCAAATAAAAAGAAGAGAAGAAGGAGGTGACATCGATGCCGTTATGCAAGGAGTGTAAGAAATTCTTTCCTATAAAGGAAGGCAGATAAGGATGCAAGTTCTTGCTCTTCATTTGAGAAGAAATAAAAACAGATCATATTCTTACCCCAACGAGAGGGGAATCAGCTGAAAAGCCGAAAGGCAACAAGAAGGGAGGAAATTTTATGGCAGAGCCAGCAACAAACGCAAGTATTAAAGATCTAGAAAAGAAACAAGAATGGTGGTGGGCCGCGGAGAAGAAGCGGTCGAAGAGGTTGGATTACCTCAGAAAGGCCATCTGGAAAAAAGGGGCGATAGGAGGCAATTATCCGGTGGGATTGCATGTTGATTTGGAGCAGGGCGTATTGCATACCCAAGCGGCTCGCGATCTGGAGCTTGCACCTGATCCGCCTGTCGTCAAATTTGCCAAGCTTTTTGCCTATTATCTGGATCACAAGACGATCTTCATTACTGATAAGGCCCAGCTCGTAGGCTACGTGGGTAGTCTGCCCAATACGGTGGCTTGGAATCCAACCGTAGCCACGCTCATGAATATAGAGGTTCTCAATGATTCTACGATTATTCCTGAGCCACTTGATGATAGCCTGAAAGTACTGAATGATATTATAGCTTACTGGTCCGGAAAAGCCGATGCCGATCGGATGATTCCCTACGCGGATATGGACGATGTATCTAAGATTCTCTCCGGCACGATCGGATGGGGTGTCCCGCTCGCCAGAGGTGGTTATTCCGGCAAGGATTATGAGTACATTATGACCGGCAAACGGGGATTTGCAGATGTTATCGATGAAATCGACCAGCAGATTGATAAGGCGGATGCCATGGCCCACATGCCTACCGCCAATGAGGAAATTACTGAGCTGTATGAAAAGATGAATTATTGGGAAGCTATGAAAATAGCCCTCGAAGCCGGTATTCGCCATGGTCAGCGCTTTGCTCGCCTGGCCAGACTCATTGCGGAAAACTTCGAGACCGATAATAAGCGCAAAGAAGAGCTTTTACAGCTCGCCAATTGCTGTGAACGAGTACCGGCCAAGACGCCCCGGACCCTCCAGGAATCTTTCCAATATGACCTATTCATTCAGCTCTTCAGCCGGAGCGAGGCCATCGAAGGCGCCTGGCCGGCCAGACCGGACTACTACCATGGTCCGTATTACGACAAGGACGTCAACATCGACAAGAGCCTCACCAAGGAAGAGGCCATGGATCTGGTCGGCGAGTTTCTGATCCGGGCCGCCGAGATTTCTCAGTTCAAGGTGAAAATGATCCGGGAAGGATTGCAGGGTATAGAAGGAACATGGGTCTGGACTCTGGGTGGTGTCAATAAAGATGGCAGTGATGCCTGCAACGACTTGACAACAGGTCAGGGTCTCGGTTATCCTTCAATGCGTAATGATCCTATCCTGATCGCTAATTCCATGCATTGGCACGGACATCCCATCGAGGAAGCCCGCACCTGGGTGCATCAGGCCTGTATGTCGCCTTGTCCTACTACCAAGCGCGGTTTCCAGCCCATGCGCATGGCCAATGCAACGGCCAACTGCGCTAAGATCATCGAGTATGTCTTTACCAGAGGTTTCGACCCTGTGGTCAACATGCAAATCGGAGCTGAAACACCAGATCCGGCCACCTTCACCAGTTACGAGCAGGTATATGATGCCTGGATTCTCCAGATGAAGACTATCTTCAGTATCCTGACCCGTATGGTGAACATGGGCAGAAAATACGCTCCCCGATTTACACCGCGACCTTTCCTGTCAGGCATCTCCGAGCGCTCGGTGGAAAGCGGCATGGATGTGAATGAACCTTCAATCAGCCAGGGCAATTCCTGGATAACGGCCTTTACCTGGGTGGAAAACATTGACAGTTTGGCGGCGATCAAAAAATTGGTCTTTGATGAAAAGAAATACACCATGGCCGAGCTTAGTAAGGCTATTGCTACTGATTGGCAGGGTCAGGAAGAAATGCGTTTGGATTTTGTCCGCAATGCGCCTAAGTGGGGCAATGATGATGACTATGTCGACAGCATCATGCTCAAGTGCCTGCGGGATATTGCTGTTTTCGCGCACGAGTTGAGAGATCCCATGGGTAACACCTGGCCGATTCTGCCCGAAAACGTCAGCGGTAATATCCATTATGCCAATGTCGTGGGTGCATTGCCCAGCGGTCGCCGA